>NZ_JBKGGU010000004.1:0-308664 GCF_052042015.1 Pseudomonas sp. SMV71 | reverse complement strand
GGGCGAAACCGCCAGCCGCCATGACCGCAGCAATGGATATGTACTCGGTCAACAAAACCGCGATCAACAATCAGACCGCCATCGCGAGCAAGCTCTCCCACAAGGGGAACCAGGATCGATCCTAATTCGGCGCCACGCAACCCCACCGTGGCGAGGGAGCTTGCTTCCGCTGGCCTGAAGCAGGCCCCTGCATTTTCCAGGCAGACCGCATGAGCCGGTTTTGCGACTGCTGCGCAGCCGAGCGGGAGCAAGCTCCCTCGCCACAGGTTTTGGGTTGTCTGGACCGACGCCGTCGCGAGCAAGCTCCCACACAAAACATCGCTGCTTTGATCCCGACGAAATGTCGCGTTCCGTTCGCCAGGCATTCGCTATATATTTCCGTATACAGCGAATCTACCCCTCACGGAGCCCTACCCATGCGCCTCACCCGTTTCGCGCCGTTGCTGTTGACGACCCTCTTTTCCATCGGCGCTGTGCAGGCCGCTGAGGTGCAGGTGGCGGTGGCGGCCAATTTCACCGCGCCGATCCAGGCCATGGCCGCCGATTTCGAAAAAGATACTGGTCACAAACTGGTGGCAGCGTACGGCGCGACCGGGCAGTTCTATACCCAGATCAAGAACGGCGCGCCCTTCGAGGTGTTCCTCGCCGCCGACGATACCACCCCGGCCAGGCTCGAAAGCGAAGGCGACACGGTGAAGGGTTCGCGCTTCACCTATGCTGTCGGCACCCTGGCGTTGTGGTCGGCCAAGGACAGTTACGTCGACGACCAGGGCCAGGTGCTCAAGCACGATGCTTTCCAACACTTGTCCATTGCCAACCCGAAGGCCGCGCCCTACGGCCTGGCGGCGACCCAGGTGCTGGACAAACTGGGGCTGGCCGCGCAAGTCAAAAGCAAGCTCGTCGAAGGCCAGAACATCACCCAGGCTTATCAGTTCGTCTCCACCGGCAACGCCGAACTCGGTTTCGTGGCCTTGTCGCAGATCTACAAGGACGGCAAGCTTACCAACGGTTCGGCGTGGATTGTCCCGAGCGAGCTGCACGACCCGATCAAACAGGATGCGGTGATCCTCGACAAGGGCCGTAATAACCCCGCCGCCGCCGCGCTGATGGATTACCTCAAGGGCCCCAAAGCCGCCGCTATCCTCCAAGCCTACGGTTACCAACGCTAAATGCCGCTGACCAATGCCGACTATTCCGCCATCTGGCTGACCCTCAAACTGGCGTCGCTGACCACAGTGATCCTGCTGCTCATCGGCACGCCCATCGCGTTGTGGCTGTCGCGCACCCGCTCCTGGTTGCGTGGGCCGGTGGGCGCGGTGGTGGCGTTGCCGCTGGTGCTGCCACCTACCGTGATCGGCTTTTACCTGTTGCTGGCCTTGGGGCCGAACGGCTGGATCGGCCAGTTCACCCAATCCCTCGGGTTGGGCACCCTCACCTTCAGCTTCAGCGGCCTGGTGGTCGGCTCGGTGATCTATTCCCTGCCATTCGTGGTACAGCCGCTGCAAAACGCCTTCGCCGCCATCGGCAGCCGTCCGCTGGAAGTCGCCGCCACGCTGCGAGCCGACCCCTGGGACACATTCTTCAGCGTCATCCTGCCCTTGGCCCGCCCCGGTTTCATCACCGCCGCGATTCTCGGCTTCGCCCACACCGTCGGCGAGTTCGGCGTGGTGTTGATGATCGGTGGCAATATCCCGGAGAAAACCCGGGTGGTGTCGGTGCAGATCTACGACCATGTCGAAGCCCTGGAGTACGCTCAGGCCCACTGGTTGGCAGCGGCGATGCTGGTGTTTTCGTTCCTGGTACTGCTGGCGCTGTATTCCAGCCGCAGAACCCGTGCCGATTGGAGCTGATCGATGATCCATGCGCGTTTTCAGCTCGACCACGGGGATTTTTCCCTGGACCTGGATGTGCAACTGCCAGGCCGTGGCGTGAGCGCGTTGTTTGGCGAGTCCGGCTCCGGCAAGACCACCTGTCTGCGTTGCATCGCCGGGCTGGAGCGACCATCCCGAGCCTTTATCGAGGTCAATGGCGAAGTCTGGCAAGACACTGAGCGCGACGTGTTCGTGCCGCCCTATCAACGGGCTCTGGGCTACGTGTTCCAGGAAGCAAGCCTGTTTTCCCATCTGTCGGTGCGCGCCAACCTGGCGTTCGGCTTCAAGCGCATCAAGCCCGAGCATCGGCGCGTCGGCCTGGAGCAAGCGAGCGAACTGCTGGGTATCGCACACCTGCTCGATCGCCAGCCGCACCACCTGTCCGGCGGCGAGCGCCAACGGGTGGGCATCGCCCGGGCCTTGCTGACCAGCCCGCGCCTGCTGCTGATGGACGAGCCGCTGGCGTCACTCGATAGCCGGCGCAAGAACGAAATCCTGCCTTACCTGCAACGCCTGCACGATGAACTGGACATCCCGGTGCTGTACGTCAGCCATTCCCAGGACGAAGTGGCGCGGCTGGCCGATCACATCGTCCTGCTCGATGCCGGGCGTGCCCTGGCCAGTGGGCCGATCGGCGAAACCCTGGCCCGGCTCGACCTGCCGCTGGCCCTGGGGGACGGCGCGGGGGTGGTGATCCAGGGCACGGTCAGTGGCTATGAACCGGCCTATCAACTGCTCACGTTGAACCTGCCCGACAGTCAGTTCAATGTCCGGGTGGCCCACACCGCTCTCGCCGTCGGCCAGCCTCTACGCTTCAAGGTCCAGGCCCGGGACGTCAGCCTCAGCCTGGCCAACGATGCCCAGACCAGCATCCTCAACCGCTTGCCGGTCACGGTCGTCAGCGAACTGGCCGCCGACAACGCTGCGCATGTGCTGATCCGCCTGGACGCCGCCGGCACGCCGTTGCTGGCGCGCATCACCCGCTACTCCCGGGACCAGTTGAAGCTGCACCCGGGGCAGGTGTTGTGGGCACAGATCAAGGCGGTGGCGGTGTTGGCGTAGGAACACGGCAGTGCGGCCAATGAAAGCTCCTTGTGGGAGCGAGCCTGCTCGCGATAGCGTCCGATCAGCCAACATCAATGCCGACTGAGCCACCGCTATCGCGAGCAGGCTCGCTCCCAGAGTTATCCGAGGCCAACCTGAGAATCTTGGCACCACCGCAACGGCCCGCGGTCAATCACTCCATAGCCCCCCGGATCTGCTGCCAAGGATTTATCCATGCCCGACACCCCGCCGCCGGATGCACTGCCGCCCGATCTGCACTACGTCGACGACACTGCTCCCGGTATCACCCGCAGGAAACTGCGGGGCAAGTTCTGTTACTTCGATCCCCAGGGCCAGCGCATTACCGATGCGGCCGAGATCCAGCGCATCAATGCCCTGGCGGTGCCTCCGGCCTACACCGAGGTGTGGATCTGCACCGATCCGCGCGGGCATTTGCAGGCCACCGGCCGCGATGCCCGGGGGCGCAAGCAGTACCGTTACCATACGCGCTGGCGTGAGGTGCGCGACGCGGACAAATACTCGCGCATGCTGGAATTCGGCCGTGCCCTGCCGCGTCTGCGCAAGCGCCTGGAGGAGATCCTCGCCACGCCCGGCTTCAGCCGTGACAAGGTCATGGCCACCGTCATCACCTTGCTGGACAAGACCCTGATCAGGGTCGGCAATACGCAATACGCCCGAGACAACCGTTCCTACGGCCTTACCACCCTGCGCACCCGGCATGTCGAGGTCAACGGCAGTGCCATTGCCTTCCAGTTTCGCGGCAAGAGCGGCGTCGAACACCAGATCACCGTGAAGGACCGCCGTTTGGCGCGAGTGATCCGGCGTTGCCAGGAGATCCCCGGGCAGAATCTGTTCCAGTATCTGGACGAAGACGGAGCGCGCCACTCCGTCAGTTCTTCGGACATCAACGCGTACCTCAAGACCCTGACCGGCGCCGACTTCACTGCAAAGGACTACCGCACCTGGGCCGGAAGCGCGGCGGCATTGGCCGGACTGCGGACGCTGCGCTGGGAAACCGAAACCGAGGCCAGGAAGCACGTGGCCGAAATGGTCAAGCAAGTGGCCCGGCAACTGGGCAATACGCCGACCGTCTGTCGCAAGTGCTACATTCATCCTGCGGTGGTCGAGGGTTTCATGCTCGGCGCCTTGAGGGAGTTGCCCAAACCCCGGGTACGTAAAGGCCTGAGCGCGGAAGAAGCCGGACTGACGATGTTTCTACAGCGCATGACGCAAGCGGCCGAGAGCTGCGAACGCCAGCAGTCGGCGTGATGCGCTCCCCCGGTGCCGGCCGAAAAACGAGGAACGTTCCGCGCAGCGTTGAACTCCCAACTCTACGCCAGCGCCATGCGCAGACACGTCAACGGATGTAGTCGACAGGAGTTTGAGATGTCCGAACACATTGTCCATTTCCATTGCCAGATCGACCAGGGCACCACGGAACGCTTCCGCGATACTTGTCTGGAAGCCATCGAGAAAGGTGCCGACTCACTGATGCTCAACCTGTCCACCGTGGGCGGGAGCACCAATTTCGGCTTTACCCTCTATACCTTTATCAAATCCCTCCCGGTGCCGGTGCGTGCGGTGAACGCCGGCAACATCGAATCGATGGGCATCGTCATGTACCTGGCCGCCAGCGACCGGACCACCACCCCGCATTCACGCTTTCTGATCCACCCCATGAACTGGTACTTCGGTCAGAAGTCCGTCGACCATTCGCGCTTGCGCGAGTACCTGTCGAGCCTGGACAACGACGTGGCGCGCTACGTGGAGATCTATGTCAAGGAGACCGCTGGCGCGGCGACTCAGTTGGATATCTTCAAATGCCTGTGCAATGAGGAACGGGTCATCCCGGCGGAAAACTCCCTGGCCTTCGGCATCGCCCATCGCGTCGAGCAGGTCGTATTCCCAGTCGATGCCAAGCATTGGAAAGTCAGCGGCGGCGAAGATTGATCCGCGCACATGCGCGTCGGGAATCGTAATTAACCTCTATATAAATGAATGTAATGCTGTATAAGTTTCAAGCGAAACGGCTGTATAACTTTATCGCCGTTCGTCGCCAGCGAAACGTTTTTATTAAACTTACCCCGGGAATTTTCTTTCACAGTTAGGCGAGGCAGTTGCTCGCTTAACCAAAATGAGGAATCTCGAAATGGCTAATAGCGGAAACAAGAACCCAGGTAACTTCGCAAACGATCGTGAAAAGGCATCCGAAGCCGGCAAGAAAGGCGGACATGCTTCTGGCGGTAACTTTGCAAACGACCGGGAAAAAGCCTCTGAAGCCGGTAAGAAAGGTGGCGAACGCAGCCATGGCGGCGGCAGGAAATCGTAACCCGGAAAACCGTTGGGGCGCAGTTCTGCTGCGCCCTGGCGCCTGAGTATTCGAGGTCAGCATGAGCAGTCACGACCGATTCATCGTCAGTTTCATCGCCGACGGCCAACCCGACAGTCGCGTACTGGAGGCCGACACCGAGACCTTGAGTGTCAGCGAAGCCGAAGCGCTGCTTAGAATCACTTTCAGTGAATTGAAAGCTGTTGAAATCAGCGACGTTCAAGTTCAGAAACGAACCCGGCCGACGGAACAGGAACATGGCGTGCCCGGGCACTTTAAACAGCCATAGTTATAATTCAAGTAAGACCATAGCTTTTAAATATCCCCATCTCCCGTGGCGAGGGAGCTTGCTCCCCCTGGACTGCGCAGCAGTCCCCTATAAACCCAACACTGATCAATCCAGCTAACCAAGGTGAAGTTTCTCGAGGCTGCTGCGCACCCCAGCGGGAGCAAGCTCCCTCGCCAAGGCAAGCATGTTCACCGATCAATGTGAGTGATCACCCGTCGGATCCTTGATCTGCCAAACCTTGCCCTTCTGCCACGCATCCGCCCCCGGATCCACTGTCGGCGCGGCGATGCCAGCCCGGGCCTTTTTCTTCGCTTCGCTGTCCACGCCCATCCGACGGTCGCGTTCCCGTACCATTTGCGGGTCGGCCTGGCCATCGGCGATAAAGCCCATCATCAGTTGCGGCACGCCGTAGGGCAGCGCCTGGCCCTGCTCGGTGTGCCAGGTATGCCAGGTCTTGCCGTAGGTGCTCACCAGGTTCTCCATCAACCGGGTCTCGGCCACCTGGGGGATCCCGGGGGCGATCAACTGCCCGGACTTCACTTCATGGACATGGCTGTGCCAAAGCTGCTTCTCGCTGGCGGGCAGGCCCTCGAACAAGCGCTTACTGATGATGTATTCCACGCCCATCAACTTGGCGCCGGAGGTGTTGCCGTCGAAGATCGCACACTGAAAGACTTCCTCGTTCAGCGCCGAACAGTAGTGATGCGCTTCCATTTGCCCGGACATGCGCCCGTTATAAAAATGAAAACCGTCGAGGTAGGTGTTCAGGGCCTGGAGCGGAGGTTTGTTCTGCATCAACCCCGCTCCGGCTTCCAGGGTCGCGGTGGTCGGGGTTTTCGCGGCGCCGGGTGCATCCACCGGCGAAGGCGTATTGCCGCCAGCGCAACCGGTCAAGCCGACCGCGACCCAGAGTAAGGTTCCATACACGCGTTTATCCGGCATCTCGTCTCTCCTTTCGATGACTGTTCATCAGAAAGGTCCGCCGGACCTGGGTTTGATTTTTCCGAACAGGTACCGACGAGCGGGCACAGGTCAACGCGTGTCGTAGCCCTGCCTGACCGCTTCAAGCCAGGTCGGGTCTAGGCGCGGCTGATGGGTGTCCAGGCCCAGCGCCTGCATGGCCGCCAGATGCGCGTCGGCCTCCCGCGTCAGTGAGCCTTGCTCGCTGGAGTTGGCGTCCAGGTGATGCATCTGCGCCAGGCCCAGGTGATAGAACCGCAACAGCTTCATCGCCGCTGGATCCTGCGCCTGTACCCCGGCTTTGACCTGGTGCATCAGGTTGGTCACGCTCATCAGGCTGCGCTTGAGCTGCCAGCCATACACGGCGGCGGCCATCCACGGTTGCGACCAGAAATACAGGCGCATCAGCGCCGCCATCAGCAACACTGCGGCAATCACGCCGCCGAGATTGAAACGAAAGTTATCGCCTCCCGGCGTGCCGAGCAGCATCACGGCCAGGCTGGACAAGAGCATCGCCAGCGCCAGGAACACCACCGCGATGATCAGGGTGCTGCGGCGGGTCTGCTGCCGGTAAAGACCGGCGTCCCAGGGTTTGATCTCGAACATCGCGGCGCAATTTCCTTGTACGGCATCGAAAGAGTCACGCATTATCGCCTGCCCGGTCGATTTAGCTATGCTGGGGCTCATTTTAGGGTGCAACCGACCCGAAGGATCCGGATCAAAGTCCATGGCGATACCGCAAGGATCGTGCGATCTTTCTGCGTGGACGTTTTTTTCAAGGTGCCGCCTCTGTGTGCACGGCATCGTTTTCAAGGAAAGCTGAATGACTCAAAGACATGTAATCAACGCCTCGGTGAGCCCGAAGGGCAGCCTGGAGACCCTGTCCCAGCGCGAAGTCCAGCAACTGAGCGAAGCCGGTTCCGGCAGCATCTATACCCTCTTCCGCCAGTGCGCCCTGGCCATTCTCAACACCGGCGCCCATGTCGACAACGCCAAGACCATCCTGGAAGCCTACAAAGACTTCGAAATCCGTATTCACCAGCAGGACCGTGGCGTGCGCCTGGAACTGCTGAACGCGCCGGCGGATGCCTTCGTCGACGGCGAAATGATCGCCAGCACCCGAGAGATGCTGTTCAGCGCCCTGCGCGACATCGTCTACACCGAGAACGAACTGGACAGCCAGCGCATCGACCTCAGCTCGTCCCAGGGCATCAGCGACTACGTGTTCCACCTGCTGCGCAATGCCCGCACCCTGCGTCCGGGCGTGGAACCGAAAATCGTCGTGTGCTGGGGCGGTCATTCGATCAACACCGAAGAATATAAGTACACCAAGAAAGTCGGGCATGAACTGGGCCTGCGCAGCCTGGACATCTGCACCGGCTGCGGCCCGGGCGTGATGAAAGGACCGATGAAAGGCGCAACCATCGCCCATGCCAAACAGCGGATCCATGGCGGCCGCTACCTGGGCCTGACGGAGCCGGGCATCATTGCCGCCGAGGCGCCGAATCCGATCGTCAACGAACTGGTGATCCTGCCGGACATCGAGAAACGCTTGGAAGCCTTCGTGCGTGTCGGCCACGGCATCATCATTTTCCCCGGCGGTGCCGGTACGGCGGAGGAGTTCCTCTACCTGCTGGGCATCCTGATGCACCCGGCCAACCAGGACCTGCCGTTCCCGGTGGTCCTCACCGGCCCGAAAAGCGCCGCGCCGTATCTCGACCAGTTGCATGCGTTCGTCGGCGCTACCTTGGGTGAGGCGGCGCAGCAGCACTACCAGATCATCATCGACGATCCGGCCGAAGTGGCGCGGCAGATGAACCAGGGGCTCAAGGAGGTCAAACAGTTCCGCCGCGAGCGCAACGACGCCTTCCACTTCAACTGGCTGCTGAAAATCGACGAAGGCTTCCAGCGTCCGTTCGACCCGACCCACGCCAACATGGCCAGTCTTGGCCTGAGCCGCGACCTGCCGCCCCACGAACTGGCCGCCAACCTGCGCCGGGCGTTTTCGGGCATCGTCGCCGGTAACGTCAAGGACAAGGGCATCCGCCTGATCGAAGAACACGGCCCGTATGAAATCCACGGCGACCCGGCCATCATGGAACCCCTCGACCGCCTGCTCCAAGCCTTCGTTGCACAACACCGCATGAAACTGCCGGGCGGCGCGGCCTATGTGCCGTGCTATCGCGTGGTGAGCTGACCCGGATCACTGTGGGAGCGGGCTTGCTCGCGAAAGCGGCGGACCAGCTTGCATCAATGCCGAATGTGCCGACGCCTTCGCGAGCAAGCCCGCTCCCACAGGGGGTCGATGTTGGTTATGGAATTGTGTGCAACCGCATCAGTCCGGCTTCGTCTACCGTGACGCCAAGCTCGCGGTAATCGCTGATCGATGGGTGGGCGGTGTCGAGTGGATGCGTATGCGTCGCCGTGACCACCATCAGGTTCGCCCCCGCCGCTTCGCCGGCCTGGATGCCGGCCAGGGCGTCCTCGAATACCAGGCATTCGCCGGGCGTGACCTGCAATCGCTCGGCGGCCAGTCGGTAGCAGGCGGGGTTGGGTTTGCCGTCGCTCACGTCTTCGGCGGTGACCATCACCGCCGGACGCGGGATGCCAGCCGCTTCCATGCGGCGCAAGGCCAAGGCCATGGGCGCCGAGGTGACAATCGCCCACTGCCGTGGCGGGAGGCTTTGCAGGAACGCCAGCGCGCCGGGCACGGGCACCACGCCTTCGACATCTTCGATTTCTTCACGGGTAATCTGCGCGGCCTCGGCCTCGGCATCCACCCCCGGTAACTGCTGGCGGGCGATGGTGTCGATGGCGCGCACGCCGTGGATCGTCGGCAGGAACGTCGCCACGTCCACCCCGTGGCGCCTGGCCCAGCGCGTCCAGATCCGCTCGGCGGCGGCGATGGAATTGAGCAGCGTGCCGTCCATGTCGAAGAGGAAGGCGCGGTAGGTGGAGTTGGGGGGAGAGCTGGCTGGCATCGGGTCCTCGATGACGACGTGGGAAATGACGGCCACTGTAACATCGTCAAGCTACGGATCCCTGTGGGAGCGAGCCTGCTCGCGATGGCGGTCATTCATTCAGTATCAGGTTGACTGACCCGCCGCTATCGCGAGCAGGCTCGCTCCCACAGGGGTTTCGGTGTGTCAAAAAGTACCTACACCAACCGCTCGATTGGCTGATGCTGCCAGACCCGTTTGTAATACAGCGTCTGCAACAACAGCATGCTCAGGTAGGCCACAGGAAACGCCATCCATACTCCCTGCAACCCGAAGCGGGCATCGAGCAGGTATGCCGTCGGTACTTGCACCGCGACGATGCACAAGATCGAGATCACCACCGGCACCAGCACCGTGCCGCTGGCGCGCATGATGCCGCCGACGACGGCCTGGAAGCCGAACACCAACAGGCTCCAGAGCATGATGTGCAACAGGTGTTCAGCCTGGACCCGCGCCGTCGGGTCGGTGATGAACAGGCCCAGCAGCCAGTGGGACAGCAAATACCCCAGCAGCACCAATCCCCCGGTGAGCCAGACGTTGAACAACAACCCCATGCGCAGGATCGGCCCCAGACGCTCCAGGCGCCCGGCACCAATGGCCTGGGCGCCGAGGATCGAAGCGGTGATGGCAATCGACAGCGCCGGGAATTGCACATAGTTGACGATCTGCGTGACCGCACCGTAGGCCGCGGTGGCTTGGGAACCGTGGCGGTTGACCAGCGCCAGGATCACCAGCTCCGACAGCGAGATCACCACCATCTGCAACCCGGTGGGCAATCCGATGCGCAGCACTTTGCCAAGGATTTCACGATCCAGGCGCATTGCCGCGAACAAGGCGCGATCAGGTGCCAGGGCATGGGCGCGGCGGTTCAGGCGCCACGCCAGCATGACCATCGCCGACGTCGTCCCCACCAGCCCCGCCAGCGCGGCGCTCTGGATGCCCATTTGAGGCAGCCCCAGCCAACCACGGATCAATGCGGGCGTCAGCAGCAGCCCGACACTGGTGGACACCAGCAACGCCAGCATCGGCGAAAAGGTGTCGCTGACCCCGCGCAGCAACTGGGTGAACAGCACGAACACCAGCAATATCGGCAGGACCCACAACATCACCCGGGCGTAGGAAACGGCATCCTCCAGCACATCGACCGGCGTGCCCAGCCCTTGCAGGGCCTGCCGCGCAAACACACTGCCCAGCACCGCAGCCGCCAGGCCGATGATCGCCCCCAGCAACAGCGTCGAGCCGGCAATTGCCTTCACCGCACCGGTTTCACCGGCACCGTAGGCCTGTCCGATCAACACCCCCGCACCCACCCCCAGGCCGATCACCAGCGCGATGAAGAAAAATAGAATGGGAAACATCCCCGACACTGCGGCCAATGCCTGGGTGCCGAGCATCTGTCCGATATAGATGCTGTTGAACGTGCCGGACATCGATTGCAGGAAGTTGGACAGGACCATGGGGGCCAGGAATAGCAGGTAGGTTTTCCAAAGAGGCTGGGTGGGCATGAGGGCTCTGATGGCAGGTTCGACGAATCGGTGCCGATAATTTAGCTCAATCCCAACATTTCATTTCAAAGAATCGACTCGGACCGCTCTTGTCGCGAGGGAGCTTGCTCCCGCTCGGCTGCGCAGCAGTCGCATTCAAAGAGGGCCCGCTGCGCGGTCCAGCGGGAGCAAGCTCCCTCGCCACAAGGGGTGTTGTGTGGCAGTGATGCTTCGTCGGGCCGATTCGACAATTGCGAGACTGCGTCTAATCTGAGATAGCACAGTGCCACGCATTGTGTAGGGCATCGCCTACAGCGATGTGATATCGGACGACTGGTCATCAAGTCCACGTGAAGGACGCAGATAACCAGTTATTCGCCAATAACCTGTTACCTGTTAGCAGCACTGTTCAAGGACCGAACCATGAAGTCGTATCCACACGGTCATTCCCTTTCCCCCACTCAACCACGCATCCTCTGGCACGCTGTGCTGGTGGCCGTCGCCGCCGCTATCGGGGTGCTGGCCGTCAACGGAGCCAGCGGACAGAACCTTGGCTTGAGCGCGGCGATCCTGGTCGTGGGCGGCGCCGCCGGTGTGTTGGGCGCACGGGCGCAGCGTCGACAATTGGACAGCGCTTTGGCCCAGACCAGCGACCTGCATGAACTGCAGACGGCCGAACACCTTTCGCCGCAAACCCAGGCGCAACTCAACGAAGTGATCCTCGGCGCGATGCCGATCTGGGCCAAGCAGGTCGAAAGCTCGCGGCAACAGACTGAAACCGCGATCGTCTCGCTGACCAGCCGCTTCACCGGCATTTCGTCCCGCCTGGAAGAAACCGTGCAAGCCTCGCAACAGGCCGCCGGTGAACTGGCCGGCAAAAGCAGCGGCGGCGCGGTGCAAGTGCTGGCCCAGAGCGAAGGCGAACTGGTCGAGGTGATCGACTCTTTGAAAGCCACCCAAGCCAGCCGCGATGAAACCCTGGCCCAGGTGCGCAACCTGACCGCCTACACCGGCGAGCTGCGGACCATGGCCGCGGACGTCGCGGCCATCGCTGCGCAGACCAACCTGCTGGCCCTCAACGCCGCCATCGAAGCCGCTCGCGCCGGTGAGGCCGGGCGCGGTTTCGCCGTGGTCGCTGACGCCGTGCGCAGCCTGTCGAGCAAATCCAGCGAGACCGGCCAACAGATGTCCGCCAAGGTCGACATCATCAATACCGCCATCACTCAACTGGTCCAGGCCGCCTCCAGCGGTGCGGACCAGGACAGCCATTCGGTGACCGCTTCGGAACAAAGCATTCAGCGTGTGCTGGAGCGTTTCAAGAACGTCACCGGGCGGCTGGCCGACTCGGCCGACATGCTGCAACAGGAAAGCTTCGGGATCCGCGACGAACTCACCGAGGTGCTGGTCAGCCTGCAATTCCAGGATCGGGTCAGCCAGATCCTCAGCCACGTGCGCGACAACATCGAGGACTTGCATGTGCACCTGCAACAAGCCAGTCAGTCGCCCGACCAGGCTGCCTCCATTGACGCCCGCCAATGGCTGGCGCGCATGGAAACCACCTATGCCACCGACGAGCAGCGCCGCAATCACCACGGCGACTCGGGCGCGCAACAAGCTTCACAGGAAATAACCTTCTTCTAGGAGAGCCGTTCATGGCTAAAAGTGTATTGGTTGTCGACGACTCCGCGAGCGTTCGGCAGGTGGTCGGCATCGCGTTGAAAAGTGCCGGCTATGACGTGATCGAGGCCAGCGATGGCAAAGATGCGCTGGGCAAACTCACCGGGCAGAAAGTGCACCTGATCATCAGTGACGTGAACATGCCGAACATGGATGGCATCACCTTCGTCAAGGAGGTCAAGAAGCTCGCCAGCTACAAGTTCACGCCGATCATCATGCTGACCACCGAATCCCAGGAATCGAAGAAACAGGAAGGCCAGGCGGCAGGTGCCAAGGCCTGGGTGGTCAAGCCGTTCCAGCCGGCGCAGATGCTGGCGGCGGTGTCCAAGTTGATTCTTCCTTGATGACCGGAGGCGGCAATGTCCTTGTTGTACGAAACCCTGGATGACACCGATCACCTGCGGATCGACGGCGAGCTGACCATCTATACCGCCGCCGACCTGGCCGCCCAGTGGCTGCCACGCCTGGGGGCAACGCCGCGCATGCAGCTGGACCTGTCGCAAGTCACCGAAATCGACGGCGCCGGCCTGCAACTGCTGCTGATGGCCCTGCGCGAAGCACCGAAGGCCGGCACCCGGCTGACCCTGACCGGGCGCAGCCAAGCCGTCAGCGAAACACTCAAGCTGTGCAACCTCAAGGCCTAGCCTCTGCGCACCACGGCACGACACGGCACGACAAAGGATATGAGCGTGAGCATCAATCTCGACCAGGCACAACAGACGTTCATCGTCGAGGCGCGGGAACAGTTGCAGGCGATGGAGGAGTCCCTGCTGCAACTGGAAACCGACCCTGACGACGATGACGCCATCGGTGCAATTTTCCGAGCCGCCCACACCATCAAGGGCTCGGCGGGGCTGTTCGGGCTGGAACCGATCGTCAGCTTCACCCACATCGTCGAAGACGTGCTCGACCGCCTGCGCAATGGCAGCGTCGAGGTGGATACCGGCCTGATCGCCGTGCTGCTCAAGTCCAGCGATCACATGCTGGAACTGATCAACGTAGTGGCGAACCAGGGCGGCACACTGACGCCGCCAGCCATGAAGCGCGAAGTGGAGCTGTGCCAGATTCTCCAGGAATACCAGGCGGCGCCCTCGCCTTCGGCCACCCAGCCCGCCACGGCTGACACCCAGGTGGACGAAGCATCGCAGGCGCGCCTCTGGCACATTTCCCTGCGCTTCGGCCAGGAGGTGTTTCGCAACGGCATGGATCCGCTCTCGTTCCTGCGTTATTTGCAGACCCTCGGTGAGATCGTCCATATCGATACGCTGACCGACGCCATGCCGGCCATCGACAGCTGGGACGCCGAGTCCTGCTACCTGGGATTCGACATCGAGTTTCGCTCCAGCGCCAGCCATGGGGCGATCAATGAAGTCTTCGATTTTGTCCGTGAAGACTGCCAGATCGAAATCGTCGCCGTCGATGAAGTCGAATCGCAGGCAAACACTCACCTGGTTGCCACGACTCAGGAGCAGCCGGACGAAAGCACCGCGCTGGTCACCGCCGGCGAGCTGCTGCCGGACCAGCGCAAGGCTCCACGGCTGCCCGCCCAGGTTGCGGCCGACCGGCAGCCGGTCGGCAGCGAAAACAAGGCCAAGGACGGCGCCTACGTGCGGGTCAACGCCGACAAGCTCGACGAGTTGATCAACCTGGTGGGCGAGCTGGTGATTGCCAGCGCCGGCGCCAGCCTGCTGGCCCGCACCTGCAACAACGATCCGTTGCAGGAGTCCACCTCGACCGTATCGGCCCTGGTGGAAGAGATTCTCGACGGCGCCCTGCGCCTGCGCATGATTCCCATCGGCGAAACCTTCAACCGGTTCCGGCGGGTGGTACGCGATGTCAGCCAGGAACTGGGCAAGGACATCGACCTGATCATCAGCGGCGCGGAAACCGAGCTGGACAAGACCGTGGTGGAAAAAATCGGCGATCCGCTGATGCACCTGCTGCGCAATGCCATGGACCACGGCATTGAAACCGCCGAAGCCCGGTTGGCCGCCGGCAAGCCGGCCAAGGGGCATCTGCACCTCAACGCCTATCACGACTCGGGCAGCATCGTGCTGGAAATCGTCGACGACGGCGCCGGCCTGAACCGCGACCGGATCCTGGAAAAAGCCCAGGAACGTGGCCTGGTCGCCGCCGGCGCCAGCCCCACCGACCAGGAAATCTACAACCTGATCTTCGAGCCGGGCTTTTCCACCGCCCAGGCCGTCACCAGCCTGTCGGGACGCGGCGTGGGTATGGATGTGGTCAAGCGCAACATCACCTTGCTGCGCGGCACCGTCGACCTGGATAGCCAACCGGGCCAGGGTACGGTGGTGCGCATCCGCCTGCCGCTGACCCTGGCAATCATCAACGGCTTCCTGGTAGGCATCGACCAGTCGACCTATGTCATTCCGCTGGACATGGTCCAGGAGTGCATCGAACTGAGCGAGGACGATGGCCTGGCCAGTCGCGAACAAGGCTATCTCGACCTGCGCGGTGAAGTGTTGCCGCTGGTGTACCTGCGCGACCATTTCAACCACGAAGGGCAAGCCGCGCGTCGCCAGAACGTGGTGGTGGTGCGCTACGCCGAGCTCAAGGCCGGGCTGGTGGTGGATGACTTGCTGGGTGAATTCCAGACCGTCATCAAGCCGCTGGGCAAGCTGTTCGGCGCCCTGCGCGGCATCAGCGGCTCGACCATCCTGGGCAGCGGCGCCGTGGCCTTGATCCTCGACGTACCGGCGCTGCTGACCCAGATCGTACAGATTGAAAACCGCTACACCTCCAATCAATTCCAACAAGCCAACACTCGCTGACGCTTTAGCAAAACTCCATGGAGAGGTACTTCCCAATGAAATGGTTCTACGATCTTAGAATCGCCACCAAACTGATCACCTCATTTCTCGTGGTGCTGGCGCTGACTGCCGTCATGGGGGTGTTCTCGATCCTCCAACTGGGTGCGGTGAATGGCACCACCATCGAAATCCGGGAAAACTGGATGCCGTCGATGCGTGCGGCTTCAGGCATGCGGTTCTTCGCGGCGAGCTATCGTCTGAAAGAAAATCGCCACATCGCTGCCGACTCCGAGCAGGAGCGCACCACGCTTGAGCAAGAAGCAGAGGAAGCCAGGAAAGCCTTTGAAACGCGCCTGGCGACCTATGAAAAACTGCTCTCCAATGCCGAAGATCGCCAGCTGTTCGAAACCACCCGCAATGACTGGATCGCGTACCTGACGATCAGCAAGGACCTGCTGGCGCTGTCCCGGCAAAGCCTGACCGACCAGGCCCACGCGCTGCTCAAGGGCGAGTCCAAGCGTCAGTTCGACCTAGTGACCGCCGATCTGCAGAAACTGGTAGAACTCAATGACGCCGGTGCCGCTGCGGCCAGCGAGCGCGGCACGGCGCTGTTCGAGAAATCACGCCTGTCGATCATTGCCGTGCTGGCCGCTGCGCTGCTGGTCGGCCTGGGCCTGGCCCTGTTCATTTCGCGGGTCATTTCCCGGCCCTTGAAGCAGGCCGCGGCCGTTGCCGAACAATTGGCCGAGGGTAACCTGAACGCGAAAATCGAAGGCGGCTCCCGAGACGAAACCGGCATGGTGCTCAATGCCATGCAGAACATGGTGGGCAAGTTGTCCCACATCATCGGTGAAGTGCGTAATGCGGCGGACAACCTCGCCAGCGCTTCCGAAGAGGTCAGCGCCACCGCGCAATCGATGAGCCAGGCCACCAGCGAGCAGGCCGCCAGTGTCGAGGAAACCAGCGCCTCCATCGAGCAGATGAGCGCCAGCATCAACCAGAACACCGAGAACGCCAAGGTCACCGACGGCATGGCCAGCAAGGCCGCCAAGGAAGCCACCGACGGCGGCGAATCGGTGCAGCAGACCGTGGTGGCGATGAAAAAAATCGCCCAGCGCATCAGCATCATCGACGACATCGCCTACCAGACCAACCTGCTGGCGCTCAACGCGGCCATCGAAGCGGCCCGTGCCGGCGAACACGGCAAAGGCTTCGCCGTGGTCGCTGCCGAAGTGCGCAAGCTGGCCGAACGCAGCCAGGTAGCGGCCCAGGAAATCGGCGAGCTGTCGTCCAGCAGCGTCGACATGGCCGAGAAGGCCGGACATCTGCTTGACGAGATGGTCCCGTCCATCAACAAGACTTCGGATCTGGTGCAGGAAATCAGCGCCGCGTCCGAGGAGCAGGCCGCCGGCGTGGCGCAGATCAACACCGCCATGACGCAACTCAATCAGGTCACCCAGCAGAACGCTTCCAGCAGCGAGGAACTGGCGGCCACCGCCGAGGAAATGAGCAGCCAGGCCGAACAGCTGCAACAGGCCATGAGTTTCTTCACCCTGGATACGCCACCCAAGTCAGCCAGCCAACCGCTGAAGGTCGACAGCACACCGGGCCCGTCCAGCCGCAAGCCGAGCCGAGCCGCCGTGCCCGCACTGCCCAAGGCCTTCGCCTACAGCATGGCGAGCGCACCGGACGAATCCGAATTCACCCGGTTCTGACGGTTCGTCCACATAGGGTTCGATAACAGGAGATAACGGCATGGGCGCCATCGCAACCACCCGCCAGACGACCGCCGCGGTCGAGGAAGAAGCGCAATACCTGACATTCATGCTCGGCACGGAGATGTTTGCCATCGGCATCCTGTGCATCAAGGAGATCATCGAATACGGCAACCTCACCGTCGTGCCGATGATGCCGGCGTTCGTGCGCGGGGTGATCAACCTGCGGGGCGCGGTGGTGCCGGTGGTGGACCTGTCGGCACGGTTCGGCCGGCAGAATTCGGCAATCACCCGGCGTTCGTGCGTGGTCATCATCGAGGCGGACTCTGCCGACGGCCACGCCCAGGACATCGGCCTGCTGGTGGACACGGTGTCGGCGGTGCTGGAAATCCCGACCACGCAGATTGAACCACCGCCGAGTTTCGGCGCGAAGATCCGCGCCGACTTCATCAGCGGCATGGCCAAGGTCGACGGCAAGTTCGTGATCGTGCTGGAGGTCGACCGCGTGCTGTCCATCGACGAAATGTCCCAACTCGCAGAGGCCAGCCCCGCCGCGCTGGAAGTAGAAGCCCCGTGAACGCCGACAGTTGCAAGGAACGCACCGCGAATTCGCTGGCGCTCACTGACCGTGAGTTCAGCCAGTTTCAATCCTGGCTGTACCAGGCCGCCGGCATCAACCTGTCCGAGGCCAAGAAAGCCCTGGTGGCCGGGCGCCTGTTCAAGCGCCTCAAGCACTATGAGCTGGACAGCTACAGTGAATACTTCAAGCTGATCATGAGCGGCCAGCGCGCTGATGAGTTGCAAGTGGCGCTGGACCTGCTGACCACCAACGAAACCTACTTTTTCCGCGAACCGAAGCACTTTGATTTCCTGCGCCAGCAGGTCTTGCCCAACGCGACGCCGGGCAAGACCTTTCGCCTGTGGAGCGCGGCCAGCTCCTCGGGAGAAGAACCCTACAGCCTGGCGATGACCCTGGCCGAGGGGCTGGGCACCACGCCCTGGGAGGTGATCGGTTCGGATATCAGCAGCCAGGTGCTGGCCAAGGCCCGCTCCGGGCATTACCCGATGGAACGCGCCCGCACCCTGCCCCATCCGCTGCTGGTCAAGTATTGCCTCAAGGGCACCGGCAGCCAGGACGGTACGTTCCTGATCGACCGGGCGTTGCGCAGCCGGGTGCACTTCGTCCAGGTCAACCTCAATGAAACGCTGCCGGACCTGGGGGAATTCGACGTGATTTTCCTGCGCAACGTCATGATCTATTTCGACCAACCCACCAAAAGCAAAGTGGTCGCCCGATTGGTGCCCCGGCTCAAGTCCGGCGGCTACTTCATCGTGAGCCATTCGGAAAGCCTCAACGGCGTGTCCGACGCGTTGAAACTGGTGGCGCCTTCGATTTATCGCAAACCATGAACACGGCCAGGAGAACCGAAGTCACCGAAGTCTATCTGGCGCCGGGGGAGTTTCACTTCGCCACCTGCCCGACCCGGCTGCGCACGATCCTCGGATCCTGCGTGGCGATCACCCTATGGCATCCCGAGCGGCGGATCGGCGGCATGTGCCACTTCATGCTGCCCAGCCGCATCCGCTGCTCCACCGCGCTGAACGGCCTGTACGCCGACGAAGCCATCGAATTGTTTGTCCGCCAGGCGCGGGCCCATGGCACGGAGCCCGAGGAGTATCAGCTCAAGCTGTTCGGCGGCGGCGAGATGTTCCCGCAACTGCAACGCCACGTGCCGTTCGGCGACGTGGCACGGCTGAACGTCAATGCGGCGCTGGAAATGGCCGCCCTCTATCGCCTCGACCTGATCGCCCAGGACATGGGCAGCACGGGATATCGAAGCATCATTTTCGACCTGTGCAGCGGCGATGTGTGGGTCAGGCACCAACCGATAAGGACACGGCATTAACCATGTCAAAAAAGATCAATGTACTGCTGGTGGACGACTCCGCCGTGGTCCGCCAGGTGTTGCTGGCGATCCTCAGCGACACACCGGACATCCATGTGATGGGCGCGGCGTCCGACCCGATTTTCGCCATGGACAAACTGGCCCGCGAATGGCCCGATGTGATCGTGCTGGACGTGGAGATGCCGCGCATGGACGGCATTACCTTCCTGAAGAAAATCATGAGCGAGCGCCCCACGCCGGTGGTGATCTGCTCGTCCTTGACCCCCAGGGGCGCGGAAACCACCTTGCAGGCAATGGCCGCCGGCGCGGTGGAAATCATCACCAAGCCCACTACCGGGCTGAAGAACTTTCTGCTGGAATCGGCGCCGGAACTGGTGGCGGCGATCCGCGCCGCGGCCCAGGTGAACGTGCGCAACCTGGGTAAGCGTGCGGCCCCGCTGACGCCCGCCAGCAAACTCAGCGCCGACGCGGTACTGCCCGCCGCCAATGGCCACGCCATGGCCCAGACCACCGAGCGCATCGTCGCCCTGGGCACGTCGACCGGCGGCACCCAGGCCCTGGAAGCGGTGCTCACTGCGCTGCCACGGGTCTGCCCGGGCATCGTCATCGTCCAGCACATGCCGGAAAAATTCACCGCCTCGTTCGCCGCCCGGCTCAACAGCCTGTGCCAGATCGAGGTGCGTGAAGCACGCAACAACGACCGCATCCACCCAGGCCTGGCGCTGATCGCGCCCGGCGGCAAGCACATGATGGTGACGCGCAGCGGCGCCTTCTATCACGTGCAGGTGGTGGACGGCCCACTGGTCAACCGCCATCGACCCTCGGTGGATGTGCTGTTTCGCTCAGTGGCCAAGTTCGCCGGGCGCAACGCCACCGGCATCATCATGACCGGCATGGGCGACGACGGCGCCCGCGGCCTGAAGGAAATGCTCGACGCCGGCAGCAGCACCGTGGCCCAGGACGAAGCCAGTTGCGTGGTCTTCGGTATGCCCAAGGAAGCAATCAAGCTCAACGCCGCGCAACGGGTGATGGGGCTGCAGGAGATTGCACAGGTGATATTGCATCGCTAGGCCGGGGCACCTTGTAGCGGACCCTGTGGCAAGGGAGCTTGCTCCCGCTGAGGCGCGAAGCGGGCCCAGGCTTTTGGGGCTGCTTCACAGCCCAGCGGGAGCAAGCTCCCTCGCCACAGGGGGGTTGTGTCTAGACCGGAGAGATGGTCGCGAGCACGCCAATCAGCAGCGTCAGCGCCAGGAAACCACCCAAGAAAATCGCCATCTTTGTCATGTGTAGTCCTGATAGATAAGTTTGGGTACACCTTGCTGGAGCCTGTTCCCAGCACCAGCCCCTCTGCCATGAACACCGTATCACTTGTGGGTGGGGGGATTATGGGGACTGCGGCCAGCCTCATTACAGACGCACCTGCCGCGGAAAAAAGCAGATCAGCGCTGCCAGCCCCTCGGATAGAGCAACATATATTTTGCGCCCATGGTCATTCTGGCCCCACCGGCCGGCAGCGCTCACCTGGCTTGAGTGAAGTGCCCATGAAAATGCGGCGCGGGGCGTTGATGCGCAAGATGAATGCGGACTCGTTGGCAACCCTGGTCAAGATGTCGGAAAAACTCAAGGAGGTGGATCGCTAGCGGTCAGGATCACGGCTATCATGCTGTTCGCCCTGTCATCAAGGACCCAGGTATGAACTTTCTGCCGTCACGCCCCACCCTCTTCGCTTCTTTTCTTCTGATCAGCCCCCTGTGCCTGGCCGAAGGCGAGCCCACGGACGGCAGTGTCATCAAGGACTCCACCAAGGCCGCCGTGTCCTCGTTCATCACCGCTGGAAAGAACTTGTTGGGTGGCGTCAGCGAAGGCGTGCTCGACGGTCGCGAATCGGCCCAGGGCACCGATGGCGCCGCGATCATTTCCTCCGGCGAGCAGATGAAAAACCGCATTGCCGTCGAGGTGTTGAAGTTGGAGCCCAGCGACGAGAACTTCATCATCACCCTCGGCTTCAAGAACAGCACCGACACTCAACTGCGCCTGATCAACCTCGGCCAGACCGGCGCCCTCCTGGCCATTGACCAGGCGGGTTACGCCAACAAGCTCACCGGCATGGAAAACCCGGACGAAGTCACCGTTCCACCGAAGACAGCGGTACGACAGAAGTTCGTTTTCGAAGGCATGGACGAGGCGATCAATTCGGTGCGGGTCTGGGGGTCGGATTATCCGGTGAAGAGGTAATCGACAGTTCGAGCGCTCAAGTCCGTGGCGAGGGAGCTTGCTCCCGCTGGGCTGCGCAGTAGCCCCCTCAAAAAATCACCAATCATCCTGACCCACCATGCCGCCAGGCTTCAGGGCCGCTGCGCGGCCCAGCGGGAGCAAGCTCCCTCGCCACAGGACTGGGAACTGTCCCATAAACCGATTTCAACCAAAGGATAATCAGCAGGATCAAAACGCTCGCTGGTGTCCATCCGAACATTGCGCAGGCTCGCGGTTTCCAGGTGCGACGGGTAAAGGTGCTCCGCTAAATAGCCCATCAGGATGGCGCGACGACGTTCACCCACCACGTTGAGGCTGGCCGCGTGGACCAGCTCGGCATCAAATACCAGGATGTCGCCGGCGCGACCCGAAAGCTGTACTGACCGGGATTCGTCAGCGAAGTCGAAGAGGGACCCTCCCGGCTGGGGACGATGGCTGCCCGGAACGATGCGTGTAGCGCCGTTCCCGGTGCCATAGTCGTCGAAAAAAGCCAGGGCGATGGCCGTGTCGCCAGGTCGTTGCGCGCACAGGTCCCGGTGCAGCGACTGATGACCACCGCCCGCCAGAGGCTCGCGTCCCTCTACCTGCGAAAGAAAGAACCGCTCGCCGATCAATGCGCCCACCGCACCCAACAACTGCGGCAAACGACACACCGCCTGGATCCGCGTATCACAGTCCACTTGCGAATGACGCCAGTCCCAGCCGCGAGGCGTGGGCCACTGGTCCGAAGGTTTCACGCCGGCATCGAAAACAGCGCGAAGATCCGCCAGCCACTCGGCCGGTATCGCTCGATGCAGCAGGACATAGCCGTTGTGGTGGAGTTGGTCGCAATCAGTCATGGCGCCTACAGCTTCCTTGGGATGGTGTGATCCAGCGCCTCTCCAGGCATCGTTTTTACCCTGCGGTTGATGCCTGCGCCAGCGCAAAGCAGCTGAATGGGAGTCTAGCCATGCAAGGCGACCTGTGAACAGAGTGGCTAGCGGAATCATCGGCCACTCCAGCGTCCCTTCGCAAAGCGCGACAGTACGTACCCAGCCTGTCGTCAGACCGTCGCCAAACGTGCGCCGGTCTATACTGACGTTCATGATCTGCCTTCCTACCCCGCACGGCCTATAGGCACACTACGTGAAGCACTCAACTCTCACCGCGGCGTTGCTCTGCCTATCGCTCGGCATCCCGGTCCGGGCGGAGCCGTATCTGGTCGTCACTGAAGAATGGGCGCCCTACAATTACCTGGAAAACAATCAACTCACCGGCATGACCACCGAGATCGTCCGGGCCATCATGGCGCTGACGGGGGATGCTTTTCAGGTGGAGGTGCTGCCTAGCATGCGCAGCAGCCGGGTGCTGAAAACCCGTCCGAAAACCATTCTGTATTCCATGTTTCGCACACCCGAGCGCGAGCCGCTGTACAAGTGGGTCGGGCCGATTGTGCAAGAGTCCATTTACCCCTATCAGTTGGCCAGTGCGCAGCAGCCGGTCAATTCCCTCGAGCAGCTGTTGAATGCCCCGCAGATCACCACGCGTAACGCCGGCCTGATACCGGACGTGCTGCAGTCGCGAGGGTTCAAGAACCTGGACAAAAGTGCCACCGGGAGCCAACAGCTCTATCGAATGCTGTTGGCCGGGCGCACCGAGATCATTGTCGGCGATACTCCGGCCGGTGTGGCCTACTACAGTCGCCAGCTGAAAATTGCACCCGGAACGCTGCGCAGGATTCCCGTCGAACTCTATCGCTCATCGTTGTATATCGCTTTCAGCCACGATTGTGACGATGAAGTGATCGCCGCCTGGGCCAACGCCCTGGAACAACTGCGCCGTTCGGGCGAGTTGGGGCGTATCCAGCAACGGTATGCCCAGGCCAGTGGGAACTAGGGCATTGAGGTGAATGGACTGACGCCTTCGCGAGCAGGCTCGCTCCCACAGGCGGTTTGCGTCGTGCTCGGCATTGGGGTCGCTAGCCAATCAAGGTGGGAGCGAGCCCAGGGATCGAGGTCAAGCCCGTTCCCACAGGCTTAGTGGCCTTGACCTACAAACGCTGCACCCCGTTGGTGTAGGATCAGCGCGCCCCCCTACGATCTGACCGCCATGAACCCAATCGATCTCCCATCGTTTCAACGCATCATCACCGCTCACGGCGCGCTTGAGGGTGCGGCATATTTCGACGCTGAAGAAAGTCTTGTCCACGACATTTTCCCCGACCGCATCGTTTTCCAGACCAACTACCTGGATCACAGCAGCTATGCCGTGAGTGCCGCCGAAGGCGCGATACAGGTGCGTAAGACGCGGCTGGATAATTACCACCGCGGCCACAAGGCACAGGTCATCGAAGATGAAATGGATGCCGACGACTGGGCCGAGCTGGACACCCTTTGGCAGCTCTTGCGCCAGGACCTGGACAAGCAGGCACAGGGTCCGCAACCCGACCTGGCCGATACCCTGGCCGACCTGTTTGATTGTCTGTTCGATGAACCGCAGGCTCAGGCCCTCATCCAGGATATCGCGACGCCAACCGGGCAATGGGATTGGGCATGGACTCAGGTTGAATCGGCACTGAGCCGGACCCATCAGTTGGTCGAGTTCGAATGGAAGGAATGGTCGTCTTATGGAATCAATGCGGTAAACGCCCTGGCCCCGCTGCAACGGTTGGGTATTGAAATCTCACGCCCTGACGCGGCGACCGTCGATGCTGTAAACAAGGCCGAAAATTGGGAGCGAGCGCTATTGCAGTATTTCAACGCACAGCTAGACGTGCATGACCTCAAATTGCTGGCGATCGGCAGCCACTTCGACGAATGCCAGGCCTTCGCCTGCCTGCCCATGAATGGCCTGGGCCTGGTCAATGCTCTGGAGATCATGGGCAAGCTGGGTATCGTCTACAAATATTGAAGCCCCTTCCCGAGCCTCGAAGCCACGCCATGAGAATCTGTGACCAATGCGGGTGCGTCATTTTCGAAGACTCTGCCGCCTGCCCCCGATGCGCCGAAGAAATGAGACTTGCGGTGGAAGCGCTCGCGCCGAAATCCAAACCGTCCTTGGGGATGAAAGTCTTGAAATGGTTGTTGATCGGCTTGACGGTCGGCGTGGTTCTCATCGCGGCAGTCATTACATGGCTCCTGAATTCGTTGGGGCCGATGCCTTCTTTTGGCTGATCGCTACGCAGACTTGATCAATCGAGTGTCCAGACCAAACCGCTCTTGAGAAATCAGCCTGAACTGATCAGCCACCAGATCGCAACTCACCAACAGGTTCCAGGAGCGCTGGGTCACCGCCGAAGGAATCAGCACGAAGGGGTGCCGGGCCAGCAGCGCATCGGCGAACTGCTGCTGGTTGGGAGAGGGTTGGGCCGGGATCAGCCAGTTCGGGTTTGGCACGTCTTCGGGTTGGATCACCTTGATGAGCGCCGGATCCAGCACTTCAAAACAAGTGAGCACGTGGGGCACCTTGTCCAGAGCGTCAAATCCCAAGTGAGCCGCAACCTCCAGAATGGCCGTCGCCGGATCCGCTGAAGCGTAGATAACCCGGCGGCCCGGCGGGTTCCAACGGCCACCGGATCGTTGCGCGCCGATGCCGCTGGACCACGTATCCTTGTAGACCTCGCGGTCAAGGCGCCAAGCGTGCCATTGCCCATCCCAGGGCAAAGGATTCATTGATAAACCCCGTGTTCAATCCGGGTCAGGTAATCCTCCACCGCCTGGAATCCCAACGAGTTGTCAATCAGCTCCAACGGCACCTGACCGTCCAGGTGCTTGCAGGGTTTACCCAGCCAGTCTTCGGCCAGCGGTTGACTGCCAAAGACATCAGTCGCGTGCTCCAGGGCATGGGCGAACTGAAAAGCGATGGTGCTTTGCTGCTGGTTCAAGCGTATTGGCTGAGCGTCTTTCGTCAAACGCTGGACGGTCCTGATGGACTTTCCTGTGATGCGCTGGAGAAGGTCGTGCTCCATGAAGAGCCTGGACGTCGAGAGCATGTCTCGGACATCGCTGAGGCTAAAGCCCTCTTGGGTATATCGGATGATCAGCATGCGTTCATCACCTTTGCGGCCATGCAACAACGCTTCAGTGGGTTTCCTGGTGGCATTCACGACCTCTGGCTTCCCCCCGGTTCTGCGCGGGGTTTTGAGGACAGGCTTGTCTGCTTGCTTCGTTATAGGCATGACCTTTACCTTTAGATGACATCTGACGCAATCGTAACGCCAAATGTCGCAAAATGGTCAACTTGATCTTCCTGCCCCAGGCGCCGTTCTGTCCTCATAGACAAATCAAGCTGAGCGATCGGCAGCTCTGCCGCCCGCCAACTCAGTGCCCGATCCTATGTACCGGGCTTCCGAAGGCCAACCTGAAAACGTTGTCGGAGATTTCTCCAATTTCGTCCAAAGCGATCTGCCTTCGTACTGCTCCGAGACATCTATCTGAACGATGCCTCGCATCACAAAACAGACGCACCGAACCCCAGCCATCCGTTATTTCCAATAGTTGGTATCAACACCACCGCCGTTCTCGACACCAGCCTCTCTCTCTAATCTGCACACCAACGCGAACGACGACGATCGCAGCGGCACAAACCACCCCCTTATGGAGAGAAAAACGATGAACACCTTCAACCGCACCCTGGCCATCGCCACCTTGGCACTCGCCACCCTCAGCGCCGAAGCCGCATCGCCAGTCCAGGCCGGTGCCAGCGCATCCGCCGTCGGCAGCGTGGTGCAGTCGGCCAGTTACATCACGACCAAGGACGGCGTGCAGCTCTACTACAAGGACTGGGGCCCGAGGGACGGTCAGGTGGTCACGTTCAGCCACGGCTGGCCGCTGAACTCCGACAGCTGGGAAGCGCAGATGATGTTCCTCGCCTCGAAAGGCTACCGAGTCGTTGCCCATGACCGTCGCGGTCATGGTCGTTCCAGCCAGCCTTGGGAAGGCAACGACATGGATCACTATGCGGACGACCTGGCTGCAGTCATCGAAGCCCTGGACCTGAAGAACGTGACGTTGGTGGGTTTCTCGACGGGTGGCGGTGAAGTGGCGCGCTATATCGGTCGCCATGGCACCGGCCGCGTGAAGAAGGCAGTCCTGGTGTCTTCCGTGCCACCACTGATGCTCAAAACTGACACCAACCCAGGCGGCCTGCCTATGGAAGTGTTCGACGGCCTGCGCAAGGCCTCGTTGGAGAACCGTTCACAGCTCTACCTGGACATCGCTTCGGGCCCGTTCTTTGGCTACAACCGCAAGGGTGCCAAGCCGTCCCAGGGTCTGATCCAGTCGTTCTGGGACCAGGGCATGCAGGGCGGCGCCAAGAATACCTATGATTCGATCGCGGCATTCTCGGCCACTGACTTCCGTGCAGACCTGAAGAAATTCGACGTGCCGACATTGGTGATCCATGGCGACGACGACCAGATCGTGCCTATCGACGCGTCCGGCCGCGCTTCCGCGGCGCTGATCAAAGGTGCTCGACTGATTGTCTACAAGGGTGCGCCGCATGGCCTGACCGAGACGCACAAGGATCGTCTGAACCAGGATCTGTTGAAGTTTCTTCAGGAATAAGCCCACCACAAGACCTGTGGGAGCGAGCCTGCTCGCGATGAAGGCGGTGCGTTCACATTGATGCAAACCGACACACCGCTATCGCGAGCAGGCTCGCTCCCACAGGGGGTCTCGGAGCCACAGATCAACCTCATATCGCTCAAACCAAGCCCTCCCCGAGAGGGCTTTTGCGTTGCCGCCCTCACGTCAAGCGGCTCTGGGGATGCGACGCTCATCAATTGGCAGGAAC
Source organism: Pseudomonas sp. SMV71 (assembly GCF_052042015.1). Classification (NCBI taxonomy): domain Bacteria; kingdom Pseudomonadati; phylum Pseudomonadota; class Gammaproteobacteria; order Pseudomonadales; family Pseudomonadaceae; genus Pseudomonas; species Pseudomonas sp. SMV71. Next base: position 281,572 of record NZ_JBKGGU010000004.1, on the reverse strand, counting down.
CTGCGCGTCACCCGGCCCTCGGATATTGAGGACGTATCCTGGATGATGCACATGGCAATCGAAGACACTTTATTACGTCAACGCAAGGTGCTCGCCGAATTTGGTGAGCTGGCGCTGCTATCGGACGACCTGCAACAGATCCTCGACCAAGCCTGTCACCTGGTGGGCGATGCACTGCAAACCCATCTGGCGAAGTTCATGTTGCTGGAGGACGACGGCGTCACGCTCACTTTGCAAAGCGGCGTGGGCTGGACACCGGGGGTGGTGGGCAACGTGCGGGTGCGGGCGGAGCAAGGAACTCCCGAACGGTACTCGCTGGACACCAGCAACGCCGTCATTTCGGCAGATGTCTCGGCCGAAACACGCTTTCGTTACCATGAGTTCCAACAGCGCAACGGGGTCCGGGCGTTCGTCAACGTGCTGGTCCATGGCGCCACCGAGACACGCCCCTTCGGCATCTTCGAGGTGGATAGTCGCGACCCTCGCTCGTTCAGCGAAAGCGATGTCGACTTTCTTCGCGGCTACGCCAACCTGCTAGGGGCCGCGTTCAAGCGTTCCAAAGCCATGCAGGCGATGCAGCTGACCCAGGAAAAACTGCGCGAAAGCGAACGCCACTACCGCATCGCCGCGCAGCTCAACCCACTCTGGCCATGGACTGCCGACAACCAGGGTGCAGTGTTGTCCCTGGACCCGCGCTGGTATGAATACACAGGACGCACCTCGGAACAGACACTGGGCCGCCAGTGGCTGAACGCAGCGCACCCCGACGACAAGATTTCCTTCGCCAGGCTATGGAATCAGTCCCTGGAAAATACGCAGCCGTTCGATGCGCAGATCCGCTTGCGCAAACACACGGGCGAGTACCGCTGGTTCCGGATCCGGGCGTTTTGCAGCCTGGACGCCGACGGGCACTGCCAGCAGTGGTACGGCACCGTCGAGGACATCAACGAGCGGGTGCAGCTGGAAGCCGCACTACGGGACTGGAACGACCTGCTCGAAGAACGAATCGCCAAGCGCACCGCGCAACTGGAGGCCGAACAGCACGAGCGGGCCGTGGCCGAATCGAAACTGCGGCAAAGCCAGAAAATGGAAGCGGTCGGCCAGTTGACGGGCGGCATCGCCCACGACTTCAACAACCTGTTGGCGGGCATCACCGGTAGCCTGGAACTAATGCAACGGCGCATCGACAGCCAACGCTACGATGAACTGTCTCGCTACAACGCGGTGGCGTTGACATCGACGGCCCGCGCCGCCGCCCTCACCCAACGGCTGCTGGCGTTTTCCCGGCAGCAGTCGCTGCGCCCGGAAGTGCTCGAACCACGCAAGGTCGTCGCTGGGCTGGAAGATATGATCCGCCGTTCGGTGGGCCCGAGCATCCAGGTCGAGTCGATTTTCAGCAGCAACGACACGATCAAGTGCGACCCGAACGAACTGGAAAACGCCCTGCTCAACCTGGCGATCAACGCCCGGGACGCGATGCCTACGGGCGGAACCTTGAGAATCGAGGTGCAGCGCAGCGTGATCGACGAGAAGTCCGCCGGCGAAAAGCTGATACCACCCGGCGCATATGTGGCGATTTCGGTCGCGGACTCCGGCACGGGGATCGGTGCCGATATCATCTCCCGGGTATTCGACCCGTTCTTCACCACCAAGCGCATCGGCGAGGGATCCGGTCTAGGCCTGTCGATGATCTACGGCTTCGCCCAACAGTCCGGAGGCCAGGTGAAAATCCAGAGCACCGTCGGGCTGGGCACCACGGTGACCATGTATTTTCCGCTGGTGCGGCATTCGGTTACCCCTTTCAAGGCGGCCGCTGCCTCACAGGCCCCGGCGCCGTTACCGGGCCATAACGAAACGATCCTGTTGGTGGACGACGAAGCCGCCATCCGGCAGATGGTCGCCGAATACCTGAGCGAAACCGGCTACCGCATCATCGACGCATTGGACAGCGTCTCGGCCTTGAAGCAGGCGGAGAAAAACCCGCACATCGATCTGTTGCTGACAGACATCGGCTTGCCCGGCGCCATGAATGGCGTGGGCCTGGCGGAGGAACTTCGATCCAGGGATCCGTCATTGAAGGTGCTCTTCATTACCGGGTTTGCCGAAGGCGAGCGTCTGGTTTCGGCGGATGCAAAGACCCGGGTGATGACCAAGCCTTTCCGCCTGGCTGAGCTCGGCCAGCGCGTGCGCAAGTTGCTTCAGCCCGATGATCACGGCACGGGAGCCTCGTAACCCTGACGCCCTCGATGCCTCAGCAACGTGCGCAGCACAATCTCGTCCCTGCGTTCACTCCTCCTCGAACCGCCCGCTGCCCTCACGATCATGGGCGTAATGCCTGCTGAGCGGGAACGACGGCAGCCAGGACTCACGGCGCACGGTCCAGCTTTCGTAGGTGGGCACCAGTTGATCGGGGGCATCGAGGATGCCCAGGTGGATCTCGATTTCATCGCTGCTGCAGGCGAAAACCGATGAGCCGCAGCGAGGGCAGAAAAAGCGCCCGGCATAGTCCCGGGTCTCGCCCTCGATGGTCACAGCCTGCCGGGGGAACACTGCTGCGGCGAAAAACAGCGCGCCGTGGTGCTTGCGACAGTCGAGGCAGTGGCACAGGCCAACCCGGTACGGGCGTCCTGAGGCCCGGATACGAACGTTACCGCACAGGCAACTGCCGGTGAATGGGTCCATGGTGGGTCTCCTCAACAATTACAGCTTCGGATGTACCCTTCGACTCCCCTGCCCGCGCTTGGTTTAATCCCTAAGCCGCGACGATCGGCACCGCGATCAGCAATATCGCAGTCCCATGGGTCGCCGTCGACGCGACCACGCCGTAGCGCATGCGAACGAGCCCGCACGCCAAACCCTCGATCAAGGTGAAAACCAGGATGGGCCACCCGAGCTGGGTGACGCTCAGGGCGAGGAAGGCGTGCAATGCCGAGAACGCCAGCGCACTGAGCAACGCTGCTCGCAGCGCACGGGCATGCTGCTCCAGATACCCTTGCAGCAATCCACGAAACAGCACCTCTTCCAGCGCATTGGCCCCATAGGCGAGCAGCGCCATGCCCGGCAGCCAGGTCCAGTAGCCCGCGATGCCCGTTGGGTCAGCGCCTTGGAAAAAGCGCAGCGGCAAGCCGATCAAACAACCGACGACAATGCCCACGACCGGGCCGGCCAACCGGTTACCCTTGGATAGAACAACCAGCCGCCATAAGTCCGGCAACCCGCGAGCGATCAGCGCGACCAGCAGCAATGATGAACCGCCCAACAGGGCCAGCACGAACGGGTTGGCGAGAAATCCGATCTGCAGATCGCCGTTCAACCGCCACATCTGCAACGGGGTCATCACGTCACGCATCAGCACAAATGCCAACACCAGAATCAGGATGCGCAGTCCAGTCTGGTTCCTGGGCATCAGGCCGAACCAGAAGCCAAAGAGTATGAGGCCCGGTGCCAGGCAAACGGCGTATTCCAGCAGCACAGCGATCCCTTGCGCAATCATTCGGCACTTCCCTTGACAGTGACAGGCGCCTGCTGCGCCATCAGTTCCACAACCCAGTCGATGAACACCCGCAACTTGGCGCTGATATGCCGGTTCGGCGGGTAAGCGATGTACAGCGGCATCGGGTCGAGGCGCCAGTCTTCGAACAGCGGCACCAGTTTGCCCTGCGCTTCGTGGTACCTGGACATGTAGGTGGGCAGCCAGAGCACGCCCAGCCCCGCCAGGCCAGCGGCCAGGTAAGCGTTGCCATCGTCGACGGCCAGGGCGTAGCGGCCTTTGATGTGCAGGTGCTCATGTTGATTGTGCATGGCATAGGGCACGGGTTTGCCGGTGCGCGCCCATAGGAAGCCGACGATACGATGGGCTGACTCCTCCAGCTCCAGCGGATGCGCCGGGACGCCCATGCGCGCCAGATAGCTTGGGGCAGCGTAGACGCCCAGGGCAAGGTCGCCGATGCGTCGGGCGATCAGCGACTGATCCGTCAGCTCGCCTCCGCGCACGACGCAATCGACATTTTCATCAATGATGTCAACGATGCGATCACTCACCCCCAGGTCAATCTGGATATCCGGGTAGCGCTCGTAGAACGCTGGCAATGCCGGGATCAGGATCATCGCAGCCAGCGGGCTCGGCACGTCCACTCGCAACCGGCCCCTGGGCAATGCTTGTGCCCCGGAAAGGCTGGTCTCGGCATCGTCCATGTCGGCCAATAAGCGAATCACCCGCTCATAGAACGCAGCGCCATCAGCGGTGACGTTGACTTTGCGCGTGGTGCGGTTAAGCAACTTGACCCGCAGCCGTGCCTCCAACTGCTGCACCAGTTGGGTGACGGTGGTCTTGCTCATGTGCAGGGTTTCGGCAGCCTTGGTGAAGCTGCCCGCCTCCACCACGCGCACGAACGCCTGCATCGCATCGAAACGGTCCATTTTTTCCCCGGTCGTTGTAGCGATTGTTTGGATTCTACAAACAGTGATCGCCAAGGTTGCTCGTTTATCGCCCCGGCACAAGCCCCTAGAGTCGCTTTCATCGTTGATTCGGGCCGCAACAGGCCCTTGATGGAGGTCGTATGACACAGCGTGACGTTGTTTTCCCAGCCGGGCGCCAGGCACTTTATGAGCGCAACCGGTACTCACCGGCGATTCGCTCCAATGGTTTCCTGTTTGTCTCGGGTCAGGTAGGCAGTACCGAGGATGGCTCGCCGGAACCGGACCTGGAGGATCAGACCCGGCGGGCGTTCAATAACCTCAAGGCGATTCTCGCGGCCGCTGATTGCACGTTTGACGATGTGGTGGACGTCACCGTCTTCATGGTCGACCCGCAAGCGAAGTTCGAGACGATCTGGAAAGTCGTGCCTGAGTTCTGGGGCAATGCACCGCATCCGACGCTGACGGCGGTGGGTGTGACGTGGCTGTATGGTTTTGATTTCGAGATCAAGGTGATTGCCAGGTTGCCTGAGTGATGGGCTGATCCGGTAGGAAGGGCTGACTGGACCCCGCTATCGCGAGCAGGCTCGCTCCCACAGGGGTGAGAGACTTGGATACAGGTCGCCGCAAACCGTTGTGGGAGCGAGCCTGCTCGCGATAACCACGGGTCAGCCTTTGAGCGCTGCTTCAATCCCGGCAATATCGATTTTGGTCATCTGCATCATGGCGTCGAAGGCCCGCTTGGCACGCGTCCGGTCGGGATCAGTGATGGCTGCGCTGAGAATGCGCGGCGTGATTTGCCAGGAAATGCCCCATTTATCCTTGCACCAGCCACAGGCGTTTTCCTCGCCGCCGTTGCTGACAATCGCCTGCCACAAGCGGTCGGTTTCGGCCTGGTCATCGGTCGCTACCTGGAACGAGAAGGCGATGTTGTGCTGGACCGACGGCCCGCCGTTCAAGCCGAGGCAGGGAATGCCCATCACGGTGAACTCCACCGTCAACTCGTCGCCCTGCTTGCCCGCCGGATAATCGCCAGGGGCGTAATGAACCGCTTGCACCGCACTGTCCGGGAAGGTCGCCGCGTAGAACTGCGCCGCCTCCAACGCGTTGCGGTCGTACCAGAGACAAACCGTGTTTTTGTTGTTCATCCGGGCTCTCCTGGAAGGGGACTGGACGCTGAAGTCTAGCAGTCCCCTCGCGCAGTGGAAGCCGGCCTCAGGTGAACAGGTCAACGCCCAGCTGGAACGCGACCCAGAGCGCCAGGCCGGTGGCGAACATCAGGGCGATGTTCTCGAACAAGTTATTGCGGTATTCCTTGCCCAGCAGTTTCTTCTGGTTGGACATGATCAACAGGCCCAGGGAAATGACCGGCAGGCCAATGATATTCAGCGCATTGACGCCGATGGTCAGGGTGACGAAATCCGGCATGCCCGGCATCGACCAGATCAACGGCGTCACGAGGATGAACAGCATGAACCATTTGTGCATCGGGTCGTGGTGGAATTCTTTGCCGTAGCGCTCCCGACGCTTGGGCCGCACGTGCTGGAAGGCGTCGGTGATCAGCATCGGGAACGCGGTGGTCTTGCCGGAAATACTGGCAAACAGCGTGGCGAATACGCCGATGAAGAACACGTACCAGCCAATAGGGCCAAAGAAGATTTCCAGCGCCTTGCCCAGGTCTCCCAGGGTTTTCACTTCAATGCCGTTGGGTCGCAGGATTTCCGCGCCGACGATCCAGATCGCCAGGTTGATCACGATCCCGACGAACACCGCGAACAGCAGGTCGTTACGCTGGATGCGCTTGTGCTCGGGCCCGGTCCAGCCCTTCTGCCGCATCACGTACGGATGGACGAAATTGGCGATGGAGCCGGCTACCGCGCCGATGACCGAGACCGCCACCAGCAACGCACCGTGCACCCCTTCGTCGGGCGGAATACTGAAACCGATGGTGCCTTTGACGATACCGGCCACGTCGGGACCGGACATCACCGCCAGGGCGATGAACGCCAGGGTCATGATCGCCAGCAGCGCTTTCATCACGCCTTCGATCATCGAATAGATGTTGCGCCCCACCAGCAGCCACACCGCCAGCACCACCGCCACCGAGCACAGCAACGGGGAATCGACCCGCAGCAACATCGCCAGGGCCTCGCCGGCCCCCTTGATCATGTAGGCATTCATCAGGTGCCCCATGAGCAGTGCATAGACCAGCAGGAACCAGGCGAAAAACGGGTTGAGCTGAGCGTAGCCCTGCAGGATGGTCATGCCCTGGTTATTGCACAGCTGGAAGCGGGCGATGATGTTGACGATCAGGTACCTGAGCAGCAACGACACCGCCAGCACCCACATCATTGCGTAGCCGTAGTTCGCGCCGGCTACGGATGAGGTGATCAGGTCACCCGCCCCGAGCCAGGACAACACGGCGATGATGCCCGGACCCAGTAGCTTCAACAGACGTATAAAGCGGCTTTGCGCGGGCACCGCGGCCCCTTCGGCTGAAGGAATGCTCGACATGGATGGAGTCTCCGTTATTTTTTTTGTGAGAACGGCGACAGTCGAACACATTACATACGACATCGTACAACTTAAACTGATCTGTAATTATGTGGAAATGTTTCATTGGGTCCGGACCGTTCGACTCCCGCCCGGATCAGGAATCCGGGCTGATCTGCTCCCCATGATCGACCATCCAGCGAACCATGTTGGCCAGCGACACGCGGTGATGGCGCACGGACGGCCGACTGCCACGCTCATGGCGATACACCTCGACGTAGCGGCTGAGCACCACATGACTGCCATCCTCAGCCAACCGCAGTTCGACTTCACGGCAATGCAATGCGTCCGGGGCCGGCGTGCGCATCCGCCGGTGCAGGCTCAATACCTGGTCATTCATCCGTCGTCCCCCTGCCCTGGCATTGCGCGTGATCCTGCACCACCGCACCGAGCTTGCCCTGGGCGACAAAGTCGGCGCGCCGCTGGGCGACCGAATCTCGAAGCGCTGCGTAATAATCGGGCTGGGTCTGCAACTCGTCGGTCAGCGGCAGCGCCTCGGCGCGGCCATCGACGATGCCACCTGCGGTGTTGATCGTGCCCAGCGTCTCGACGGTGCTGCTGTTGTCGCCAAACGGATCGAACGCGAAGCTCGCCACCTTGCCCGTGGCATCGCGCAGGTTCGCACTGCCCAGCAGCGGCAACTCCACGATCGGCCCGGGGGCGATGTTCCAGACACCGAAGGTCTGGCCGAAGTCGGCCTCGTGACGTTCGATGCCGAGCTTGCCGGATACATCGATCAGCCCGACGATACCCACCGTCGTGTTGATCACGAAACGGCCCAGGGTGTTCACCGAGCGTTGGGCATTGCCTTGCAGCAGGTCGTTGACGAACACCTTGGGCTCGCCGAAGTTCGCCACGAAGTTGTGGACGCCGGTCTGTAGCGTCTGCGGCAACTGGCGATAACCACGGGCAACGGGGGCCAGCGCGTAGTCGTCCACGGTCCGGTTGAAGGCGAAAATGCCACGGTTAATGGATTCGGCGGGGTCATGGACGGTGTAGGGAACACTGTCGCAGCTGCCGGGTGTGGCGGCGGGAGTGTTTGAGCAGCCGCTGGCGAGGGTTGCCAGTGCAACGACGACAGTAGTTCGAGCGAACATCGGAACTGATTGGGTGATTGGCATTCAGAGCAATCTCGACGAGTGATGGGGCTGCCCATATCAGTTGGCTGTACACATAACCGGTGGCGAGGGCGCTTGCTCCCGCTGGGACGGTCCGACGCCTCGGGCGAAGCTGCTCCCATAAAAGCAGTGAGTGCTTCGCACTCAAGCGGGAGCAAGCTCCCTCGCCACAAACGACTCTCTCTCGCCACGGGTATCGCGTACCGCCGTGCATCAACTGACTGACATCGACCCGCATCCTGCCCTCGCTTGCTTGCCCGAAGATTTCCGTTTCATTGCCGGTCGGACACTTTATTTCCGGATTGAAATATATGACGTACCCCCTGGATTGCCCCTAGTATCGGCTCCCATATCCCTAGCCCAGCGGGGCCGCCGTGAGTCACTTATTACTGGTGGACGATGACCTCGAGGTCCTCGCCCTCTTGCGCAAATTCCTGGAACAGCATGGCTACAGCGTCGAGGTCGCCGCCGACGGCAACGCCCTGTGGCAAGCGGTGGCGCGCCAGCTGCCGGACCTGGTCATCCTCGACGTCATGCTGCCGGGCGACAATGGGTTGGTGCTCTGCCAGCGCCTGCGGGCCGAGCACAGGGTCGGCATTATCATGCTGACTGCCATGGGCGAGTTGAGCGACCGCGTCGTCGGGCTGGAACTGGGCGCCGACGATTACCTGACCAAACCCTTCGACGCCCGAGAATTACTGGCCCGGGTGCGCGCTGTGCTCAGGCGCACCGGCGAGACCCGAGCCACGTCGAGCGACTCCGCACGCCCGATCCTGGAATTCGAACGATGGCAGCTGGACGTTACTCGCCGGGAATTGCGCTCACCGGAAAAAGTCATGATCCCGTTGTCCAGCGGCGAGTTCGAGCTATTGCTGGTATTCGCTGAACACCCGCGCCGGGTATTGACCCGCCAGCAGCTACTGGACCTGGCACGCGGCGAGACCTTCGAGGCGTTCGACCGCAGCATCGACGTGCAGGTCAGCCGATTGCGCCGCAAGCTCGAGACCGATGTCAGCGGCGCGTCGATGATCCGCACCGTGCGCAACAGCGGCTACCTGTTCAGCCCTCACGTGGTGAAGCGATGATTGCGCAACGCTCGGGCACCCAGCGTCCACGGGACACCCTGGCGCGCTGGATCGCCCTGACGACCCTCGGCGCCATGCTGACGCTGCTGGCCCTGAACGCGTTGTTCAGCCAATTGGCCGGTGCCTGGGCGCGCCCGCCCCTGATGGAAACCGGCCTGATTGAAAAGATCGCCGCGATCACCCGGATCATCGACTCGGCAACGCCTGAACAGCGGCCCGCCATTGCCAGCGCGGCCAGTGACCAGCAATTCAATACGCAGTGGCTCAAGCAGTATGCCGAAGCTCGCGTGCCGGTGGTCGACGATCCGGAATACAGCGACGGTGCGGTGCGACTGCGCCAGCAGCTGGGACGGCCGGATGCCAGGGTAGAAGGCTATCAACCGAGCGACTGGCCCGCCGATTGGCCCGGTGCCCGCTACACGGCACTGGTCGAGCTGAGCGATCGATCATGGGTGATGTACTCCATGCCTGCGCGCAATTGGGGGTTGGACGAATGGGAGCGCAACCTGATCACCGTCGCGTTGATGATCCTGTCGACTCTGGTCGTCACCCTGATCGCCACACGATACCTGGCGGCTCCCCTGGAACGCTTCGCCAAAGGCGCCCGACGCTTTGGCGTCGATCATCAGGCACCGCCCATTCCGGTCATCGGCCCCCATGAAATCCGCCAGGCAATCCTCGCCTTCAACGCCATGCAGGCCCAACTCAAGCACTTTCTGCAAGACCGCACGCAAATGCTCGCGGCGATTTCCCATGACCTGCGCGCGCCCTTGACCCGCATGCGTCTGCGCGGCGAGTTCATCGAGGATGCCGAACAGCAGGCCCGGCTGTTCCGGGACGTGGACGAGATGCAGACCATGGTCAATTCGGCCCTGGAGTTTTTCCGCGACGATGCCCGCCTCGAACACGCCACGGCGTTCGACCTGGCTGAGTTGCTGCACACCATCGTCGATGACTTCAAGGACGCCGGCACCGAGGTTTCATTCGAAGGTGCGCATCGACTGGTCTACCTGGGTCGCCCCATCGGGCTCAAGCGAGCGTTGACCAACCTGATCGATAACGCGATCAAATATGCCAGCGAACCGGCCGTGCGCCTGGAGATTTGCACCGGGCGTGTCGAGATACGGATCCTCGACCGAGGCCCCGGCATCGCTGCCGAATTTCACGAGCAGGTGTTCGCTCCGTTCTTTCGTCTGGAAGGATCACGCAACAAGCACACCGGCGGTGTCGGGCTGGGCCTGTCGGCGGCGCGGGCGACAGTGTTGGAGCATGGCGGCACCCTCGTTCTCAGAAACCGAAACGGTGGGGGCCTGGAAGCCAGGGTTTCGCTGCCCCTCGACTGAATCACCGACGGTCCCCTTCAACCCATCAGGCCAACTCGCGCTAAACAATCGGCGCCTTCCTCGGTAGGATGTCCGGCCTTCCGGCACTGGACCCTCTCCCCCGGCAAGGCGCTCTTGTTTGTATCGCTCGGCAACCATACCGGGAACCCGCGTTCCCACCGCTCGCGCTCACCACAGGCAAGGATCGACGGAGGCCACTGAACACCATGGAGTTCACCGATGATTCTTATCATTTATGCGCACCCCTACCCCGAACAATCTCGGGTCAACCAGGCGATGCTCGAGCAGGTCTCGAATCATCCGGACGTGGTCGTACGCTCTCTGTATGACCTTTATCCAGGTTTCGATATCGATGTCGAGGCCGAGCAACGGGCAGTCGAGCAGGCCGGGCTCGTCGTGCTGCAACACCCGATGTACTGGTACAGCGCCCCGCCCCTGTTGAAACTGTGGATCGATAAAGTGTTCACCCACGGTTGGGCCTACGGCAAAGGCGCCACCGGCCTCAAAGGCAAGAGCCTGCTATGGGCCGTCACCACCGGCGGCGCGCATGATCATTTCCAGATGGGTGACTACCCCGGATTCGAGGTACTGGCCCAGCCCCTTCAAGCCACCGCCTTGTATTGCAACATGCGCTGGCTGGACCCGGTGGTCGTACACGGCGCCTTTGCCGGTGCCTGCGACGCCCAACTTGCACAGATCGAGCACTACAGCGCCCGCCTGGCCGCCTGGAAGGAAGATTGAGATGGAAACGCACAGTCTGATTGAACTGCTGATTTACCTGGGTTCGGCGGCGTTGATCGTGCCGATCGCCGTCCGGTTGGGACTGGGACCGGTCCTGGGCTACTTGCTGGCCGGCTGCGTGATCGGCCCGTGGGGGCTGAAGCTGGTGACGGACGTCAAGGCGATCCTGGAGTTCGCCGAGATCGGCGTGGTCCTGATGCTGTTCATCATCGGCCTCGAACTCGACCCGAAACGCCTGTGGGCCTTGCGCAAAATGGTCTTCGGCGGTGGTGCCTTGCAGATGCTCGCCTGTGGCGTGGCCATCGCTGCGTTCTGCGCAGCCCTGGGCCTGAATTGGACCGCGGCGCTGCTGGTGGGCCTGACGCTGAGCCTGTCGTCCACCGCCATCGCCATGCAGGCGATGAATGAGCGCAACCTGACGGCCACCGCCGTGGGCCGCAGCAGTTTTGCCGTATTGCTGTTCCAGGACATCGCGGCCATTCCGCTGGTGGCGATGATCCCGTTGCTGGCGGCGCACGGCGGCACGCCGTCGGGCGCTGACCTGGCGATCTCCATCGCCAAGATCGTCGCCGCCGTCAGCATCGTGGTGCTGCTGGGCCGCTACGTTTCCCGGCCCCTGCTGCGCTTCGTCGCCCGCTCCGGCCTGCGGGAAATCTTCAGTGCCGTCGCCTTGTTCCTGGTGTTCGGCTTTGGCTTTTTGCTGGAAGAGGCCGGCCTGTCGATGGCCATGGGCGCGTTCCTCGCCGGCGTGTTGCTGGCCAGTTCCGAATACCGGCATGCCCTGGAAAGCGACATCGAGCCATTCAAAGGGCTGCTGCTGGGGCTGTTCTTCATTGGTGTGGGCATGTCGATCGACTTCGGCACGCTGATCGATGCGCCGCTGAAGGTAATGACACTGACCCTGGGCTTCATCCTGATCAAGCTGTTGGTGATCAAGTCCGCCGGGCGCTTTCTCAACGTGCCCGCCAGCCAGCGCTCATGGCAGGCGGTGTTGCTCGGACAGGGCAGCGAATTCGCCTTCGTGGTATTCGGCGCCGCGACTGTCGCCGGCATCCTCACCGATCAATGGGGCAAGAGCCTGACGCTGGCGGTAGCCCTGTCGATGTGCCTGACCCCGTTGCTGATCCTGCTGCTGGCTCGATTCGAGTCGGACAGCAAGCGAAACCGTCGCGAATCCGACCTCGTCGACCAGCAGAACCCACGGGTGATCATCGCCGGGTTCGGGCGTTTCGGGCAGATCGCCGGACGCCTGCTGATGTCTTGCGGGGTCGAGGTGGTGGTACTCGATCACGACCCGGACAACATCGAGACGCTGCGCAAATTCGGTGTGAAAGTGTTCTATGGCGATGCGACGCGCCTGGACCTGCTGGAAGCCGCCGGCGCCGGCCAGGCGCTGGTGCTGATCAACGCCATCGACGATCAGGAAGACAACCTGAAACTGACCCGGATGGCCCAGGAGCACTTCCCCTCGTTGAAACTGGTGGTGCGTGCCCGGGACATGGGCCACATCATCACGTTGCGGCAGATGGGCGTGGAGGCGGCCGAACGGGAAACCTTCGAGAGCGCCCTCTCGCTAGGCCGCAGTGCCTTGGTGCACATGGGTGTCGGGGCGTATGAGGCGCGTGAGCGAGCCGATCAGTTCCGGCGCTTGAACCTGCAGATGCTCGAGGAAATCGTGGCCCATCCGGCCGACGACCTCACCTTCCGCCACGACGCCTACCGGCGCGCCAATGCGTTGCTCACGGACATGTTCAACGAAGACCGCGCCCGGCCCCTCAACAGCTGGCATGAGCATCATCCCGCCGAGGCCAAGGAGCGCGAAGCCTGAGGCATCGTTGTGATGAGGGGCGCGCAGCGGACCCGCGCCCCTCATCACAAGTGGATGGTTCAGGCCAACCCGTCCAGCTCAGCCAGCATCTGCGGCGTGATCTCGAGTTCACCGGCCGTGAGGTTTTCCCGCAGATGCGCCACGGATGACGTACCCGGAATCAGCAGAATGTTCGGTGCTCGTTGCAGCAACCACGCCAGCGCCACACACAGGGTCGAGGCGCCCAGGCGCGAAGCGACGCTGGAGAGCGTTTGCGACTGCAAGGGTGAGAAACCGCCCAACGGGAAAAACGGCACGTAAGGGATGCCCTGCCGTCCCAGCTCGGCAATCAGTTGCTCGTCGCTGCGGTGAGTCAGGTTGTAGTGGTTCTGCACGCAGGCCACCTTGGCGATACCTTGGGCCTGCTTGACCTGGGTGGCCGTGACGTTGCTCAAGCCCAGGTGTCGGATCAGTCCCTGGCGTTGCAGGTCCGCCAGGGTCGTGAACGACTCCTCGATGGACTCTTCTGCTGGCGCATGCATGTCGCCCCACACGCGCAGATTGACCACGTCCAACACCTCCAATCGGAGGTTACGCAGGTTGTCGTGGACCGCACGGGTCAGTTCGGCCGGGCTGTGGGCCGGGTTCCAGGACGCATCTGCCCCCCGGACGGCGCCGACCTTGGTGACAATCACCAAATCCTCGGCATAAGGGTGCAGCGCTTCGCGAATCAGCTGGTTGGTCACGTGCGGTCCGTAGAAGTCGGCGGTGTCGATGTGGTTGACGCCCGACTCCAGGGCTTCGCGCAGCACGGCGATGGCCGCTGCCGGGTCCTTGGGTGGACCGAACACCTGGGGCCCGGCCAGTTGCATCGCGCCGTAGCCCATGCGGTTGACCGCACGATCGCCAAGTGAAAACTGCCCTGCCTTGCTTGCGATGTTCATCAGGTGTGCCTCGAAACAATGTGAGTGAGGTCACTATAGGGATTGACCACTTCGCTGATAATCCGCTGCAATCGGCACAGGTTGTACGACGGAGAGAACAATGGCGGCGGATATCCAGGACTTGCTGGCCTTCGTGGCGGTGGTGAACGCGGGTGGGTTTCGTGAGGGCGCTCGGCTCAGCGGCAAGTCCGCCTCGAGCCTCAGTGACGCAGTGCGGCGCATGGAAAGCCGGCTTGGGGTACGCCTGCTCAACCGCACCACCCGCAGCGTGGTGCCGACCGAGGCCGGCGCCCGGTTGATGGAGCGCATCGTGCCGGCGCTGGGTGAAGTCGAGTCGGCGCTGGATGTGGTCAACGACTTTCGCGACCGTCCTTCCGGCACCCTGAGACTGAACGTACCGGTCAGTGCCGCCAGGTTAGTATTGCCGACGATCATCACACCTTTCCTGAAAAGCCATCCCGATATTCGTCTGGAAGTGATCGCCGAAGACAGTTTCGTCGACATGCTCGCGGCCGGTTGCGATGCGGGCATTCGTTACGACGAGCGCCTGGAGCAGGACATGATCGCCATCCCCATCGGCCCACGGTTCCAACGTTTCGCCACGGCCGCTTCCCCGGCATACCTGGCCGCCCATGGGCAACCAGAGCATCCCCGAGACCTGCTTCAGCACGCCTGCCTGCGAGGCAGATTCGCCAGCGGCGCGATGCCGCTCTGGGAGTTCGAGCGGGACGGCGAAACCGTGAACGTCGATCCCAGCGGCCCGTTGATCGTGCGCCTCGGCAGCGCCGTGGACCTGTCGGTGCAGGCCGCTGTGGATGGACTGGGCATTGTCTACTTGTTCGAGGACTGGCTGCGCCCGTACCTGGAAAGCGGCGCCCTGGTGCCGGTCCTGGAGTCCTGGTGGGTACAATTCACCGGGCCGTTCCTCTACTACCCCGGCCGCCGTTACCTGCCGTCACCGCTGAGGGCCTTCGTCAATTTCATCCAGGCGAATCGTGATTTGCCGCCGGCATGAGCGCTGGAACACCTGTGGCGAAGGAGTTTGCTCCCGCTGGACGCGCAGCGGCCCCGATTTGGGGTCTGCTACGCAGCCCAGCGGGAGCAAGCTCCCTCGCCACGGGGACCGGCGGCATATACAAATCTTTTTGTCAGCCCCCCTTCCTCTGTGGGAGCGGGCTTGCTCGCGAAGACGTCACTACATTTAACTTTTTTGTCGACTGACACACTGCCATCGCCAGCAGGCTCGCTCCCACCGGGTTCTGAGCTGTACACACAAAACCTTCAACCAACCCTCATCCACTGTGGGAGCGAGCCTGCTCGCGATGACGGCGCTCAACCCCCCATCAATCCCCCGCCGTACGCCGCACCCCAGGCAACCGCAAGGCCGCCGCATTCAGACAATCACGCTGGTTGCGCGCCAGCATCTCCAGTGTGCGTTCATAGGCCTGGTCGGCCGCATCCTTGAGCAGTTGCCAATCTTCCAGGGTGATGAATTCCCTGAGCACCAGGTCATCGGCACGCTTGACCAGGGTGTCGTGATAGTCCTGGGGAAAATCCAGGCGATAGACATCATCCTCCAGCAGCAGTCGCCAGGCTTTCAGTTCCATCTCAAGGTCGGTTTCAGTCATGGCGGTGTCCTTCAACGGTTCGGATAACACAACGACCATCCGCGGCGCTCACCTCTCCAGACAGACGATGAGCGGTCTTCCGAGTGCAGCAAAATCGCTTCGTTCCTCCGCTCATCCGGTCACTCCGAGGATTTTCGAACCAAGCGTCATCACCCCGCTCGGAACTACATGGCAATGCCATAGCACCGCCATAACACCGCCGCACGCCAACGGCTTCGACGACGGGTGTCTTGCTGGACTTTATATCTGCTGCCGGGAGTTTTCGCGATGTGTGAGTTTTTCGTTCAGCCTGTTTCTTCAAAGGACTCCCTGGCATTTTTTGCCCAGCGAGACATCCCGGGCGCCAGCGGCGATACCCGTCTGTCACCCGAAAGCCTGCACGCGATCACCGCACCCAGGCTTCATGAGCGGCAAAGCGTGATCAAGCCCAACATGCAGGTCAGCGCCATCCGCAATCGCGATGGGCGCCTGGAATGCATCAAGGTCCGCTGGGGCTGGTCGCCTGTGTGGTCCATGGGCACGATGCCGCCGCTGACCCACCTGCCGCTGCACCTGGTGATGCGCTCCAAGGTCTTTGATCGGATCAAGCGCGACGGACGGGTGCTGGTAGCGGTGGACGGTTGGTACGAAGCTTCGGATACGCAGGCGTCAGCCCAGACCCAACGCCTGAGTTACACGACCTCCCGGGAGTCGGGGCCGATCTTCCTCGCCGCCCTGGCCCAGGCCAGTGAAACGCCCAACGGGTGCGACGGCCTGGCGCTCGTGACCTACGGCGACCTCGCCCAGCAACAACAGCGGCTGCTGGCGTTCACTGGAGACGAGGCACTCCAGTGGCTCAAGCCTGACCTGGATTGGGACCAGGCCCAACAGATGGCGACGCACGTGGCGGTGGCTGAACCGCAATTGGAACACGTGATGCCTGCTCAGCGGCTGGTTCAAGGTCAACGCTGAGGACGCGTCAGCCAGCAAGCAATGAAAGGTTTGGAGAGGGGCGGTAGACTGGCGGGCCATTGTGGCGGCGTACCGCCCCTCCTTTCTTTCCAGCTAGAGATTGTTCATGGCGAACCAAGACATCACTTTTATTCCTGACCCGGACGCTGACTCCATTTCTTCGGACGTCGCCGGTTTCGGCGGCCTGCTGGTCTCCACCCAGATCCCGACCCGCGCCGACGGCAGCCTGGAGCTGGGCGACATCACCGCGCAGAGCGAATGCACGCTGCAAGCACTGAAGACCGCGCTGGAACGCGCCGGCAGCTCCATGGACCGGGTGCTGCACCTGACGATCTACCTGACCGACATGGCGGACCGGGCGGCCTTCAATGAGGTTTACCGGCGCTTCTTCGCCAAGCCTTGGCCAGTGCGCGCCGCGGTGGGTGTGGCTGCCCTGGCGGTGGACGGCATGCGGGTGGAAGTCACGGCGATGGCGGCCAAGGGCTGAGGCTTCAGGTTGAGCCAGATGGGCTTGGGGTGGCGGTGATGGCCTCATCGCGAGCAGGCTCGCTCCCACATGGATTGTGGGTGTTACAGAACCAGCATCCGCCACCGCTCCCCTGTGGGAGCGAGCCTGCCCGCGATAGCCGTACACCGGCTTGCACAGATGCTGGATGTACCGACGCCTTCGCGGGCAAGCCCGCTCCCACATGGATTGTGGGGTGTTACAGAACCAGCATCCGCCACCGCGCCCCTGTGGGAGCGAGCCTGCTCGCGATAGCGGTACACCGGCTTGCACAGATGCTGGATGTACCGACGCCTTCGCGGGAAAGCCCCCTCCCACAGTTTGCCCAAGGGGCCAGCGGCGGGCTCTTGGTGAGCCTTGTTGAGCAAGACATGACCCAAACGCACGCTTCGCTGCAAATCTGTCAGTTATGCACCTAGCCCGGGGCAAGCAGGATGTCTAAAGTGCGGCGCTTTCCACCCCGAGCGGCGTATCGATGAATCTCTGGTTTCGACTGTTGCTGATGCTGTTTCGCCGTCCCTGGCGCAAGCCGACGGCGCCTCTGGACACCACGGTGGTACGCATGCGCGTGTGGCCGCTGGACCTGGACCTCAACCGTCACGTGACCAACGGGCGCTATTTCACCCTGGCCGACGTCGGCCGCATGGATTACGTGCTGCGCAGCGGTGCCTACAAAGTGGCGCTGCGCAACCGGGCGGTGCCGATTGTCGGGGATGTCTGGGGCAAGTTTCGCCGTGAGCTGCGGCTGTTCGAAGCGTTCGAAGTGCACACGCGGATGTTGGGCTGGGACTCCAAGTGGACGTTCATGGAGCACCGTTTTGTCAGCCAGGGCCGGGTGGTGGGCGTGGTCATCATGCGCGGCCTGTTCCGCTCGGCCAAAGGCACGGTGGCGCCGGGTGAGTTCATCCGGGAGCTGGGTTTGAGCGAAGCATCCCCAGCCATGCCCGACTGGTTGACAGCCTGGTCGCAGAGCTGCGATGGCCTGAGCCAGGCACTGCGCCAGGAAGAAACCCGCTAGCCGCCCTACACCCGCCCTGTGGCGAGGGAGCTTGCTCCCGCTCGCCTGCGCAGCAGGCGCAGAACCAGCCGGCGCGGTTTGCCTGGAAAAAAGCGTCAGCCCACTTGGACGGCTTCGCCACCCAGCGGGAGCAAGCTCCCTCGCCACAGGGGACCGTTGATCAACTTGCGGCGGTGCTCCGATCCAAATCCCCCGCCATTCCCCTTCTATACTCTTCTGCCAATCCCCCCGGGGCCTGCACTTCCAACAATAAAAAGCAGAGGTGGAACATGGTCTGGCAACAAGTCTACGATCCCTTCGGTAATGCGGTGCTGTCCACGCTTCTGGCGGCGGTGCCGGTGGTGGTGATGCTGGCGTCCCTGGCGTTCTTTCATATCAAGGCACACCTGGCTGCGCTGCTGGCATTGGCCTCAGCCTTGCTGATCGCGATTTTCGCCTTTGGCATGCCTGCCGGCATGGCCGGTTCGGCAGCGTTGTATGGTGCGGCCAACGGGCTGTTGCCCATCGGCTGGATCGTGCTCAACATCATCTTCCTGCACCGCCTGACCACCGAGAACGGCTCGTTCAAGGTGCTGCAGGATTCCCTGGCGCGCATCACCGACGACCGGCGCCTTCAACTGCTGCTGATCGCCTTTTGCTTCGGCGCGTTCTTCGAGGGCGCGGCCGGTTTCGGGACGCCGGTGGCCGTGACCGGGGCGATCCTGATCGGCCTGGGCTTCTCGCCGCTGGCCGCCTCGGGCCTGGCGCTGATTGCCAACACCGCGCCGGTGGCCTTCGGCGCCCTGGGCACGCCGATCATCACCCTTGCCAAGGTCACCGGGCTGGATGAAATGGAACTGTCAATGATGGTCGGCCGGCAGTTGCCGTTCTTTTCGGTGATCGTGCCGTTCTGGTTGATCTGGGCGTTCGCCGGCTGGCGCAAGATGCTGGAAATCTGGCCGGCGATCCTGGTGGCCGGTGTCAGCTTCGCGGTCCCGCAGTTCGTGGTGTCCAACTATCACGGGCCGATGCTGGTGGATGTGATTGCCGCCCTGATTTCCATGGCCTGCCTCACCGGCTTCCTCAAGGTCTGGAAACCGGCGACGGTGCATACCTCCGCCGCCTTGTCGGGACGGGTCGATGACTCGAAAATCGATGCCAGCGAAGACGCGCCTCCCGTCGTCGGCGGCGCATTCGCCAGCGATGCACGCCCCGCCGTGCTGCGGGCCTGGATGCCGTGGATCATCCTCACCGTGTTCGTGTTCGCCTGGGGCACCCAAGGCTTCAAGAACCTGTTCGACACCCGCCCGGCACTGGACCCGCAGACCCAGTCGGTCCGGCTCGACCCGCAAGGCAAGCCGATGCGCGAGGCGAACCCGATCTTCTCGCCGCTGGTGACCTTCAGCACCCTGCACCAGCAGATCGAAAAAGTCCCGCCGGTGGTGCCCCAACCCAAAACCGAGGAAGCGATCTACAAGTTCAACTGGTTCACCGCCACCGGCAGCGGGATTTTCCTGGCGGCGATCCTCGGTGGCTTGCTGATGGGTTATTCCATCCCGCAACTGCTGCGCCACTATCTGCGCACGCTCTGGGTGGTGCGTTATTCACTGATCACCATCGTCGCGATGCTGGCCCTGGGGTTCCTCACGCGGTACTCGGGCCTGGACGCCACCATGGGCCTGGCGTTCGCCGCGACGGGGATTTTCTATCCGATGTTCGGCACCCTGCTGGGTTGGCTCGGCGTGGCGCTGACCGGCTCGGACACCGCCTCGAACGTGCTGTTCGGCGGCTTGCAGCGGGTGACTTCAGAGCAACTGGGGCTAAGTCCGGTGCTGATGGCTGCGGCGAACAGTTCCGGTGGGGTGATGGGCAAGATGGTCGATGCCCAGTCGATCGTGGTCGCCTCCACCGCGACCCGGTGGTACGGCCATGAAGGGGAGATCCTGCGCTACGTGTTTTTCCACTCGGTGGTGCTGGCGATTCTGGTGGGCGGGCTGGTGACATTGCAGGCGTACGTGGCGCCGTTCAGTCATATGGTGGTGGGCGGTCACTAATTGGCTTTTGTGGCGAGGGAGCTTGCTCCCGCTGGGACGGTCCGACGCCTCGGGCGAAGCGGCCCCAAAAAAGCGGTGAGCGCTTCGCACTCAAGCGGGAGCAAGCTCCCTCGCCACAGGTTTCAGCCAGGTATTACTGAACGTTTTTCAACTTGATCACATCACCGGACACCGAGGTGGTGTAGCCGTTCAGGACCCAGGCCCAGAACCAGCTTTCCTGTACCTGGGTGTTGATCATCGCGTCGCCGCCCTTGGCCTGGATCGCGGCGGTCTGCGCGCGGACGAAACGGCTGTTCTGGCGGATCGGGATCAGGCCGAACAGCATCAGGCCGGTGGCCTTCGCTTCACTGTGGCCGATCACGGTGTATTGGCTGCTGTCGTACTGCTGGGTTTTCATCGGGGTGCCGGTGCAGCCCGCCAGGGCCAGGCCGAACAGTGCAGAGGCGACAACTTTGGTGATGTGATTCATTGAATACTCCATGGATAAACGCCCGGGATCCGTCTCTCGGGCGGCGCGTACTCTAACCGATCAGCATCAGATTGACATCACCCCTTCCTCAACTCCATCCGTCGGCCTGAAGGGCTCGGTCCAGAGCCATCCGTCAGTTGCTCCTCCAGCCCGACAGCCCTCTGTCGATAACCCAATCAATGCGCCACGCAAGGCAGATTCCTCCCCCCGCCGGCTGAAACCGGATAAACAACGGCCGCCCCGTTGGAGTGTTTGACCATGATCGACATGACTGTCTGGAACATCACCCTGCCTATCCAAACCCCGGCGCTGACCGTGGCCACCAAAGCCATGCCGACCCTGCAGAACGCGTATTTCAATCGCACCGGCGAACGCATCGTCTTCTGGGCGCCGGTCACCGGTTCCCACACCGGCAAGAGCGACTACCCGCGTTCCGAACTGCGTGAGACCAGCAAGGACGGCAAGCTGCGCAATTGGCGCTACAACAGCGCGATCAATGCCCTCAATGGCACCCTGTCAGTGAACCAGGTGCCCTCGGAAGGCCGCGTGGTGGTGGCGCAGATTCACGCCAAGGATGCCCCCGCCCCGCTGCTCAAACTCGTGTATCGCTACGCCAAGGGCAGCGGCAACATCGATGTGGAATATCGGGTCAAACCCAAGGACGTGAAGAGCCCGGTGCTGTTCAGCGTGCCGAACATAGCCCTGAACAAGACCTTCACCTATTCCATGGTGATGGACAAGCAGGGCAAGCTCACCGTACTGATCAACAACCTCGGCAAACAGGTGAAGGTCGACCCGTCGTGGTACGCCTACGACTTTTATTTCAAGGCCGGCGTCTACACTCTGGACAATGTCGGTTACGCCAGCGAAGGCGGAAGAGTGACCTACACCAAACTGGACGTCAGCCATAAATGACCGACGCCCAGACTTGCCCAAGCTTCAGGCCTTCGCCGGTGTGACGATCGTTTGTCGGCCGCTGAAGCTGAACAGGAAGCAGACGAACACCAACAGCGCGAAACCGGCGGGGAATAACCAGATGCTGTGCCAGTCATGGCCTGCATCCAGGGCAAAATGGTCGGTCACCTTACCCGCCACCCAGAAGCCCACCAGCATGCCCAGGCCATAGGTCGCCAGGGTGATCAGCCCTTGGGCGGAGCTGCGCAAATGCCCCGGCGCCTTGGCGTCGGTATAGATCTGACCCGAGACAAAGAAGAAGTCGTAGCAGATGCCATGCAACGCGATGCCGGTGAACAGCATGAACGCCAGGTCGCCGTTGTTGCCATAGGCGAACAACAGGTAGCGCAACGCCCACGCCAGCATGCCGACCAACAGCGCCAGCTTGATGCCGAAGCGCTGGATGAACAGCGGCAACAGCAACATGAACAGCACTTCGGACACCTGCCCGATGGCCATCTTCGCCGTCGGGTTGGTCATGCCGGCCTCGGCCAGGAACGGGTTGGCATTCTGGTAATAGAACGCCAACGGTATGCAGATCAGGATCGAGGCGATGAAGAACACCAGGTAGCTGCGGTCCTTCAATAAACCCAGCGCATCCAGCCCCAACAGCTGCTTGACGCCGCCACCGCCGGCCTGTTCCTCGAGCGGCGCCGTGGCCGGCAATGTGAAGCTATAGATGCCCAGGGCCAGGGAGGCGACGGCCGCCATCAGGAAGGTGTTGCGCAAACCGCCCGCCGCGATCGCCTCGCGCGAATCCCAGGCGAACACGAAGCTGATCACCAGCCCCGCCACAATCCAGCCGACCGTACCCCACACTCGGATGCGCGAGAATTCCAGCGCCGGATCGCGCATTTGCCGGAACGCCACGGAATTGACCAGCGCCAGCGTCGGCATGTAGACCACCATGTACGCCAGCACATAGGGGTAGAACACGCCGAAATCCGCCGCCGCGTATAGCTGATAGAGCAACACCGCGCCCACCAGGTGCAACATCGCGAGAATACGTTCGGCGTTGAAGAAGCGGTCGGCAATCAGGCCGATCACGAACGGCGCGATGATCGCGCCCCACGACTGGGTGGAGAACGCCATGCCGACCTGCCCACCGCTGGCGCCCAGGGTACTGGAGAGAAAGGTTCCGAGAGTGACGAACCAGCCGCCCCAGATAAAGAACTGCAGGAACATCATCACGCTCAAGCGTGCGTTCATCGTGGTCATGACAGTCACCGTTTTTGATTGTTGTTATTGACTCGCTGATACCCAGGGACCTGCGTGGCGAGGGAGCTTGCTTGTGGCGAGGGAGCTTGCTCCCGCTTGAGTGCGAAGCGCTCATCGCTTTTATGGGGCCGCTTCGCGCCCCAGCGGGAGCAAGCTCCCTCGCCACAGGGGTCTGGCGTTACTTCGGAAGTCCCAGCAGTCGTCGATTGAAATCCTCGTCCGCCGTCACGCTGGCAAAATCGTCGAACGCCTTGCGACTCTTGTTGATCATGTGCCGCTGGATGAACGCCGCACCTTCGGCCGCGCCCTGTTGCGAATCCTTCAGGCAGCACTCCCATTCCAGCACCGCCCAGCCGTTGAAATCGTATTGGGTCAGTTTGCTGAAGATCGACTTGAAATCGATCTGCCCGTCGCCCAGTGAACGAAACCGGCCCGGGCGCTCGACCCAACCCTGGTAACCGCCGTACACCCCGGAACGGGCGTCGGGCCGGAATTCGGCGTCCTTGACGTGGAACATGCGGATGCGCTCGTGATAGCGATCGATGAAGCCCAGGTAGTCCATCTGTTGCAGCAGCAAATGGCTGGGATCGTAGAGAATCGCCGCCCGTGGATGGTGATCGACCGCGGCCAGGAAGCGCTCGAACGAAGCGCCGTCGTGCAGGTCTTCGCCGGGGTGGATTTCGTAGCACAGGTCCACGCCCGCCGCATCGAAGCAATCGAGAATCGGCCGCCAGCGCCGCGCCAGTTCTTCGAAGCCCTGCTCCACCAGGCCCGCCGGGCGTTGCGGCCAGGGGTACATGTACGGCCATAACAACGCCCCGGAAAACGTCGCATGGGCCGTCAGCCCCAGTCGCTGGCTGGCACGAGCGGCGAGCTTCAACTGTTCGATAGCCCATTCGGTCCGCGCCTGGGGTCGGCCACGCAGATGGGCCGGGGCGAAGTCATCGAACAGCGCGTCGAACGCCGGATGCACCGCCACCAATTGCCCCTGCAGGTGCGTCGACAGTTCACTGATCTCGACTCCGGCCTGGGCGCAGGTGGCCTTGAGTTCATCGCAATATTCCTGGCTTTCTGCGGCCCGGGCCAGGTCGATGTATCGGGTGCCGCTAGTCGGCAATTGAATCGCTTTGTAGCCCTGGGCAGCAGCCCATTGGGCGATGCTGGCGAGGCTGTCGAACGGCGCCTCGGCGGACATGAATTGCGCCAGGAAAATACCCGGACCGCGCAGGCCATCGGTGGTTGAGGAAATGGAAGACACAGGATTCTCCGGGTTCATGCCGTGCAGACCAGTTCGGTCCATTTGGCGTTGCCGCGATGGTTGGCGATGGCGGCCTCGATGAACGCCATGCCGCGCAGGCCGATTTCGATGCCCGGCACGCCGGGCGCGTCGTGGCCTTCGACCTGGCCGCGAATGGCTCGGGCGAAGTCGCCGTAGAGGTTGGCCATGGCCTCCAGATAACCTTCGGGATGCCCGGCCGGCAGGCGCATGCGTTGGCGGGCCGCTTCACACAGCCACGGCTGGCCGACACCCGAACGCAGCACGCGCAGCGGTTGATCGACGCAGCGATGAATCAGGCTCGCCGGTTCTTCCTGGCGCCACTCCAGCCCGCCCTTGTCGCCGTAGACCCGGATCTTCAGTGAGTTTTCTTCACCGGCGCAGACCTGGCTGGCAATCAGCACGCCACTGGCGCCCTGGCTCATCTGCAACAGCATCGCTGCATCGTCATCCAACTGGCGACCGTCGACATGGGTGCCCAACGCGGCGCATATCCGTTCGATGGACTGGTCGGCGACGAATTCCGCCAGGGAAAAGGCATGGGTGCCGATGTCACCGATGCAGCCGCCAATCCCGGATTGCCGGGGATCGTCACGCCAGCCGGCCTGTTTGTTGCCTTGGGCCGCGACGTCCTGGCTGAGCCAGCCTTGAGGGTACTCCACCAACACCTTGCGCACCGTGCCGATCACGCCGCTGCGCACCATGTCCCGGGCCTGCCAGACCATGGGGTAGCCCAGGTAGGTGTGGGCCAGGCCGTAGAGCCGCTGGCTGCTGTGGACCACGGCCTTGAGGGTCAATAACTC
The DNA here is from genome assembly GCF_052042015.1 of Pseudomonas sp. SMV71. Taxonomy (NCBI): domain Bacteria; kingdom Pseudomonadati; phylum Pseudomonadota; class Gammaproteobacteria; order Pseudomonadales; family Pseudomonadaceae; genus Pseudomonas; species Pseudomonas sp. SMV71. The sequence continues at coordinate 256,710 of NZ_JBKGGU010000004.1, read as the reverse complement.
ATCCAGATTCAACGCCGCAGGCTTCTCACTGAACACATGGAAGCCCGCCTTCAGCGCCTGGCCGGCAATCGGTGCATGCAAGTGATTGGGGGTCACGATGACCAGCAATTCCATGCGCTGGTCCGCCGGCAACGCCGCCTCGCTGTCCAGCATGCGCTGCCAGTCGCTGTAGCAGCGCGAGGCGGCAAGCCCCAGGGCCGCGCCGGTTTGCTGATTGTTTGCGGCATCGCGGCTGAACGCGCCGCACACCAGTTCAAAGCCACCGTCCAGGCCGGCGGCCTGACGGTGGGCCTGGCCGATGAACGCGCCCTCGCCCCCGCCGACGAAGCCCATTCTTATTTTCGGTGCTACAGGTTTCATCGCGCTTGTCTTCCGTCAGAATGATGATGTAACCGGTTACATCATGGCGAGAATCTAGGCTCAAGTTTCGTGGGTGTCAAACCCCACCGAGCATTTGTCAGCCGCCTGACCTGCGGTAAGCTCCCCTCCCATGCCGCCGTTCCCTGGCGATTGATCGAGGTGATTTTGTCCAATATCCGTGAAGTGGCCCGGCTGGCCGGTGTGTCGGTGGCCACGGTTTCAAGAACGCTGAAATCGCCCGAGCGCGTACTGCCTGAAACCCGCGACAAGGTCAATGCTGCGGTGGAACAGGCCGGCTATCGGCCGAACCTGATGGCGGTGCAGTTCCGCTCCCGCCGCACCGGCAACCTGGTGATCCTGGTACCGGCCATCGCCAACACGTTTTTCGCCCGGGTCATCAGTGGTGCGCAACAGGCCGCCCAGGCGGCGGGCTATCGCTTGCTGCTGTGCGACACCCAGGGCCAGGAAGCCATCGAGCGCGAATTTGCTGCGCTGGTCTATGCCCATCAGGCGGACGGGGTGATTCAACTGCGCGCCAGCGACCCGTTCGAATCGCTTCCGCCAGGCGTCGAACCGCTGCCGCTGGTCAACGCCTGCGAAGTGGTCAAGCAGGCTCCCTACCCGACCATCAGCCTCGACAATCGCGCCGCCGCTCGGGCCATGACCGAGCACCTGATCGACCTCGGTCACCGACGCATCGGCATCATCAAGGGGCCTCGCAGCAGCCCGTTGACCCTGGACCGAGTGGCCGGCTATGAGGATGCGCTGCGCCTGGCCGGCATCGCCATCGACCCGAGCCTGATCTGCCATGGCGACTTCACGTTGAAAGCCGGCTACGACGGTGCCGGCGCGATGCTGGAATTGGCGCAGCGTCCCAGCGCGCTGTTCTGCGAGAACGACGAGATGGCCATCGGCGCACTCAAGCGCATCAAGCAGATGGGCTTGCGCGTGCCTGAGGACATTTCCCTGGTGGGGTTCGATGACATTCCGTTCGCCGCCTATTGCGATCCACCGCTGACCACCATCTCCCAACCCGCCGAGACTTTTGGTCAGAAGGCGGTGCAGATGTTGATTGCATTGATCGAGAAGAAACCGGTCGAGCAACGGCATGTGTTGTTGCCGTTCGAGTTAACGGTGCGGGGGAGTTCGGCGGCTGTGGCGAGGGAGCCTGTTGTCGCTGGGCGAAAATCGGACACAAGAGGAATCAATGCAACCTGACACACGGCGGTGTCAGGTTCCAGGGCTGCTGCGCAGCCCAGCGGGAGCAAGCTCCCTCGACACAGGGGATTGGGTTGGCTGGGTTAATCAGGCAAAGGTCGCGCCACGGGTGTTCACGAACAGCGAGTACAGCGAATGGCTGCCGGCCATGAACAGCCGGTTGCCCTCGCGTCCGCCGAAGCACACGTTGGGGCAGCGTTCCGGCAAGGAGATGTGCCCGATGGCCTTGCCCTCGGGGTTGAACACCCGTACCCCGTCGAGCTTTTCCAGGTCGGCCTTGGGGTCACCGTTGCCGCCCCAGCCGCACCAGAGGTTGCCGCTCTCGTCGCATTTGATCCCGTCGATGGCGGCGTAATCCAGGCCTTCGATGTGCTTGCGCCGCTCGCCCAGGGTGCCGTCGTCCTTGACGGTAATGGCCCAGATCAGGCGGTTGGGCTTGGCCCGGCCTTCGACCACGTAGAGGATTTTCTCGTCCGGGGAAAAGCACAGCCCGTTCGGCCCGGCCAGGTCATCGATCACGCGGGTCACCTTGCCGCTTTCACCGTCGATGCGATACACCGCATGCGGCTGGGCAGGCGTGACCTTGTGGCCCTCGTAGTTGTTGCCGGTCTGGAACGGCGGGTCGGTGAACCAGACCGAACCGTCGCGTTTGCAGACAATGTCATTGGGCGAATTGAGTGGCTTGCCTTCGAAGCTGTCGGCGAGCACGGTGATGCTGCCGTTGTGCTCGGTGCGAGTCACGCGCCGGCCTTCGCTGGCGGTAGTCGAGCCCTCGCACACCAACAGGCGCCCCTGGCGATCACGGCACATGCCATTGGAGAAGTTGGAATTCTCGCGGTACACCGACAGGCCGCCGGTGATCTCATCCCAGCGCACGATGCGGTTATTGGGAATGTCACTGACCAGCAGGTAGCGACCGTCACCGACCCATACCGGCCCTTCTGCCCAACGCAGGCCCGTAGCGAGCTTCTCGACGCTGGCGTTGAAGATACGCAGGTCCATGAAGCTGGGGTCGAGGATATTGATCAGCGGATCCGGGTAGCGCTGGCTCAAAGGTTCGGCCTGGGCCAGCCCGGGCAGGTTGCCCAAGGTGGCGGCCGCAGCCGAGACCACCAGGGATTTCTTCAGGAATACTCGACGACCCTGGTCGGCGGCGGTTGCAGATTGCGAAACATCCATCGTGCGTCTCCGTTAATTGTTATTGGACGGGACGACAGTTTTACCCCGCAACAAGACATCGTACAAGTTAAAGCCGGAAGACTCAGTAAATACTTGTCCAGACCGACCCTATGCGGTACAAATCTACATCGTTGTACGACGACCGATAATTAAAACCATACTGAGGATGACCTCGGTGGCTTGCCTTTGAGAAACCCTGCCATGAATCAATCCACTGCTGCGCCCACGCCGTTGCCCCGTCACCTGGCGGTGCTTGTCCTGCTCTGCATGGGCTGCGCCTTCGCCGGTAATCACGTTGCCGCACGGGCAGCCTTCGATGACGGCGCGGGTGTGCTGCTGGCGATCCTGCTGCGCTCGGGTGGCACCTTGCTCGTGCTGGCTGCGCTGGTGCTGTGGCAACGCCAGAGCCTGCGCCTGCCGGTCGGTGCCTGGCGCTGGCAATTGACCCTGGGGCTGCTGATCGGTGCGCAAAGCCTGTGTTTGTACTCCGCCGTGGCCCGAGTGCCGGTGGCCTTGGCATTGCTGGTGGGGAACGTCTTCCCGATCCTGCTGGCGCTGTTGACCTGGGCGTTGGGCGGGCCACGGCCGACCGCTCGCACCGCCGCGTTGATGGGCATGATTCTGGTAGGCCTGGTGTTTGTGCTGGAGGTGCCGGATCGGCTGTCGTCCGGACAGGAAGTCGGCCCCCAGTGGCTGCTCGGCGTCGGCCTGGCGTTCTGCGCCGCGTGTGTGTTCGCCTGCGCGCTGTGGATCACCGATCACCAACTGTCCCAGGTACGCGGCTCGGTCCGCAGCCTGTTGACGATCTTTATCGTGTTCAGCAGCGTCAACCTCGCCGGCCTGACCGGCGCCCTCCCCGGCGGCTTCGATCTGCCGGCCAGCAACACCGGTTGGTTCGCCCTGGCGACGCTGATGGTGCTCTACGGCACCGGGTTCATCGTGCTGTTCATTTGCGTGCCACGCCTGGACATGCCCCGCAACGCCCCGGTGATGAACATCGAGCCGCTGGCAACGCTGCTGATCGGTTGGCTGGTGCTGGACCAGATGCTCAACCCGGGCCAGGTGCTCGGCGGCGCGATTGTGGTCAGCGGTATCGTGCTGCTGACGTATCGCAAGGTAGAACAGGTTGAAAAGCCTGCTGCGGGGGCGGCTGCACGTAGTTGACCTGACGAACCAAGGCAATTGAACTGACGAAATTTATTGTGGCGAGGGAGCTTGCTCCCGCTCGACCGGGCTGGCGCTCCAGCGCGTAGCGGTCGCAACATTTTCAGGACTGCTTCGCAGCCCAGCGGCAGCAAGCTCCCTCGCCACAGGGGCCGGCGGTGGCTTGGAGATAAGTGTCAGCCCTGCTGAAACTTGTTTTCAAAGCCACAGTCCTACCCCAGCCGCGAAACCTCGCCTATCCAGGCGATGCCTCTTGCGGTTGATCGGCGCCACGCCCGGCGCCATGGCAACTCCCCCCTCCCGAGCCGTTCGTCCATGCGCCACAGTGTTCGCTCTTGCCGTCTCGCTTCGCTTTGCCTCATCAGCCTGCTTGCGTTATTTGCCAGCCCCGTCCATGCCCGGGGCGAAGGGCAACTGCTGGAGGCGATCAACGACTACCGCAGCCAATCCCGGCGTTGTGAATGGCGCACGATCCGCTCCGCGCAGCCCTTGGCGCTGCGCTCGAGCCTGGCCCTGCCGATCGGCTTTCGCGGTGGCCTGCGGGAAACCTTGAAGGACGCCGGCTACCAAGCCCGGGCCGTGCGCAGCATTCGCCTGACCGACGCCCGGGACGCCGAGGAAGCCTTCGACCTGCTGGCCGACGAGCATTGTGCAGCCCTGTTGGACAACCAGTACGCCGACATCGGCATCAACCGGGTCGGTGACGAATGGCGTGTGGTCCTGGCACAGCCCATGGGCGGTGGCAGGGTGAACGACGGGGCCTCCTCGGATAAATCCCTGCTGGCCCAGGTCAACGCCGCCCGGGCCAGCTCACGGATGTGTGGTCGCCAACGCTTCGCCGCCGCCCGCCCCCTGAGCTGGAACACCGCCCTCGGAACCGCCGCTCAGGGCCACAGCCGGGCCATGGTGCGGGGTAACTATTTCGCCCACCGCGACCCGGACGGTCGCTCCGTGGCCGACCGGGCCAAGGGGGCCGGTTTTCGTGGGCGCAAGATCGGCGAGAACATCGCCGCCGGACAAAGCTCGCCGAACCAGGCGATGCGCGACTGGCTCGCCAGCCCCGGCCACTGCGCCAACCTGATGAACCCGATGTTCACCCAGATGGGCGCCGCGTCCGCCACCGACTCGCACAGTGATGCGAGGGTGTATTGGACGATGGTGTTTGGGGCGCCTTGAGCGAGTGCAACATCAATGGCCTCCGCTGCCCCTGTGGCGAGGGAGCTTGCTCCCGCTGGACTGCGCAGCAGTCCCGGAGATCTTGCGAGCGCTTCGCACTCGAGCGCCAGCCCGGTCGAGCGGGAGCAAGCTCCCTCGCCACAGGGGATTGTGGGGTCATAAGCGAATCCCCGCCGCCGGCACCACATCGATCCGCGACACAGCACTGCTCAGGCGTCCCAGTCGGTTGTTGTGATTGGCGATGTTCTGCTCCGCCAGCAGGCTGCCATTGTCCACCGTGGAGTGGGCATCGGCCGCCAGCACCACGTCGTATCCCAGGGCATGGGCCTGGCGTACGGTGGCGTTGACGCAGTAGTCGGTTTGCAGCCCGCAGACCACCAGCCGATCGATCTCGCGGGCTTGCAGCAGCGACAGCAGGTCGGTCTGGTAGAACGCGTCCGGCGTGGTCTTGCGCACCCGCAGATCATCGGCGGCGGTGAGCAACCCGTCGGCCAGCTGCCAACCGGCCGAGTTGTAACGCAGCGAGCCGTCGAGCTCTTCATGCTGGACCAGAATCACCGTCGAGTCGGCGGCCCTGGCCCGGGTGCTAAGGTCGTTGATGGTGCGGATCACGCGCTGAATGTCGAAGCACTCCTCTTCTCCCGTGCACAGCGCGCTCTGGACGTCGATGATCAGCAAGGCGGTGTTCATGAATATCCTCTTCCAGACATCCGTCAATAACCCAACGACAGCCCGGTATTGCGACGTGGATCGTTGGCCCCGTAGAAACGATTCTTGCCCACCGGCTTGCCACCCAGCGACGGCGCGCCGACCAGGATCGCGGCGATGTGGTTGGGGTCCTGCGGACCTGCAAACTTATGGCCCCAGCTTTCCAGGATCTTCTGCGTGTCCGGGCTGGCGGCGAAGGTTTCCAGGTTGGTCTCCTCGGGCATCCACTGTTGGTGGAAACGCGGCGCATCGACCGCCTCCTGAAGATTCATGCCGTAGTCGATCACGTTGAGGATGGTCAGCAAGGTCGCGGTGATGATCCGGCTGCCCCCCGGAGTGCCGACCACCATGACCGTCTTGCCGTCCTTGGTGACAATCGTCGGGCTCATCGACGACAGCGGCGCCTTGCCGGGGGCGATGGCATTGGCTTCGCCCTGCACCAGGCCATACATGTTGGGCACGCCGACCTTGGCGGTGAAGTCGTCCATCTCATCGTTGAGGATCACCCCGGTCTTGCTCGCCATCACGCCGGCACCGAACCAGTCGTTGAGGGTGTAGGTGACGGACACGGCATTACCCCACTGGTCGACGATCGAGTAATGGGTGGTGTTGCTGCCCTCATGAGGGGCCACGCCGGGCTTGATCTTCTGCGAATCGCCCGCCTTTTGCGGGTCGATGACCGCGCGCAGCTTGGCGGCGTAGTTCTTGTCCAGCAGATGGTCGATGGGGTTCTTCACGAAGTCCGGGTCACCCAGGTAGCTGTTGCGATCCACGTAGGCGTGGCGCATGGCTTCGATCTGGTAGTGCATGCCCTGGGCCGAATGAAACCCCAGCTCCTTCATCGGATAGCCGTCGAGGATGTTCATGATCTGGCACAGCACCACCCCGCCGGAGCTGGGTGGCGGCGCGGAAACGATGTGGTAGCCGCGATAGTCGCACTCCACCGGGGCCAGTTCGCGAGTCTTGTATTTGTCCAGGTCGGCCTGGGTGATGATGCCTTTGTTGGCCTGGCTGGACGTCACCAGCGCATCGGCGACCCAACCTTTGTAGAAACCATCGGCGCCCTTGCTGGAGATTTCCCGCAGGGTCTTGGCGAGGTCTTTCTGCACCAGTTTCTGGCCGACCTGCATCGGCTCGCCGTTGTGCAGGAAAATGGCGCCGGAGTCGCGCATGTCCTTCTTGAACACGTCGGTGGCGGTTTCCAACAGATCGACATCGCCCTGCTCCAGGGTGAAGCCTTCCTCGGCCAGACGGATGGCCGGGGCGATCAGCTCCGCCCGTGGCTTGCTGCCGTATTTCTGCAGCGCCAGCTCCATGCCGGACACAGTGCCGGGCACACCTACCGCCAGGTGCCCGCGGGTACTGAGCTCGGGAACCACGTTGCCATCCTTGTCCAGGTACATATTGGCCGTGGCCGCCAGGGGCGCTTTTTCGCGGAAATCCAGGAAGGTCTTGCGGCCGTCGGCCAGTTGCAGGGTCATGAAACCGCCGCCACCCAAGTTACCCGCCGCCGGGTATACCACCGCCAGGGCGTACCCTACCGCCACCGCCGCATCCACCGCGTTGCCACCGCTCTTGAGGACATCCACACCGACGTGCGTCGCCAGGTGCTGGGCGGTGACCACCATGCCATTTTCGGCAGCCACCGGCGCCTGGGAGGCGGCCTGGGTGTAAAGGCAACTGAGGGTCAGGGATGTGGCGATGAGGGTCCGGGCAAGGTATTGGAACTTCATGAGTCAGGTCTCTTCTTGTTTTGGGACCTAGGCAGTATGGCCGGGTTTGCGGAATGTGCCTGTTGCGGTAGTCTCGCGCAGATCATTTCCCCGCATATGGATAATGCCGATGACGCTACGAATCGAACGTACGGACGCTCCCACCGACGAAGAACGCCAGGCCATTCTCGCGCCGTTACGCGCCTACAACACCGCCAGGACCGGCGGTACGGCACCCGAACTCGTGGCCTGGCTGGTGCGCGATGAACACAACAATGAGATCGTCGGCGGGCTCTACGGGCGAGTGTTTTTTCGTTGGTTGTATATCGAGTTGCTGGTGGTGCCGGAACAGGCCCGGGGGCAAGGCACGGGTTCGACCTTGATGCAGATGGCGGAGGACCTGGCCCGGGAGAAAAACTGCGTGGGCATCTGGCTGGATACCTTCGACTTCCAGGCACCGGAGTTCTACAAGAAACACGGTTTTACGCAAGTCGGTCAGATTGACGACTACCCGCCGGGGCATCAGCACTTCTTTCTCCAGAAGCGCCTGTGATTTCTAACTCAAACACCACCCCTTGTGGGAGCGAGCTTGCTCGCGATTGCGGTAGTACCTACAACATCGTAGTTGACTGAAACACCGCTATCGCGAGCAAGCTCGCTCCCACAGGGGGCTCTCAGGTCTGCCTGCCTACAAACAAGTCGCCAACGCCGCCAGCCGGCGCTTGGCGATGAAGTCGTCATGCTGGGCGTAGTAGTTCAACGTGGTGCCATTGGCACCGGCCTGGACATCGACAAACGATTCGGCCGAGCGGGTGTAGACCGTCAGGCCACCTTTCTCACCGGGTTGCTGGTAGGCGGCGGCATCGACGCCGAACACGGCCTCGTCCTGCCAGGAAAACTGCACACATTGGGCGACGACCTGTTCGGTTTTGTCCGAGGTCAGGGTCTTGTAGGGGGCCTGGGTCCGAGCCTGGTTCATCGCCGAACCGGCGCAGCCGGCCAACAAGGTCGCGGCCAGGGCTACCGTCAACATTCGCATTGCGTTCACTCATTGTTAAAAACCCGGACTGTAGCACTGCGACCCGGGCCTTCGGGCTGCATGATCGAAATTTAAGCGCGACAGTGGCCAGCGTTTCGCGCAACCTGTGACATCTGGCGCAATCTTGAAGGAGTGAACATGGCGACGACCGACCAGCACCATGAGCAGGCCCTGGAAAAATTTCTCGACGAACGCCCCGAGCTGCGCGTCGAACTGGACAACCTCAACCCGCTGCTGGCCCAGGCCAAAGGCGAGACCGCCGCCCAGTACCGAGCCGAGCGCCTGCATGAAGCGTTCGAAGCCGAGGCCGAACGCCAGGGTCTGTTTGCCTGGGAACTGACCCTGCAACTGACCGCCGCCTCGCCCGAGGACTACCAGGCCCAGCGCCTGGAAGTGCACAAGGAAGTGGCGCAAATGGCCGGCATGGACTGGGCGGAGTATTGTGAGCTGCATGCCCTGGACATCGAGCACTGAGCTTTCGTGGCGAGGGAGCTTGCTCCCGCTGGGCTGCGTAGCGGCCCCGTTCTGCCTGAGATTGCTCGCTGTTCGATTCAGGGCCGCTACGCGCCCCAGCGGGAGCAAGCTCCCTCGCCACAGAGCCCTCTAGCCACCATCCAAACCATCCCTTGGCAATCGCCCCACCGCCCATAAAGCTTTATCATGGCCGCAGTTTTGCTGATCGGGTCTGTCATGAAGTTCGCCATCGCGCTGTTTTCCGCCGCCCATGCGCCCTCCTCGCGCCGTGCCTTGCTGTTTGCCCAGGCGGCGCTGGCGGGTGGGCATGAAATTGTCCGGCTGTTTTTCTATCAGGACGGCGTCTACAACGCCTGCGCCAGCGTTGTCACACCCCAGGACGAACAGGACCTGCCCCAGCAGTGGCGCACATTTGTCAGCGACAACCGGCTCGACGGCGTGGTCTGCATCGCCGCCGCCCTGCGTCGTGGCGTGTTGAACGAAGAAGAAGCCCACCGCTACCAGCGTTCTGCCGTCAGCGTCGAAGCGCCGTGGGCCCTGTCCGGGCTGGGCCAGTTGCACGATGCGATCCAGGACGCCGACCGCTTGATCTGTTTTGGAGGCGGATGATGGCCAAGTCTTTATTGCTGATCAGCCGTCAGGCGCCCTGGTCCGGCCCCGGTGCCCGTGAAGCGTTGGACATCGTGCTGGCCGGTGGCGCATTCGACCTGCCGATCGGCTTGCTGTTTCTTGACGACGGCGTGTTCCAGCTAAGCGCCAACCAGAACGCCAAGGCCCTCCAGCAAAAGGACCTGAGCGCGAACTTGCAGGCATTGCCCATGTTCGGTGTCGAAGCGCTGTTCGTCTGCGCCGACAGCGCCGCCGAGCGTGGCGTCGACACCGCTGCCCTGGCGCTGGAGGAGGTCCAGGTACTGGCCGCGCCGGGCATCGTCGCTCTCATTGACCGTTACGACCAGGTGATCACCCTCTGATGTCGACTTTGCACGTGTTGTCTCATTCCCCCTTCGGCGACAGCCGCCTCGCCACTTGCCTGCGGGTCCTGGGCGAACAGGATGCACTGCTGCTGTGCGGCGACGCGACGTATGCCCTGCAACCGGGCAGCGTGCCGTTTGCCACACTGCAAGGCAGCGGCCTGAAACTGTTCGTAATGGCCGAAGACATTCAGGCCCGGGCCTTGCAAGCGCCCGACTGGGCCGAAGCCATCGATTACCCGGCCTTCGTCGAATTGTCGATCCGCCATGACAAGGTCAACAGCTGGCTATGAACACCCTGAACGTGGGCGGCCGCGCCATCGCGCTGGACAAGGACGGCTACCTGGCCGACCTGAACGACTGGTCCGCCGAAGTCGCCAGCGCCCTGGCGGCGGCCGAAGACATTGAGTTGAGCCCCGAGCACTGGGAAATCCTCGAACTGCTGCGCGGCTTCTACGATGAATTCCAGCTCTCCCCCGCGACCCGGCCGCTGATCAAGTACACGGCGCTGAAACTGGGCGCGGACAAGGGCAACAGCCTGCACCTGAACCGCCTGTTCAAAGGCACTCCCGCCAAACTCGCCGCCAAGCTGGCGGGCCTGCCCAAACCGACGAATTGCCTATGACCGACTTCCCATCGCTGACCCTTGAAACGCCGGCTGAACATCCGTTCGCCCAGTTCGTGCGCATCCTTGGCAAAGGCAAGCGCGGCGCCCGCGACCTGACTCGCGAAGAAGCCCGCGAAGCCATGGGCTTGGTGCTTGATGACAAGGTCGAGGACACCCAGCTCGGTGCCTTCCTGATGCTGCTGCGGCACAAGGAAGAAAGCGCCGAGGAAATGGCCGGCTTTACCGAGGCCTTGCGCGAGCGCCTGGCCGCACCGGCGCTGAACGTGGACCTCGACTGGCCGACCTACGCCGGCAAGAAGCGGCATCTGCCCTGGTATCTGTTGGCGGCCAAATGCCTTGGGCAGAACGGCGTGCGGATCTTCATGCACGGTGGTGGCGCTCATACGGCGGGTCGGCTTTACACCGAACAATTACTGAGCTTTCTGCAAATCCCGCTGTGCCGGGACTGGCAGCAAGTCGGCAGCGCCCTGGACCACGGCGGCCTGGCCTTCATGCCGCTGGTGGACTGGGCGCCCCAGATGCAACGGATGATCGACCTGCGCAACACGCTGGGCCTGCGCTCGCCGATCCACTCCCTGGCACGGATCCTCAATCCGCTGGGCGCCCGCTGCGGCCTGCAGAGCATTTTCCATCCGGGTTACCAGGCCGTGCACCGCGAAGCCAGCGGTTTGCTGGGCGACACCGCGATCGTGATCAAGGGCGACGGCGGCGAGATCGAGATCAATCCGGACGCCGACAGTCACCTCTATGGCACCCGCGGCGGGGTCAGTTGGGATGAGGAATGGCCGCGACTGTCCGAGCAGCGCCACGTCAAGCCGGAAAGCCTCGACCCCGAGCACCTGAAAGCGATCTGGCGCGGCGATGTGCAGGACAGCTACCCGCAACTTGCACTGATCGCCACCATGGCTTTGGCCCTGCGCGGCCTGGGCTTGACCCGTGAAGAGGCCTTCGACAGGGCCCGGCAGTATTGGGCTGCCCGGGACCGTTCGATTTAACCGATCATTAACGCCCAACCTTTGCGCTTTTAGTTCGAACCTATCGGAATAGACTCACCTCCAACGTTTATTGGCCGAGGAAATCAAGATGGGTTTATTAGTCGAAGGCCGCTGGCAGGATCAGTGGTATGAAAGCAAGGACGGCCGCTTCCAGCGCGAACAGGCGCAACGCCGGCACTGGATCACTGCCGACGGCAGCGCCGGTCCCTCCGGCGAGGGCGGTTTTGCTGCCGAGGCCGGGCGTTACCATTTGTACGTGTCCCTGGCCTGCCCTTGGGCCCACCGTACCCTGATCTTTCGCAAGCTCAAAGGCCTGGAAGCGCTGATCGACGTCTCGGTGGTCAGCTACCTGATGCTGGAAAACGGCTGGACCTTCGACAAAACCCATGGCTCCACCGGCGACAGACTGGACGACCTGGATTTCCTGCACCAGCGCTACACCGCCGACACCGCCGACTACACCGGCCGCGTCACCGTACCGGCGCTGTGGGACAAACATCAGCGACGCATCGTCAACAATGAATCGGCGGAGATCATCCGCATGTTCAATGGCGCATTCGACGGCCTGACTGAAAATCATCTGGACCTGTACCCGGCGCACCTGCGCAGCGAGATCGACGCGCTCAACGAGCGGATCTACCCGGCGGTGAACAACGGCGTGTACCGCGCCGGGTTCGCCACCACCCAAGCCGCCTACGAAGAAGCCTTCGACGGCCTGTTCGCCGAGCTGGACCGGCTGGAGGCCCTGTTGGCCAGCCGCCGCTACCTGGCCGGTGAATACCTGACCGAGGCGGACATCCGCCTGTTCACCACGCTCATTCGCTTCGACGCAGTGTATTTCGGCCATTTCAAATGCAACCTGCGGCGCATCGCCGACTATCCGAACCTGTCGAACTGGCTGAGGGAGTTGTACCAGTGGCCGGGCATCGCCGAGACCGTGGACTTCGTTCACATCCAGGGTCATTACTACGGCAGCCACAAGACCATCAACCCCAATGGGATCGTACCGAAGGGGCCGAAGCAGGACTTCACCGGGGCCCATGATCGGGCGCGGTTGAGTGGGAAAGGGATTTGGCGGGGGACTGGGGATTGATCCGGGAGATCCGTTGTCACTGAGGGCCTCTTCGCGAGCAAGCCCGCTCCCACACTGGACCGTGTATGGCCACCGATTCATGGTGAACAACGGTCCAATGTGGGAGCGGGCTTGCTCGCGAAGGGCGCGACGCAGTCTTCAGACCTGCCCCTGAGCCCCTTCGAACCACGCCAGCTTCTCGCGCAGTTGCACCACTTCCCCCACGATCACCAGCGTCGGTGCATGCACCTCATGCTCCGCCACCAGCCGTGGCAAGTCCGCCAGGGTGCCGGTGAACACCCGCTGGTTGACCGTCGTGCCCTGTTGGATCAAGGCTGCCGGCGTATCCGCAGCGCGGCCGTGCCTGATCAGCTCGCTGCAGATCATCGGCAAGCCCACCAACCCCATGTAGAACACCAGCGTCTGGGCCGGGGAAACCAGGTCTGCCCACGGCAAGTCGCTGCTGCCATCCTTGAGGTGGCCCGTGATGAAACGCACCGACTGGGCGTAGTCGCGGTGGGTCAACGGAATGCCCGCGTACGCCGCGCAACCACTGGCCGCGGTGATACCCGGCACGACCTGGAACGGGATGCCGTGGGCGGCCAGCTCTTCGATCTCTTCGCCGCCACGACCGAAAATGAACGGATCGCCGCCCTTCAACCGCACCACGCGCTTGCCCTGTCGGGCCAGGTCCACCAGTTGCTGGTTGATCTGGTCCTGGGGCACGGCGTGTTCGGAGCGACGCTTGCCCACATAGACCCGCTCGGCATCACGTCGACACAGCTCGAGGATCGCGGGCGCCACCAGGCGGTCGTAGAGCACCACGTCCGCCTGTTGCATCAGCCGCAGGGCGCGGAAGGTCAGCAGGTCCGGATCACCGGGTCCTGCCCCCACCAGGTAGACTTCGCCCGGCGCATGCGGCGCCTGGCCGGCGATCTTCTCGCGCAGCAGACGCTCGGCCTCGGCGCCCTGCCCGGCCAACTGTCGGTCGGCAATCGGCCCTTGGAACACGTCTTCCCAGAACGCCCGGCGCTGCTGCACATCGGGAAACAGGCTTTTGACCTGACTGCGAAAACGCGCCGCCAACCCGGCCAGTTGGCCATAAGTCGAAGGAATCCAGGTTTCCAGCTTGGCCCGGATCAACCGCGCCAGCACCGGCGCATCGCCGCCGCTGGACACGGCGATCACCAACGGCGAGCGATCGACAATCGCCGGGAAAATCACACTGCACAGCGATGGCGCGTCCACCACGTTGACCGGTACGCAACGCTTGTGGGCATCGGCTGAAACCCGGGCATTGAGGGGCTCGTCGTCGGTGGCGGCAATGATCAGGCCGCAGCCGTCCAGGTCCGCTTCACGGTAACCGCGCAGCAGGCACTCGCCGCCGCTGCCACTGACCAGTTCCCGCAGTTGCGGCTCGATATCGGGTGCGACCACCCGCAGCAACGCGCCAGCGTCGGCCAGCAGGCGGGACTTGCGCAAGGCAATTTCCCCGCCGCCAACCACCAGCACGCGGCTGCCCCGCAGGTTGTGGAACAGTGGCAAGTAGTCCATTCAGCCGATGACCTCGATGCCGCCCATGTAGGGTTTCAACACCTGCGGCACGCGGATCGAGCCGTCGGCCTGCTGGTAGTTCTCCAGCACGGCCACCAGGGTACGGCCCACCGCCAGGCCGGAGCCATTGAGGGTGTGGACCAGCTCCGGCTTACCGGTCTCCGGGTTGCGGAAACGCGCCTGCATGCGACGCGCCTGGAAGTCGCCGCAGTTGGAGCACGAGGAAATCTCGCGGTACTTGTCCTGGCTCGGAATCCAGACTTCCAAGTCATAGGTCTTGACCGCGCTGAAGCCCATGTCGCCGGTGCACAGCGCCAGGGTGCGATACGGCAGTTCCAGCAGTTGCAAGACCTTCTCCGCGTTGGCCGTCAGGCTTTCCAACGCTTCCATGGATTTGGAAGGCTCGACGATCTGCACCATCTCGACCTTGTCGAACTGGTGCTGACGGATCATGCCACGGGTGTCGCGGCCCGACGCCCCGGCTTCGCTGCGGAAGCACGGCGTGTGGGCGACGAATTTGATCGGCAGTTGCTTGGCGTCGACGATCTCGCCGGCCACGATGTTGGTCAGCGAGACTTCGGCGGTCGGGATCAGATAGAGGTCGGCTTCACCGTCGCGGCCGATCTTGAACAGGTCTTCCTCGAACTTCGGTAACTGGCCGGTGCCTTGCAACGCCGGGGCCTGGACCAGGTACGGGGTGTAGGCTTCCTCGTAGCCGTGCTCGGTGACGTGCAGGTTGATCATGAACTGCGCCAGGGCGCGGTGCAGGCGGGCAATCGGCCCACGCAGCAGGGCGAAACGGGCACCCGACAGCTTGGCGGCGGTTTCGAAGTCCAGCCAGCCGAACTTCTCGCCCAGGGCAACGTGGTCCTGCACCGGGAAATCAAAGGCTTTCGGCGTGCCCCAACGGCGCACCTCGACGTTGCCATCTTCGTCCTCGCCGATCGGCACCGACTCGTGAGGCAGGTTCGGGATACCCAGCAGGATTGAATCCAGCTCGGTCTGGATCCGGTCCAGTTCGATCTTGCCGTTATTGAGCTCGGTCCCCATGTTCTCGACATTCGCCATCAAGGGCGCAATGTCTTCGCCGCGCTGCTTGGCCTGGCCAATGCTCTTGGAGATCGCGTTACGCTCGGCTTGCAGCTTTTCAGTCTGGGTCTGGACGGTCTTGCGCTGTTCTTCCAGCGCTTCGATGCGCGCGACGTCCAGGGCAAAGCCACGGGATGCCAGGCGGTCCGCTACGTCCTGAAGGTTGCTACGTAACAGTTTGGAATCGAGCATGTCGGTCTCTCGTTATCAAAGTTTGGTCAGGGACAGGCCGACCCAGGTGGCGAGCAGCCCGCCGAATACGCTGATCGCCGCATAGCCCAGGGCCAGCGGCACCTGCCCGCTTTCCAGCAGGCGCACCGTATCCAGTGAAAAGGATGAAAAAGTCGTCAGGCCGCCGAGAAAGCCGACCATCAGCCCCGCGCGCACCTCGATGGGTACTTCGGGGCGAATCAAAAACAGACCGTATAGAACGCCGATCAGCAGACAGCCCACGATATTAACGGCCAGCGTCGCGGTATAGAAGTACCGCGGCCAATTTGCATTGATCCAGTTGCCGGTGGCGAAACGCAACAGCGTGCCGACCATCCCGCCGGCGGACACAGCAAGAATCAAGGGGATCAAGATTTTCTCCGCTGACGAGGGCTCAGGCGATCCATTTGCGCCAGGTGATTGAGTTTTTCGCCGATCTTCAGCTCGAGGCCCCGGGGCACCGGCTGGTAGAAGCGCTGGGGTTCGAGTTCTTCGGGGAAGTAGTCTTCGCCGGCGGCATAGGCATCCGGCTCATCGTGGGCATAGCGGTATTCTTCGCCGTAGCCCAGTTGCTTCATGAGCTTGGTCGGCGCGTTGCGCAGGTGCAACGGTACTTCGAGGGAGCCGTGCTCGGTGGCGCTGCGCATCGCGGCCTTGAAGCCCATGTACACCGCGTTACTCTTCGGCGCACAGGCCAGGTACGTGATGGCCTGGGCGACAGCGAGTTCGCCTTCGGGGCTGCCGAGGCGCTCCTGCACGTCCCAGGCCGACAGACACAAGCCCAGGGCCCGGGGATCGGCGTTGCCGATGTCCTCGCTGGCCATGCGCACCACCCGCCGCGCCAGATACAACGGATCGCAACCGCCGTCGATCATTCGTGCAAACCAGTACAGGGCCGCGTCGGGGTTGGAGCCGCGAATGGATTTGTGCAGCGCCGAGATCTGGTCATAGAACGCCTCGCCACCCTTGTCGAAACGACGACGGGTGTCGCCCAGCAGGCTTTGCAGCAGCTCGACATCGATCTCGCTGTTGTCCTCGGCCAGGTCCGAGGCGTTTTCCAGCAGGTTGAGCAGACGCCGGCCATCGCCATCGGCGGCAGAAAACAACATCTGAAAACCTTCGTCGCTGAGGCTCAATTGACGCTTGCCCAGGCCGCGCTCCTCGGTCAGCGCCCGGTGCACCAGCTTGCGCATCGCAGTCTCATCGAGGCTCTTGAGTACATAGACCCGCGCCCGGGACAGCAAGGCGTTGTTAAGCTCGAAGGACGGGTTCTCGGTGGTCGCCCCGATGAAAATCAGCGTGCCGTCTTCGACGTACGGCAGGAAGGCGTCCTGTTGAGACTTGTTGAAGCGGTGCACTTCGTCGACGAACAGGATCGTGCGCTTGCCGTACTGGCCGGCCTGCTGCTTGGCGACTTCCACCGCCTGGCGGATTTCCTTGACCCCCGCCAGTACCGCCGAAACCGTTTCGAAGTGCGCATCCGAGACTTCCGCCAGCAGCCGCGCCAGGGTGGTCTTGCCCACGCCCGGAGGCCCCCAGAAAATCATCGAATGCAACGCGCCCTGCTCCAGGGCCTCGCGCAAAGGCTTGCCGCGAGCGAGCACATGCTCCTGACCGACATACTCATCCAGGTTGGTCGCTCGCAGACGGGCGGCCAATGGCTGGGCAATCGGGGCGCTTCGAAACAAGTCCATCACTGCTTATGCAACCTCCGCTGGACACTCTTGAACAGCACAATCCCGTGTGGGAGCGAGCCTGCTCGCGATGGCATTACCACATTCAACATCAATGCCGACTGACCCGACGCTATCGCGAGCAGGCTCGCTCCCACAGGTCCAGTGTTCCAATCAGCTATTGTTTATTCCTGGATGACATCGGCACCCTTGGGGATGTCGAACTTGAATTTGGAAGCAGGAACAGCCTCGTTGGCCTTGACCCCGGTAAACAGGATATTGGTGCGCTGACCAACGCTGTCGATCAGTTGCATGTCATTGACCAGGCCGTTGCGGAACGACAGGCGCAGGCTGTCGAACAGGCTGTCCTTGGTCTTGGGCTTGAGGGTGAAGTCGATCACCCCGCCCGCTTCCTTGGCGCTGATGTCGAAACTCTCGCTGATCTTGGAAATGTCACCGGACAGCAACAACGCCGGGGTCTGGGTCAGGCGCTGGTCGAGTTTCTTGATGGTGACCTGCTCCAGGTCCGGGTCCCACAGGGAGACTTTCTGGCCGTCGGATACCATCAGTTGCTCGGCCGGTGCGTCGGTGTGCCAGTAGAACAGGCCCGGACGCTGCAAGGCCATCTCGCCGGCGGTTTCCTGCAATTGGGTGCCGCTGCCGTCCAGAGTCAATTGGGAAAAGCGTGCGGTCAGGGTCCTGGAGCCATCCAGTAGCTGGGTCAGGCGAGCCACGTCCTTTTCATTGGCTTGGGCCGACAAAGTGGTCAGGGCCAGTACGGGCAACAGCAACATGCGAATCAGGCGCATGGGAGTCCTCATGAAGTCGTGGGGGTTCGAGCGGCGCATCGGCAGGCCGCCCGGCTTGTTAGTCGCGCATCGGGCCCGGCGCCAGTACTTCGCGCGAACCGTTGGTATTCATGGCCGTCACGACCCCGGCCATTTCCATGGCTTCGATCATGCGTGCGGCGCGGTTGTAGCCGATCTTGAGCTTGCGCTGGACGGCGGAAATCGAGGCCCGACGGCTTTCCAGGACAAACTGCACCGCTTCGTCGTAGAGCGCATCGGTTTCGGCGTCCTCTTCGCCCCCACCGCTGCTGCCCTCGAAACCGCTGCCGGTCTCTTCGACACCGTTGAGGATGTCGTCGTTGTATTCCGGGGCGCCACGCAGTTTCCAGGCTTCCACTACGCGATGCACTTCATCGTCGGAGACGAACGCGCCGTGGACCCGGATCGGCAGGCTGGTGCCCGGCGGCATGTAGAGCATGTCACCGTGACCGAGCAATTGCTCGGCGCCACCCTGGTCGATGATGGTCCGCGAGTCGATCTTGCTCGACACCTGGAACGCCATCCGGGTCGGAATGTTGGCCTTGATCAGGCCGGTGATCACATCCACCGACGGCCGCTGGGTCGCCAGGATCAAGTGGATACCCGCCGCACGGGCCTTCTGGGCGATACGGGCGATCAGCTCTTCAACCTTCTTGCCGACGATCATCATCATGTCGGCGAATTCGTCCACCACCACCACGATGGTCGGCAGCTTGTGCAGCAGTGGCGCTTCGTCGTGGATGTTTTCGCGGTGGTAGAGCGGGTCGCTCAACGGCGTGCCGGCCTCTTCGGCCTCCTTGACCTTGGCGTTGAAACCCGAGAGGTTGCGCACGCCCATCTTCGCCATCAGCTTGTAGCGGCGTTCCATCTCGGCGACGCTCCAGCGCAGGGCGTTGGCAGCGTCCTTCATGTCGGTGACCACCGGACACAGCAGGTGCGGAATGCCCTCGTAGATCGACAGTTCGAGCATCTTCGGGTCGATCATGATCAGCTTGGCGTCATCCGGCCCGGACTTGAACAGGATCGACAGGATCATCGCGTTCACCCCCACCGACTTACCGGAGCCGGTGGTACCGGCGACCAGCAGGTGAGGCATCTTCGCCAGATCGGTGATGACCGGCTTACCACCGATGTCATGACCCAGGGCCAGGGTGACCGGCGATTTGTGGTTGTCGTACTCGGGCGTCGACAACACTTCGGAGAAGCGCACGATCTGCCGGTCTTCGTTAGGGATCTCGATACCCACGGTGGTCTTGCCGGGGATCACTTCCACCACGCGCACGCTGGTCACGGCCAGGGACCGCGCCAGGTCCTTCGCGAGGTTGGCGATGCGGCTGACCTTCACGCCGGCGGCCGGTTGGATTTCGTAACGGGTGATGACCGGGCCCGGATGGATCGAATCCACCGAGACCTCGACCCCGAACTCCTTGAGCTTGATTTCCAGCAGGTGACCGACGGCCGCCAGGGACTCGGGGGAGTAATTGAGCTGTTTCTTCTCGGCCGGGTCCAGGATCGAGATCGGCGGCAAGGTGCCTTCCACGGCGCTGTCGACGAACAACGGCACCTGCTTTTCTTTCTGCACGCGCTTGCTCGGCTCCGGCGCCTTGGCCGGTGCCATGGTGATCACCGGCGGCACCTGCTTCTCGCGCTCGGACATGTGCTTGCTCAACGCCTGCTCACGCTCGATCAGGCGTTCCTTGACCTTGGCCTGCTCGCGCTTGTCCGGCACCGTCGGCGCGACCACCTCGTGGACACGATCATCGACCTCACGCAGTTGCGCCACCAGTTGCTTGCGCTCGATACGCGCCGCCCACCAACGGTTCACGGCGCCCTGGATCAGCTCGAACAGATCGAGGGTGATCTTGCCGGTCACGTCCATGACCTTGAACCATGACAGGTCGGTGAACACCGTCAGGCCGAACAGGAACAGGGCGATGAACAGCAGCGTGCTGCCTTGGATATTCAAGGCGTTGCGGGCCAGGTCGCCGAGGCTCTCCCCCAGCGCACCGCCCGCCCCGGCCGGCAAGCCAGTAGGTGCATGAAAATGGATATGGGCCAGCGCGGCCCCCGACAACACCAGGAACACCAGGCCAATCAAGCGCCAGGAGAACAGCCAGCCACTCCACTGCCACGGCTCGTGACGCTGACGGAAGATCTGGTAGGCCTTGATCGCCAGCAACAGCGGGAAGATATAGGCGAAGTAACCCAGCACCATGAACAGGATGTCGGCGCTGTAGGAACCGGCCGGACCGCCGAAATTCTGCACGTCGTCGATCTTGCTGTTATGGCTCCAGCCCGGATCGTCCTTGCCGTAGGTCAGCAAGGCCATCATCAGGAACAGGCACAAGGCGCCGATGGCGATCAACGCACCTTCCTTGAGTCGGTAGTGCAATTGCTGGCGCCAGAGCGGAACGACTGGTTTGGGTGCTGCGGTGGATTTCTTCAAAACGCTTCTTTTCCTGCGCCAAAGGCGCGTCCATCTGTTGAATGACATAAAAAACTGCCCGTCACGAGCAGGTAAAAAAAGTGAATGTGCACAACCGGTACTACTTTTACCACTGTGCGGTGCATCCAGAAAACCACAGGTGTTGCCGAAGATTTGGATCTTTGGCCGATCCTGCGTTCAAAACTCCTGCATTGTACGGATTTGTCCGCTTCCCGGCATTGCCCGCGCGACGGCTTACAGCATAGCCAGGAATAGGATGCACAAGCGCCAATTGGAGCATGCATTGTCTTTTGTGACAAAGGCTTATGAGGTGTTTTTATGAGCGAAGTGAAGCATTCACGCCTGATCATTCTCGGTTCCGGTCCCGCGGGATACAGCGCGGCGGTCTATGCTGCCCGCGCCAACCTCAAGCCCGTTGTCATCACTGGCCTGCAGGCCGGTGGCCAGCTCACCACCACGGTGGAGGTCGACAACTGGCCCGGCGATGTCGAAGGCCTGACCGGCCCGGTCTTGATGGAGCGCATGCAGCGGCACGCCGAGCGCTTCGACACGCAGATTGTCTACGACCATATCCACACCGCCAAGTTGCAGCAACGGCCCTTCGAGTTGATCGGCGACAGCGGCACTTATACCTGTGATGCGCTGATCATCGCCACCGGCGCTTCAGCGCAGTACCTGGGGCTGCCATCGGAAGAAAGCTTCGCCGGCAAAGGCGTTTCCGCCTGCGCGACCTGCGATGGCTTTTTCTATCGCAATCAGGTGGTGGCGGTCGTTGGCGGCGGCAATACGGCGGTCGAGGAAGCCTTGTATCTGTCGAACATCGCCAGCGAGGTCCACCTGATCCACCGTCGCGACAAGCTGCGCTCAGAGAAGATATTGCAGGACAAACTCTTCGAAAAAGCCGCCAACGGCAATATAAAGCTGCACTGGAACCAGAACCTGGACGAGGTACTGGGCGATGCCAGTGGTGTGACCGGCGCCCGCCTGCGTCACAGCGAGACCGGCGAAACCAGCACCTTGTCCCTGGCGGGCGTGTTTATCGCCATCGGACATAAACCCAATACCGAGCTGTTTCAAGGCCAGTTGAACATGCGTGACGGCTACCTGCTCGTGCGCGGCGGCAGCGAGGGCAATGCCACCGCAACCGATATCGAAGGCGTGTTCGCCGCCGGCGATGTCGCCGACCATGTCTATCGCCAGGCGATTACCTCCGCCGGGGCCGGTTGCATGGCGGCCCTCGATGCGGAAAAGTATCTCGATGACATTCCCGCCGTTTGACGGTTAATCTTTAGGTGGGCGGCCGGCTTTGCGGCAGCCCCGCCCTCCCCTTCTGCAAGTCCGGATGACAATGCTGACCTGGTTACAACGCCACTCCCTCGATTTCCCGCCACTGGAGAAAGCCATGCGCGACCCCAACGGGTTGCTGGCCGCCGGTGGCGATCTGTCCGCCGACCGGTTGATCCAGGCTTATCGCCATGGCTGCTTCCCCTGGTTCTCCGAAGGCCAGCCAATCCTGTGGTGGTCGCCGGATCCGCGCACCGTACTGTTTCCCGACGAACTGCATGTTTCCCGCAGCCTGGGCAAGCTGTTGCGCAAACAGCGCTACCAGGTGACGTTCGACCGGGACTTTGCGGCAGTCATCCAGGCCTGCGCCGCGCCTCGGGCCTACGCCGACGGCACCTGGATCACCGAAGCCATGCAAACCGCTTATCTGGAATTGCATCGGCGCGGCTTCGCCCATTCGGTGGAAGTCTGGGACCAAGGTGTATTGGTGGGCGGCCTGTATGGCCTGGCGATGGGGCAGCTGTTTTTTGGCGAGTCCATGTTTAGCCGGGCCGACAATGCTTCGAAATTCGGCTTCGCCACCCTGGTCCAACATCTCAAGACGGCCGGTTTCGTGCTGATCGATTGCCAGATGCCTACCGAACACTTGCACAGCCTGGGCGCCCGTTCGATTCCGCGGACCGCGTTCGCCGGTTACCTCGAGGCGCATCTGGACCAGCCCAACCACGCAACCTGGGTTTGCTGAGCGACATTGGCGCTGGTGGCTTACACTTAACCGAAAGCTTATCCCGAGGGTTGATCATGACCGAGTTGGCGCGTTTGAAGTTTTATGCCACTCAACCCCACTCTTGCAGTTACCTGCCCGAAGAGCAGGCCACGACGCTGTTCCTCGACCCTAGCCAGCCCATGGATGTGCATGTCTACGCAGACCTGTCAGAGATGGGCTTCCGCCGCAGTGGAGACCACCTCTACCGGCCCCATTGCCAGAACTGCAACGCGTGCGTCCCGGCGCGTATCCCTGTGGCTCGATTTACCCCCAATCGCCAGCAGAAGCGCATCTTCAAGCGCAACGCCGACCTCCAGATCCGGCCCGCCAAGCCGCAGTTCAGCGAGGAATACTTCGACCTGTACCAGCGCTATATCGAGCAACGTCACGCCGACGGTGACATGTACCCGCCCAGTCGCGATCAGTTTTCTACGTTCCTGGTGCGCGACCTGCCGTTTTCCCGTTTCTATGAGTTCCGTCTCGGCGGACGGCTGGTGGCCATTGCCGTTACGGACCTGCTCCCCAACGGACTTTCAGCGGTGTACACGTTCTATGAGCCCGAGGAAGAACGGCGCAGCCTCGGACGCTATGCCATCCTGTGGCAGATCAACGAATGCCGGCGCCTGGGACTTGAAGCCGTATACCTGGGCTACTGGATCAAGAATTGCAAAAAAATGAACTACAAGACGCAATATCGGCCCATCGAACTGTTGATTAATCAGCGGTGGGTTGTCCTGAACTAGAACCCCTTGGCTTGACCCCCCTTTTTCGGGCACAATGCACGCCGCTTTTGCCTGGCGCAGTTGCACCGGGCCATTCACTGGACACCGAGGGCTTTACTGCATGTCGAAAGAAGACAGCTTCGAAATGGAAGGCACTGTCGTCGACACCCTGCCCAACACCATGTTTCGTGTGGAGTTGGAAAATGGGCACGTCGTAACCGCGCATATCTCCGGCAAGATGCGCAAGAACTACATTCGTATTCTTACCGGTGACAAAGTGCGCGTCGAGCTGACGCCCTATGACTTGAGCAAAGGGCGCATCACTTACCGCGCTCGCTAACAGGTCAAGACAAAACGCCCGGTTGATACCGGGCGTTTTTGTTTGCCTGGGATTTGATCCCACAGGGTCTTTTGGCCATGCAAAATCCCTGTGGGATCGAGCCGGCTCGCGATAGCGGTGGACCAGCTTGCCGTGATTGAATGTACCGACGCTATCGCGAGCAGGCTCGCTCCCACAGGGCTCGTCGTCGTTTTTCCTGGACCAGCAAAAAGGCGCCTTTCGGCGCCTTTTGCTTTATTACCCTGAGCGATCAGGCCATCTCGGCCGTGGTTTCGAAGTCGAAGGTCAGTTCGCCGTCCTTGATGTCGATGTGAACCACACCGCCATGTTCGGCCAGTTCGCCAAAGAGGATTTCCTCGGCCAGCGGACGCTTGATCTTGTCCTGAATCAGGCGAGCCATCGGCCGTGCCCCCATCGTCACATCGTAACCACCCTCGGCCAGCCAGCTGCGAGCCGCATCGGTGACTTCCAGCAACACACGCTTGTCTTCGAGCTGCGCCTGGAGTTCGGTAAGGAACTTGTCCACCACGCTTTTGATGACCTCATGACTGAGACGACCAAACTGGATAATGGTGTCCAGACGGTTACGGAATTCAGGCGTGAAGCTCTTCTTGATCACTTCCATCGCGTCGGACGAATGGTCCTGATGGGTGAAGCCGATCGAAGCGCGAGCAGCGGTTTCGGCACCGGCGTTGGTGGTCATGATGAGAATCACATTGCGGAAGTCCGCCTTGCGCCCGTTGTTATCGGTCAGCGTACCGTGGTCCATGACCTGCAGCAGCAGGTTGAAGACTTCCGGATGCGCCTTCTCGATTTCATCGAGCAGCAACACACAGTGAGGTTGCTTGGTAATGGCCTCGGTCAACAGACCGCCCTGGTCGAAACCAACGTAGCCCGGAGGCGCACCGATCAGGCGCGACACGGTGTGACGCTCCATATACTCGGACATGTCGAAACGAACCAGCTCGATCCCCATCGCCTTGGCCAGTTGCCGGGCCGCCTCGGTCTTGCCGACACCGGTAGGGCCTGCGAACAGGAAGGAACCCACCGGCTTGTCCGGCGACTTCAGGCCCGCGCGGGACAGTTTGATAGCGGTCGACAGCGAATCGATGGCTGCATCCTGGCCAAACACCGTCAGCTTCAGGTCGCGCTCCAGGTTACGCAGCAGCTCCTTGTCGGAACTGGTGACATGCTTGGGCGGAATACGGGCGATTTTCGCCACGATGTCCTCGACCTGAGGCACATCGATGCGCTTGACCCGATTTTCCAGCGGTTGCAGACGCTGATAGGCGCCCGCCTCATCAATGACGTCGATGGCTTTGTCCGGCATGTGCCGGTCATTGATGTAGCGCGAGGCCAGTTCAGCCGCGGCGCGCAGGGCTTCATCGCTGTATTCGATGTTGTGGTGCAGCTCGAAACGCCCCTTCAGGCCGCGCAGGATGCCGATGGTGTCCTCCACCGAAGGCTCCGACACGTCGACTTTCTGGAAGCGCCGGGCCAGTGCACGGTCTTTCTCGAAGATCCCGCGGAACTCCTGGAACGTGGTCGAACCGATGCAGCGGATATCACCCGACGAAAGCAGCGGCTTGAGCAGGTTCGAGGCATCCATGACCCCGCCCGACGCAGCCCCGGCACCGATGATGGTGTGGATTTCGTCGATGAACAGGATCGCCTGGGGACGCTTCTTCAGCTCGCCGAGCAACGCCTTGAAGCGCTTCTCGAAGTCACCGCGGTACTTGGTGCCGGCCAGCAAGGCACCCAGATCCAGGGAATACACCACGCTGTTGGCCAGCAGGTCCGGTACCTGGTTGTCGACGATGCGCTTGGCCAGGCCTTCGGCGATTGCGGTCTTGCCCACGCCTGCCTCGCCCACCAGCAACGGGTTGTTCTTGCGGCGCCGGGCCAGGATCTGCGCGACGCGCTCGACTTCCGCCTCGCGTCCGACGAGCGGATCGATGCGGCCCTGGCGCGCCAATTCATTCAGGTTGCTGGCATAGGCATCCAGTGGATTGCCTGAAGAAGAAGACTCACCGCCCTCGTCGTCCTGCATCTCCTGCTCACCCTCGGAATGATCGCCATGCCCCGGCACCTTGGAGATACCATGGGCGATGTAGTTGACCACATCGATACGTGCAACACTCTGCTGCTTGAGCAGGAAAACCGCCTGGCTTTCCTGCTCACTGAAGATGGCGACCAACACATTGGCGCCGGTCACTTCGCGCTTGCCCGAGCTCTGTACATGAAAGACAGCACGCTGCAGGACACGCTGGAAGCCCAGGGTTGGCTGGGTTTCCCGATCCTCGTCATGCACGGGGATCAATGGCGTGGTGGAGTCGATGAACTCCTGCAGGTCGTGCTTGAGTTTATCGAGGTTCGCGCCACAGGCACGCAAAACGGTGGCGGCAGCCTCGTTATCCAATAGGGCCAGCAGCAGGTGTTCGACGGTCATGAACTCATGACGCTTCGAACGAGCCTCCTTGAAGGCAAGATTGAGGGTGACTTCGAGCTCGCGGTTTAACATAGCTTCACCTCATACCCAAGTGGTCGGCGTTAACCGTCCTTCTCGATTTCACAGAGTAGCGGATGCTGGCTTTCCCGGGCGTACTGGTTGACCTGCATGGCCTTTGTCTCGGCGATGTCGCGGGTAAACACTCCACATACTGCCCGTCCCTCTGTATGAACGGCCAGCATGACCTTGGTCGCCAGCTCGCGATTCAGGTTAAAAAACACCTCGAGCACTTCGACGACGAAATCCATCGGTGTGTAGTCATCGTTGAACAAAACCACCTTGTACATCGGTGGCGCCTGTAATGCTGGCTTCGCTTCCTGAACAGCAAGGCCGGCGGAATCGTCGTCGTGTAGATCCGGGCGATCCTGATTGAATGTTAGTCGAATCTGGCTGACTGCATGCATGGAAAGAAAGGTTCGTTTAGTTGGCGAATACAGTGATGGGGGCGCTTGTGGGCGATTTCAACCACGACCACCCGGCCACCTTGACTATCGGCAAAACGGTGTTACAACCAATAGAGCCCATCGTGGGTTAAAAAGGTCCGTGGAATCTATCCTGTTTCAAGATTAGCCTGCGGATTGACTGGATGATACTCCAGTGATGGAGTGCGTTGCAGAGGGATATGGTTTATGTCGGTCGTCAAAATGAGTGGCAAGGTGAAATGGTTCAACAACGCCAAGGGCTTCGGCTTCATCATCGCAGCCGGAATGCCCGATGAAGACCTTTTCGCCCACTTCTCGGCCATCCAGATGGATGGCTACAAGACCTTGAAAGCCGGACAACCTGTGACGTTCCAGGTTATCCAGGGCCCCAAGGGCCTGCACGCCGTCAATATAGAGCCGGCCAAGATAGAAGAAGCGCCTGTCCCGGTCACCGTCAGGGTCACCGAGACCCACTGACCGGCAGACGCCGCCCGGCTCCACGAAAAATGCCCGGTTCGATCACTCGAACCGGGCATTTGTGATGCGCGTTGATCCCGCTTACATATGCTCGATCAGTGCCTTGCCGAAGCCCGAGGATGACACCAGCGTGGCGCCCTCCATCAAGCGTTCGAAGTCATAGGTCACGGTCTTGGCCGAAATCGCCCCGTTGGTGCCCTTGATGATCAGGTCCGCCGCTTCGGTCCAGCCCATGTGACGCAGCATCATTTCAGCCGACAGGATCAACGACCCCGGGTTGACCTGGTCCTTGCCCGCGTATTTGGGCGCGGTGCCGTGGGTCGCTTCGAACATCGCCACGGTGTCGGACAGGTTGGCACCCGGCGCAATGCCGATGCCCCCTACTTCCGCCGCCAGGGCATCGGAAAGGTAGTCGCCGTTGAGGTTCAGGGTTGCAATGACGTCATATTCGGCCGGACGCAGCAGGATCTGCTGGAGCATCGCATCGGCGATGGCATCCTTGACCACGACATTCTTGCCAGTCTTCGGGTTCTTGAACTGCATCCATGGACCGCCATCGAGCAGGGTCGCGCCAAACTCCTCGGCCGCCACTTCGTAGGCCCATTCCTTGAAGGCACCCTCGGTGAACTTCATGATGTTGCCTTTATGCACGATGGTCAGCGAATCGCGATCGTTGTCGACTACATATTGCAGAGCCTTGCGTGCCAGGCGCTTGGTGCCTTGCTTGGAAACCGGCTTGACGCCGATGCCGCAGTCCTCGTCGAAACGGATCTTGGTCACGCCCATTTCTTCTTTCAGGAACTTGATGACCTTGGTGGCTTCGGCCGAACCGGCCTTCCATTCGATGCCCGCGTAGATGTCCTCGGAGTTCTCGCGGAAGATCGTCATGTCCACGTCGCCAGGCTTCTTGACCGGGCTTGGCACGCCTTCGAACCAGCGCACCGGACGCAGGCACACGTAGAGGTCCAGTTGCTGACGCAGGGCTACGTTCAGCGAACGGATACCGCCACCGACCGGGGTGGTCAGCGGCCCCTTGATGGACACCACGTAATCCTTGACCGCATCCAGGGTTTCCTGGGGCAACCAGGTGTCCTGGTCGTAGACTTGGGTCGCTTTCTCGCCGGCATAGACTTCCATCCAGGAAATCTTGCGCTTGCCGCCGTAGGCCTTTTGCACCGCTGCGTCCACCACCTCGATCATCACCGGGCTGATGTCAACGCCAATCCCGTCGCCTTCGATGAAGGGAATGATCGGGTTATCGGGAACATTAAGAGAATGGTCTGCATTGACGGTGATTTTGTCACCGACGGCTGGAACCTGAATCTTTTGATACCCCATGCTGAACTCCATTGCTTGGATTGAACATCTGGCTGCATTCGAGCGTACCCCAGTTGTATCGGCACGCAAACCCTACGTTCGGCCCATCAAGACCAAAGAGAGCCACTTAGCCGCGTACAAGCCTGAAAACCAGGGGAAAAGCGCCAAACATGAGCATAGCCCGCCCCCACAGGAGTGCGACGTTTAGACCAATGGACGAGTACGAACGTCTATGAACCATCGGCAGATTGCCAGCTACCTATGTATAATGCCGCCGCTGACCACAGGGTCACGACGGCAGACTGCTCTACGACAAGACTTTCCGCCAATGAAAGCCGGTCCGTTACCGCGGCCCGACCGCTTGACGCTCGACTGATGCAACCCAACATCACCGCGAAGAAACCTCGACATTCGGCTCACGGATGACTTTGAACGAACGCGCTTACCCGGCGCCCCTCGAGTTTCTGCGCATGCTTTAGCAAAGAAGAGAGTTAATCCGAATATGCCCACCCGCTCGAAGATCATCTATACCTTCACCGACGAAGCGCCTGCCCTCGCCACCTACTCCCTGCTGCCGATCATCGAAGCCTTTACCGCTTCGGCCGATATCGCTGTGGAAACCCGTGATATCTCCCTCGCAGGGCGGATCCTGGCCAGCTTCCCCGAGCAACTGGGTGACAAAGCCGTAGCCGACCACCTCGCCGAACTCGGCGACCTGGCCGTTACGCCCGAAGCCAATATCATCAAGCTGCCGAACATCAGCGCTTCGGTCCCGCAACTGCAAGCCGCCATCAAGGAATTGCAGGCCAAGGGCTACGCCCTGCCGGATTACCCGGAAACCGTGACCACCGAGGCCGAGAAAGACGCTCGCGCCCGTTACGACAAGGTCAAGGGCAGCGCCGTGAACCCGGTCCTGCGCGAAGGCAACTCTGACCGCCGGGCGCCGCTGTCGGTCAAGAACTATGCCCGTAAACACCCGCACAAAATGGGCGCCTGGGCCGCGGACTCCAAGTCCCACGTCGCCCACATGAGCACCGGTGATTTCTACGGCAGCGAGAAAGCTGTCCTGATCGACGCCGCTGACGCCGTGAAAATCGAGCTGGTGGCAAAGGATGGCACCGCTACCGTGCTGAAAGAAAAAACCAGCGTCCAGGCCGGCGAGATCCTCGATTGCGCCGTGATGAGCAAGAACGCCCTGCGTTCGTTCATTGCCGCTGAAATCGAAAGCGCCAAGCAACAAGGCGTGCTGCTGTCGGTTCACCTCAAGGCCACCATGATGAAGGTCTCCGACCCGATCATGTTCGGCCAGATCGTCGCCGAGTTCTATAAAGATGCCCTGGCCAAGCACGCCGACGCGCTGGCACAGATCGGCTTCAACCTGAACAACGGCATCGGCGACCTGTACGCCCGCATCAAGACCCTGCCGGCCGAGCAGCAGGCGCAGATCGAAGCCGACATCCAGGCCGTCTACGCGTCGCGCCCCGCCCTGGCGATGGTCAACTCCGACAAAGGCATCACCAACCTGCACGTGCCGAGCGACGTTATCGTCGACGCCTCGATGCCGGCCATGATCCGTGACTCCGGCAAGATGTGGGGCACCGACGGCCAGTTGCACGACACCAAGGCCGTGATCCCGGATCGCTGCTACGCCACCATCTACCAGGCGGTGATCGAAGACTGCAAGGCCAACGGTGCGTTCGACCCGACCACCATGGGCAGCGTGCCGAACGTCGGCCTGATGGCCAAGAAAGCCGAAGAGTACGGCTCCCACGATAAGACCTTCCAGATCAAGGCCGACGGCGTGGTTCGCGTCACCGACAGCAAGGGCGCCCTGCTGATGGAGCAGGCTGTCGAAGCCGGCGACATCTTCCGCATGTGCCAGACCAAGGACGCACCGATCCAGGATTGGGTCAAGCTGGCCGTCAACCGTGCCCGCGCAAGCGCCACCCCGGCCATCTTCTGGCTGGACCCGATGCGCGCCCATGACGGCGTGGTCATCGAAAAAGTCCAGGCTTACCTCAAAGACCACGACACCAGCGGCCTGGACATCCAGATCATGTCGCCGGTCGACGCGATGAAATACACCCTGGCCCGCACCCGCGAAGGCAAGGACACCATCTCGGTGACCGGCAACGTGCTGCGCGACTACCTGACCGACCTGTTCCCGATCATGGAACTGGGCACCAGCGCCAAGATGCTGTCGATCGTGCCGCTGATGAACGGCGGTGGCCTGTTCGAAACCGGTGCCGGCGGTTCGGCGCCCAAGCACGTGCAACAGCTGCTGGAAGAAAACTTCCTGCGTTGGGATTCCCTGGGCGAGTTCCTGGCCCTGGCCGCGTCCCTGGAACACCTGGGCGTGACCTACAACAATCCGAAGGCACTGGTCTTGTCCAAGACCCTGGACCAAGCCACCGGTGAGTTCCTGGACCGCAACAAATCGCCTTCGCGTAAAGTCGGCGGGATCGACAACCGTGGCAGCCACTTCTACCTGACCCTGTTCTGGGCCCAGGCACTGGCCGCCCAGAACGACGACGCCGCCCTCAAGGCTCAGTTCGCGCCCCTGGCCAAGACCCTGACCGACAACGAAGAGAAAATCGTTGCCGAGCTCAACGCCGTCCAAGGCAAGCCAGTGGACATCGGCGGCTACTACTTCGCCAACCCGGAGCTGACCAGCAAGGCCATGCGCCCGAGCAACACCTTCAACGCAGCGATTGCTGCGCTGGTGTAAGGTTGTAAGGAAGCACCACAAACCCCGGCCTCGTGCCGGGGTTTGTGTTTCTGGCACCACTCCATTTCCCTGACAAACCTATTACCCTGTGGGAGCGAGCTTGCTCGCGATAGCGGCATGACATTCAACATCAACATTGACTGACCCACCGCTGTCGCGAGCAGGCTCGCTCCCACAGGGGTTTGTGTTTCACTGTTCAACTTTCGAGGACGCTTCATGGACTGGAAACCCCACATCACTGTCGCCACCATCGTCGAAGACAACGGCCGTTTCCTGATGGTGGAAGAATCCAAGGGCGGGCGCGCGGTGCTCAACCAGCCCGCCGGGCACCTGGATCCGGATGAAACGCTGATCGAGGCCGCCGTGCGCGAAACCCTGGAAGAAACCGGCTGGGACGTAGAGCCCACCAGCGTGGTCGGCATTTACCTGTACACCGCGCCCAGCAATGGCGTGACCTACCAGCGGGTGTGTTTCGCCGCCAGGGCCCTGCAACACCAACCGGATTACCAACTGGACGACGGCATCCTCGGCGCTCGGTGGCTGACCCGCGACGAATTGCTCGAACAGCGCGAACACTGGCGCAGCGAGCTGATCATCCGTTGCATCGACGATTATCTGGCCGGCCATCGCCACAGTCTGACGCTGATCCGTCCTTCTCTTTAGCCTTGCGCGCCCGGGCCTGATAGAATCGCGTCCTTTTTCAAGACACTCATTGAACTGCTATGCGCGATCCAGCCCCTTCTGACACCAAAAAGAAGCGCGTCATTGTCGGCATGTCCGGCGGCGTAGACTCTTCCGTTTCCGCCCTTCTGCTGATCGAGCAGGGTTATGAGGTGGAAGGCCTGTTCATGAAGAACTGGGAAGAAGACGATGGAACCGAATACTGCACCGCCATGGACGACCTCGCGGACGCCCAGGCCGTCTGCGACAAGATCGGCATCAAGCTGCATACCGCCAACTTCGCCGCCGAGTACTGGGACAACGTGTTCGAGCACTTCCTGGCCGAATACAAGGCCGGTCGCACGCCGAACCCGGACATCCTCTGCAACCGCGAGATCAAGTTCAAGGCGTTCCTCGACTACGCGATGATGCTCGGCGCGGACCTGATCGCCACCGGACACTACGTGCGCCGCCGCGATATCGACGGGCGCACCGAACTGCTCAAGGGCCTGGACCCGAACAAGGACCAGAGCTACTTCCTGCATGCGGTCGGCGGCGAGCAGATCGCCAAGACCCTGTTCCCGGTAGGCGAACTGGAAAAGCCCGAAGTGCGGGCAATCGCCGAAAAGCACGACCTGGCGACGGCGAAGAAAAAGGACTCCACCGGGATCTGCTTCATCGGTGAACGCCGGTTCAGCGACTTCCTCAAGCAATACTTGCCGGCCCAGCCGGGCGAGATCAAGACCCCCTCAGGCGAAGTCATCGGCCGTCACCACGGCCTGATGTACCACACCATCGGCCAGCGCCAGGGCCTGGGCATCGGCGGGCTGAAAGATGCCGGCGAAGAGCCGTGGTACGTATTGATCAAGGACCTGGAGCACAATGAGTTGATCGTCGGCCAGGGCAATGACCACCCATGGCTGTTTTCCCGCGCCCTGCTCGCCTCCGACATCTATTGGGTGAATCCGATCGACCTCAGCGAACCACGCCGGCTGACGGCCAAGGTGCGCTACCGTCAGAGCGACCAGCCCTGCACCCTGGAGAAAACCGCCAGCGGTTATCGCGCCACCTTCGACGATCCTCAGCGGGCCGTCACACCCGGCCAGTCCGTAGTGTTCTACGACGGCGAAATCTGTCTGGGCGGCGGCGTGATCGAAGTGGCCGAACCGTGGAGCAGCAAGGCATGACGCCAATCCAGGAGCAATTGACCGCGCTGGGCGGTGTGTTTCTCGCAGCGGTGCTGGTGGACCGGATCGCCAAGACCGGCCAAGCCTCCGAAGCGGGCGTCGCTTGCATGCTCGGCAGCTTGCTGGTGCGCGACCCCAAGGACACTCTCGAAGTCTACGGCGGCGACGATCTGAACCTGCGCGAAGGCTATCGCGCCCTGATCGGCGCCCTGGAGCGCGACCCTAGCGCCCTGCAACGCGAGCCGCTGCGCTATGCCCTGTCGATGCTCGGCCTGGAGCGCCAACTGGCCAAGCGTGACGACATGCTGGAGACCATCGGCAAGCGCTTGCCGCAGATCCAGTCCCAGGTCGAACACTTCGGCCCGTCCCACGAGAACGTGGTTGCCGCCTGCGGCGCGCTGTACCAGGACACCCTCAGCACCCTGCGCCAGCGTATCCAGGTCCACGGCGACATGCGCAACCTGCAGCAACCAAGCAATGCCTCGAAGATCCGCGCCCTGCTGCTGGCCGGGATTCGCTCGGCCCGCTTGTGGCGACAATTGGGCGGTCATCGCTGGCAATTGGTGATCAGCCGACGCAAATTGCTCAAAGAACTTTACTCGTTGATGCACCACGACTAGGCGCTTCACTGTTGCTTTTGTGGCGAGGGAGCTTCTCCCGCCGGCTTGTAACGCAGCCCCTTGTGTCCCGCAGATACCACGGATTGCCCGGCTTCAGGGCCGCTTCGCGCCCCAGCGGGAGCAAGCTCCCTCGCCACAGGTAATAAATAGTACTTCGTTACGCGTAACACGCCGGTCAGTTGGCGACGGACCGGCGCCGATTTTCATGTATGATACGCGCCCCATTTCGTTGCCCGACTGTCCGAGAACACCCCATGCAGCTCTCTTCGCTCACTGCGGTTTCCCCTGTTGACGGCCGCTACGCCGGCAAAACCCAGGCCCTGCGCCCGATTTTCAGCGAGTACGGCCTGATCCGCGCCCGCGTCCTGGTTGAAGTGCGCTGGCTCCAGCGTCTGGCCGCTCACCCTGCCATCAGTGAAGTCCCGGCGTTTTCCGCCGAAGCCAACACGGTATTGAATGCCCTGGCCGACGACTTTGTGCTGGAGCATGCCGAGCGCGTCAAAGAGATCGAACGCACCACCAACCACGACGTGAAGGCCATCGAATACCTGCTCAAGGAGCAGGCGGCCAAGCTGCCGGAGCTGGCCAAGGTCAGCGAATTCATCCACTTTGCCTGCACCAGCGAGGACATCAACAACCTGTCTCACGCCCTGATGCTGCGCGAAGGCCGCGATGATGTGCTGCTGCCTTTAATGCGTCAGATCGCCGAGGCGATCCGCGAGCTGGCGATCCGCTTCGCCGACGTACCGATGCTGTCGCGCACCCATGGCCAACCGGCTTCGCCGACCACCCTGGGCAAAGAACTGGCCAACGTGGTGTACCGCCTGGAGCGCCAGATCGCCCAGGTCGCCGCCGTGCCGCTGCTGGGCAAGATCAACGGCGCCGTGGGCAACTACAACGCCCACCTGTCGGCCTATCCGGACATCGACTGGGAAGCCAACGCCCGCGCCTTCATCGAAGACGAACTGGGCCTGAGCTTCAACCCGTACACCACCCAGATCGAGCCGCACGACTACATCGCCGAGCTGTTCGACGCGATCGCACGCTTCAACACCATCCTGATCGACTTCGACCGCGACATCTGGGGCTACATCTCCCTGGGCTACTTCAAGCAGCGCACCATCGCCGGCGAAATCGGTTCCTCGACCATGCCGCACAAGGTCAATCCGATCGACTTCGAAAACTCCGAAGGCAACCTGGGCATCGCCAACGCGCTGTTCCAACACCTGGCGAGCAAACTGCCGATCTCGCGATGGCAGCGCGACCTGACCGACTCCACCGTGCTGCGCAACCTGGGCGTGGGCTTTGCCCACAGCGTCATCGCCTACGAAGCCAGCCTCAAGGGCATCGGCAAGCTGGAGTTGAACGAGCAGAAAATCGCAGCCGACCTGGATGCCTGCTGGGAAGTCCTGGCCGAGCCGATCCAGACCGTGATGCGTCGCTACAACATCGAAAACCCGTACGAAAAACTGAAAGAGCTGACCCGTGGCAAGGGCATCAGCCCTGAAGCATTGCAGACTTTCATCGACGGCCTGGACATGCCCGCCGAAGCGCGGACCGAGTTGAAGAAGCTCACCCCGGCCAGCTACATCGGCAACGCGGCGGCGCAAGCCAAGCGCATCTGATCAACGCTTTGCCCTGAGACGCCCGGCCGAGCGCCGGGCGTTTTTATTCGCGTCAGAAAAATACTTTTTTTCAATAGGTTACACATGAATCCTGATATTCCTCTGCAACTCCTGGGCGGCATCACGGCACGGGAGTTCATGCGCGACTACTGGCAGAAAAAACCCCTGTTGATCCGCCAGGCGATCCCTGACTTCGAGGGCCCGATCGATGCCGATGAACTGGCCGGCCTGGCTCTGGAAGAGGAAGTCGAATCGCGCCTGGTGATCGAGCACGGCGAGCGTCCATGGGAGTTGCGTCGCGGCCCGTTCGCCGAGGACGAATTCAGCAAACTGCCAGAGCGCGAATGGACGCTGCTGGTACAGGCTGTCGATCAGTTCGTACCGGAAGTCAGCGAATTGCTGGAGCACTTCCGCTTCCTGCCAAGCTGGCGCATCGACGACGTGATGATCAGCTTCGCCGCCCCGGGTGGCAGCGTCGGTCCGCACTTCGATAACTACGACGTGTTCCTGCTGCAAGGCCACGGCAAGCGCAACTGGAAGATCGGCCAGATGTGCGACTCCGAAAGCCCGCTGCTGCCTCATGCCGACCTGCGCATCCTCGCCGACTTCGAAGCCACCGACGAATGGGTCCTGGAACCGGGCGACATGCTCTACCTGCCGCCGCGCCTGGCCCACTGCGGCGTGGCCGTGGATGACTGCATGACCTACTCGGTCGGTTTCCGTGCGCCGAGCGCCGCTGAAGTGCTGACCCACTTCACCGACTTCCTCAGCCAGTTCCTGCCGGACGAAGAGCGCTACACCGACGCCGACGCGCGCCCGGTGAGCGATCCGCACCAGATCCAGCATGATGCCCTGGACCGCCTCAAGGGCCTGCTGGCCGAACACATGAGTGACGAGCGCCTGCTGCTGACCTGGTTCGGCCAGTTCATGACCGAACCGCGCTACCCGGAACTGGTGGTCGGACCGGAACTGGAAGAAGACGACCTGCTGGCCGGCCTGGAGCAAGGTGCGGTGATCATCCGCAACCCGAGCGCTCGCCTGGCCTGGTCGGAAGTCGATGACGACCTGCTGCTGTTCGCCAGCGGCCAGAGCCGTTATCTGCCGGGCAAACTGCGCGACTTGCTGAAAATGATCTGCGCCGCCGACGCCCTGCACATCGACAATCTCGCTCCATGGCTGGCGGACGAAGACGGTCGCGGGCTGATCTGCGAGTTGGTCAAGCAAGGCAGCCTGGGGTTCGCCGATGAATAAAATTCACGTACGTGTCGCAGACTGGCAGAAGGACAACGCCGAGATCCGGCGCATTCGTGAAACCGTGTTCGTTGCCGAGCAGTCCGTCCCGCCTGAGCTGGAATGGGATGCCGACGACCAGGGCGCGGTGCATTTCCTGGCCTTTGAAGGCGACTTCCCCATCGGCACCGCCCGCCTGTTGACCGACGGTCATATCGGCCGGGTCTCGGTGCTCAAGGACTGGCGCGGCCTGAAAGTCGGTGACGCGCTGATGCACGCTGTGATTGCCGAGGCCGAGAAACGCGGCCTCAAACAACAAATGCTCAGCGCCCAGGTGCATGCCACGCCGTTCTATGAGCGACTGGGCTTTGCCGTGGTCAGCGAGGAGTTCCTGGAAGCCGGGATTCCTCATGTGGATATGGTGCGACGTTCGACCTGACTCAACCCTGATCCAAGGCGGGGTGAACACCTGTGGCGAGGGAGCTTGCTCCCGCTGGGCTGCGTAGCAGCCCCAGAAGCTTGCGAGCGCTGCGCACTGGTGCGCCAGCCCGGTCGAGCGGGAGCAAGCTCCCTCACCACAAAAGCACTCTCGACATAAGAGCACGGCAACACCCAAAACGCCCCGCCATTCTCCGATGCCGGGGCGTTTTTGCCGTCTATCATTCAACTTGCCCCACCCGAAGCCGACAAACTGGCAATATCCAGCCTTTGTCTCGCGGAGAAATGGAATGTCCCTACGCACCCTCCTGGTCACCCTGCTGCTCGGCTGCAGCCTGTCGGTCATGGCCGACACGCAGATCGTGCCACTGAACTACCGCACCAGCGCCGACCTGCTACCAGTGGCGCAGAACTTCATCGGCAAGGACGGCCAGGTCAGCGCTTACGGCAATCAACTGATCGTCAACGCCGCCCCGGGCAAGATTGAAGAGCTGCGGCAATTTCTAGCCCAACTCGATACAGCGCCCAAACGCCTGTTGATCACGGTCGACACCAACGAAAACAACCTGCAAGGCGACCAGGGCTACTCCATCAACGGCGCCGCCCCAAGCCAGACCCGCATCATCAATCGCAGCACCGCCAGCCGCGACGGCGGCGTACAGCAGGTGCAGGCCAGCGAAGGCCAGCCGGCGCTGATCCAGGTTGGCCAGAGCGTGCCGTTCACCAGCAGCCAGAGCGACAGCTACGGCCGCGTGCAAAGCCAGACCCAATACCGCAACGTCACCCAGGGTTTCTATGTCACCGCCAGCGTCACCGGCGAAACCGTTCACCTGAGCATCAGTACCAACCGTGACCGCATGAGCCAGGAGCGTCCCGATGTAGTGAACGTGCAAAGTACCGACACAACTGTCAGCGGACGCCTGGGTGAATGGATCACCCTGGCCGGGGTCAATCGCCAGACCCAGGCCGATAAACAGGGCCTGACCCGCAGCTACTCGACTCAGGGCCGCGATGACATGATTCTGCGGGTCAAGGTCGACACCCTGAACTGAAGCACCAAAAACTGACTGATGAGTCGTATTAGACCAAAGATGTAGTGCTATAAAAAAAGCACTACAAAACGTTTGACGAGCCAAAAAACCGAAGGCATGATGGCCTCGCTCCCGCTAATCAGGGGCCCTGGCAAGGGCCTTCGGGTCGACGCTTGCAACTACCCTGCGAGCCGATTCGTGTCTGTACCGCCCACAAGGTGTG
Source organism: Pseudomonas sp. SMV71 (assembly GCF_052042015.1). NCBI lineage: Bacteria > Pseudomonadati > Pseudomonadota > Gammaproteobacteria > Pseudomonadales > Pseudomonadaceae > Pseudomonas > Pseudomonas sp. SMV71. The sequence continues at coordinate 218,636 of NZ_JBKGGU010000004.1, read as the reverse complement.
TTTGACGAGGTTGCGACTGGAACGAAGTTGTCCCGAGGGACGGAAGCGTAACTAGGTAACCCGGCATCACTCTGAGTTCACATGAAGGCCCACGACGCCCGATTGCGCCCGCAGTTCGCCTCTACCTGCTCACTTTCCCCTCGAGCCCATCGTTCATCCCGTCGCCACCCCGCCTGAACCGACTTGTGCGCCCGGCCCCCTGGCCAGCGAGCAGCCCCCTACGCCAATGTCTGGCGAAGCCGGCAGGAGCAGGAATTTTCCACCCAAGACCTATGCGACGAGGTTTATCTCCATGGCACTGACACGCGAACAGCAAATTGCAGCCCTTGAAAAAGACTGGGCTGAAAACCCGCGCTGGAAAGGCGTGAAGCGCAACTATTCGGCTGCTGACGTCGTCCGTCTGCGTGGCTCGGTTCAACCTGAGCACACCTTTGCGAAAATGGGCGCCGAGAAGCTCTGGAACCTGGTGACCCAAGGCGCCAAGCCGTCCTTCCGCCCTGAGAAAGATTTCGTCAACTGCATGGGCGCCCTGACCGGCGGCCAGGCTGTGCAGCAAGTCAAGGCCGGTATCCAGGCGATTTACCTGTCGGGCTGGCAAGTAGCGGCGGACAACAACTCCGCCGAGTCGATGTACCCTGACCAGTCGCTGTACCCGGTGGACTCGGTTCCGACCGTGGTCAAGCGCATCAACAACTCGTTCCGTCGCGCCGACCAGATCCAGTGGAAAGCCGGCAAGAACCCGGGCGACGAAGGCTACATCGATTACTTCGCGCCGATCGTGGCTGACGCCGAAGCCGGTTTCGGCGGCGTACTGAACGCCTACGAGCTGATGAAGAGCATGATCGAGGCAGGCGCCGCCGGCGTTCACTTCGAAGACCAACTGGCTTCGGTGAAAAAATGCGGCCACATGGGTGGCAAGGTACTGGTACCGACCCAGGAAGCCGTGCAGAAGTTGACCGCAGCCCGTCTGGCCGCCGACGTCGCTGGCGTGCCAACGATCATCCTGGCTCGCACCGACGCCAACGCCGCTGACCTGCTGACTTCCGACTGCGACCCGTACGATCAGCCGTTCGTGACCGGCACCCGCACCCAGGAAGGCTTCTATAAAGTACGTGCCGGCCTCGACCAGGCCATCGCCCGCGGCCTGGCCTACGCACCGTACGCCGACCTGATCTGGTGCGAAACCGCCAAGCCGGACCTGGACGAAGCCCGTCGCTTTGCCGAAGCGATCAAGAAGGAATACCCGGACCAGATCCTGTCGTACAACTGCTCGCCTTCCTTCAACTGGAAGAAAAACCTGGACGACGCGACCATCGCCAAGTTCCAGCGCGAACTGTCCGCCATGGGCTACAAGCACCAGTTCATCACCCTGGCCGGCATCCACAACATGTGGCACAGCATGTTCAACCTGGCGCACGACTACGCCCGCAACGACATGACCGCCTACGTGAAGCTGCAAGAGCAGGAATTCGCCGACGCCGCAAAAGGCTACACCTTCGTGGCGCACCAGCAGGAAGTGGGCACCGGCTACTTCGACGACATGACCACTGTGATCCAGGGCGGGACCTCTTCGGTCACCGCGCTGACCGGCTCGACCGAAGAAGAGCAGTTCCACTGATCCATCGCTGAACGGTCCTTGCGGGACCGATAAAAACCAACCGCAAGACCGACGATCTGAAGCCCCGACTGGTTCGGGGCTTTTTTTCGCCTACGCTTCAACAACCAGCGCAATGCCCCTCTGTGGGAGCGAGCCTGGCTCGCGATGACGTATCCACATGCAACATCGATGCAGGCTGGACCACCGCCCTCGCGAGCAGGCTCGCTCCCACAGTGGAAAAATGTTTGAACGACGAAAAAAATTGATCGAACGCAGTAACAGGCAGTCTGAAAAAGAGTAAAACGGCCGGCGCTGACAATTGCAGTCGCTACCCCTGTAAGAAAAGTTCTCAACTACTGCGCGGGCGTATGATGGAAGCCTCGCTCAAACAATAACAATTATCATTTAGGCGAACATTTCTTTGTTACAACCGACGCGAAACATTATTGAAGAATCAATGCCAATGCCTACCCCGCCGGGGCCGTGGGGTTGTGGAGGTGCGCTATGTCCTTATTCCAATAAATAATTTCGCTATAGGAATTTTACTTGCCCGGTGTTTAGCCATAAAATCACCGCGATTGATTGCTGCGACATATCGTCACTGCGTTATTTCTTTCAAGCTCAGAGGCCCTTGCCCTCTGTTAAGGATTTCCAGCATGCCCGAAGCGACAGGACTCATGGCCCACAACTGGGGCTTTGCCATTTTCCTTCTGGGTGTTGTCGGCCTGTGCGCCTTCATGCTCGGCGTGTCGAGCCTCCTCGGGTCACGAGCCTGGGGCCGCAGCAAAAACGAACCGTTCGAGTCCGGCATGCTACCTACCGGTGGCGCCCGCTTGCGGCTCTCAGCCAAATTCTATCTGGTCGCGATGCTCTTCGTGATCTTCGATATCGAAGCCCTCTTTCTCTTTGCCTGGTCTGTGTCCGTCCGCGAAAGCGGCTGGACCGGATTCGTCGAAGCGCTCGTTTTCATAGCAATTCTGTTGGCAGGTCTTGTCTACCTTTACCGGGTGGGGGCACTTGATTGGGCTCCGGAAGCTCGGCGCAAGCGGCAAGCGAAGCTGAAACAATGAGGCTTTGGCAATGCAATACAATCTCACCAGGATCGACCCCGATGCTCCTAACGAGCAGTATCCGATCGGCAAGCGGGAAACCGTCGCCGATCCGTTAGAAGATCAAGTCCACAAGAACATCTTCATGGGCAAGCTCGAAGACGTGCTGAACAGCACGGTCAACTGGGGTCGCAAGAACTCCCTGTGGCCGTACAACTTCGGCCTTTCGTGCTGCTACGTGGAAATGACCACCGCCTTCACGGCGCCCCACGACATCGCGCGCTTTGGCGCCGAGGTGATCCGGGCATCGCCGCGCCAGGCGGATTTCATGGTTATCGCCGGCACGCCGTTCCTGAAAATGGCCCCTATCATCCAGCGCCTGTACGAACAGATGCTGGAACCCAAGTGGGTCATTTCCATGGGCGCCTGTGCCAATTCCGGCGGCATGTACGACATTTATTCCGTGGTCCAGGGAGTCGACAAATTCCTCCCGGTGGATGTCTACGTGCCCGGCTGCCCGCCCCGCCCCGAAGCGTTCCTGCAAGGCCTGATGCTGTTGCAGGAATCCATCGGACAGGAACGTCGCCCGCTGTCCTGGGTGGTCGGTGATCAAGGCGTCTACCGCGCCGACATGCCGTCGACCAAGGAAGAGCGCCGCGAACAGCGAATCGCAGTCACCAACCTGCGCAGCCCCGACGAAGTCTGATCCAGCTCTGTCCTGCCCAGGAAACGAGACACTGGCTTCATTCTTTACGTTGACCGAAAGCGATAAATAACCATGACTACAGGCAGTGCTCTGTACATCCAGCCTTACAAGGCAGACGACCAGGATGTGGTCGTCGAACTGAACAACCGTTTTGGTCCTGACGCGTTCACCGCCCAGGCGACCCGCACCGGCATGCCGGTGCTCTGGGTGGCCCGCGCCAGGCTCGTCGAAGTCCTGACGTTCCTGCGCAACCTGCCCAAGCCGTACGTCATGCTCTATGACCTGCACGGCGTAGACGAGCGCCTGCGCACCAAGCGCCACGGGCTGCCCGACGGTGTCGATTTCACCGTGTTCTACCACCTGCTGTCGGTGGAGCGTAATAGTGACGTAATGATCAAGGTCGCCTTGTCCGAGAGCGACCTCAGCGTGCCGTCCGTCACCAGCATCTGGCCGAACGCCAACTGGTACGAGCGTGAAGTCTGGGACATGTTCGGCATCGACTTCCCCGGCCACCCGCACCTGGCCCGCATCATGATGCCGCCGACCTGGGAAGGTCACCCGCTGCGCAAGGACTTCCCGGCCCGCGCCACCGAATTCGATCCGTACAGCCTGTCCCTGGCCAAGCAACAGATCGAGGAAGAAGCCGCACGCTTCAAGCCCGAAGACTGGGGCATGAAACGCTCCGGGGCGAACGAGGACTACATGTTCCTCAACCTCGGCCCGAACCACCCTTCGGCCCACGGTGCGTTCCGCATCATCCTGCAGCTGGACGGCGAAGAAATCGTCGATTGCGTCCCTGACATCGGCTACCACCACCGTGGCGCCGAGAAGATGGGCGAGCGTCAGTCCTGGCACAGCTACATCCCGTACACCGACCGTATCGATTACCTGGGCGGGGTGATGAACAACCTGCCGTACGTGCTCTCGGTCGAGAAACTGGCCGGCATCACCGTGCCGGACCGGGTCAACGTGATTCGCATCATGATGGCCGAGTTCTTCCGGATCACCAGCCACCTGCTGTTCCTGGGCACCTATATCCAGGATGTCGGCGCCATGACTCCGGTGTTCTTCACCTTCACCGACCGCCAGAAGGCCTACACCGTGATCGAAGCGATCACCGGTTTCCGCCTACACCCGGCCTGGTACCGCATCGGTGGCGTCGCCCACGACCTGCCGCGCGGCTGGGAAAAACTGGTCAAGGACTTCGTCGAGTGGATGCCCAAGCGCCTGGACGAATACACCAAGGCCGCGCTGCAAAACAGTATTCTCAGAGGTCGTACCATCGGCGTCGCCGACTACAACACCAAGCAGGCGCTGGAATGGGGCGTCACCGGCCCGAGCCTGCGTGCCACCGGCCTGGACTTCGACCTGCGCAAGGCCCGCCCGTACTCCGGCTACGAGAACTTCGAATTCGAAGTGCCGCTGGCGGCCAACGGCGATGCCTATGACCGCTGCATGGTGCGCGTCGAGGAGATGCGCCAGAGCGTCAAGATCATCGAACAATGCATGCGCAACATGCCGGAAGGCCCGTACAAGGCGGATCACCCGCTGACCACGCCGCCACCCAAGGAGCGCACGCTGCAACACATCGAGACCCTGATCACGCACTTCCTGCAAGTTTCGTGGGGCCCGGTCATGCCGGCCAACGAATCCTTCCAGATGATCGAAGCGACCAAGGGCATCAACAGTTATTACCTGACGAGCGATGGCGGCACCATGAGCTACCGCACCCGGATCCGCACCCCGAGCTACCCGCACCTGCAGCAGATCCCTTCGGTGATCAAAGGCAGCATGGTCGCGGACTTGATCGCGTACCTGGGTAGCATCGATTTCGTTATGGCCGACGTGGACCGCTAAGCATGAACAGCACGCTTATCCAGACTGACCGTTTCGCCCTGAGCGAAACCGAGCGCTCGGCCATCGAGCACGAGCTGCATCACTACGAAGACCCGCGCGCGGCGTCGATCGAAGCCCTGAAGATCGTCCAGAAGGAACGTGGCTGGGTGCCCGATGGCGCGCTCTACGCCATCGGCGAGATCCTCGGCATCCCGGCCAGCGACGTCGAAGGCGTCGCGACCTTCTATAGCCAGATTTTCCGCCAGCCCGTGGGCCGCCACATCATTCGCGTCTGCGACAGCATGGTCTGCTACATCGGCGGCCACGAGTCCGTGGTCAGCGAGATCCAGGGCAAGCTGGGCATCGGCCTGGGCCAAACCACCGCCGACGGCCGCTTCACGCTGTTGCCGGTATGCTGCCTGGGCAACTGCGACAAGGCACCGGCGCTGATGATCGACGACGACACGTTCGGTGACGTCAAGCCTGAAGGCGTCGCCAAACTGCTGGAGGGCTACGTATGACCCTGACTTCCTTCGGGCCCGCCAACCGCATCCAGCGCTCGGCCGAAACCCATCCCCTGACCTGGCGTCTGCGTGACGACGGCGAAGCGGTATGGCTGGACGAATACCAGGCCAAGAACGGCTACGCCGCTGCGCGCAAGGCGTTCACCCAGATGGCCCAGGACGATATCGTCCAGACCGTGAAAGACTCCGGCCTCAAGGGTCGCGGCGGTGCGGGCTTCCCCACCGGCGTGAAATGGGGCCTGATGCCCAAGGACGAATCCATCAACATCCGCTACCTGCTGTGCAACGCGGATGAAATGGAGCCCAACACCTGGAAAGACCGCATGCTGATGGAGCAACTGCCCCATCTGCTGATCGAAGGCATGCTGATCAGCGCCCGTGCGCTGAAAACCTACCGTGGCTATATCTTCCTGCGCGGCGAATACACCACCGCCGCCAAGCACCTGAACCGTGCCGTGGAAGAAGCCAAGGCCGCAGGCCTTCTGGGCAAGAACATCCTGGGTTCGGGTTTCGATTTCGAGCTGTTCGTGCACACCGGTGCCGGACGCTACATCTGCGGTGAAGAAACCGCGCTGATCAATTCCCTCGAAGGCCGCCGCGCCAACCCGCGCTCCAAGCCGCCCTTTCCTGCCGCTGTCGGCGTGTGGGGCAAGCCGACCTGCGTGAACAACGTCGAGACCCTGTGCAACGTGCCGGCGATCATCGCCGACGGCGTGGACTGGTACAAATCCCTGGCCCGCGACGGCAGCGAAGACATGGGCACCAAGCTCATGGGCTTCTCCGGCAAGGTCAAGAACCCCGGCCTGTGGGAACTGCCGTTCGGCGTCACCGGTCGCGAATTGTTCGAGGACTACGCCGGCGGCATGCGCGATGGCTACAAGCTCAAGTGCTGGCAGCCTGGCGGCGCCGGTACCGGTTTCCTGTTGCCCGAACACCTGGACGCCCAGATGTACGCCGGCGGCATCGCCAAGGTCGGCACCCGCATGGGCACTGGCCTGGCCATGGCGGTGGACGACAGCGTCAATATGGTCTCGCTGCTGCGCAACATGGAGCAGTTTTTCGCTCGCGAATCCTGCGGCTTCTGCACCCCTTGCCGCGATGGCCTGCCCTGGAGCGTCAAGCTGCTGATGGCCATCGAGCGTGGCGAAGGCCAGCCCGGCGACATCGAGACCCTGCTGGGCCTGGTCGGTTTCCTCGGCCCAGGCAAGACCTTCTGTGCTCACGCACCGGGTGCCGTGGAGCCGTTGGGCAGCGCAATCAAATATTTCCGCCCTGAATTCGAGGCCGGCATCGCGCCCACCCGCGCGGGCGATCTCAATCAGGTGGTCTCGCCGACCATGGTCGGCGCGTAACGACGCTTAAGAAGGCGAAGGGTCCGTGCCCTTCGCCTTTCGTCCGATGACGCCTTTTCACCGAGGCTGTTTGGATTCGGACGAATGACAAGATTCCATTAGCCACGCCCGCTGACACCGGGCCAACGAAGAACTTTGAACCATGGCCACTATCCACGTAGACGGCAAAGCGCTCGAAGTCGACGGGGCAGACAACCTGTTACAGGCATGTCTGTCGCTGGGCCTCGACATCCCTTATTTCTGCTGGCACCCCGCGCTCGGTAGCGTCGGGGCCTGCCGCCAGTGCGCGGTCAAGCAGTACACCGACGAGAACGACACCCGTGGTCGGATCGTCATGTCCTGCATGACCCCTGCCACCGACAACACCTGGATCTCCATCGACGATGAAGAGTCCAAGGCCTTCCGCGCCAGTGTCGTCGAATGGCTGATGACCAACCATCCGCACGACTGCCCGGTCTGTGAGGAAGGCGGTCACTGCCACCTGCAAGACATGACCGTGATGACCGGCCACAACGAGCGCCGTTATCGCTTCAAGAAGCGCACCCACCAGAACCAGCAACTGGGCCCGTTCATCTCCCACGAGATGAACCGCTGCATCGCCTGCTACCGCTGCGTACGCTTCTACAAGGACTACGCCGGCGGCACCGACCTGGGCGTATTCGGCGCCCACGACAACGTGTACTTCGGTCGCGTTGAAGACGGCACCCTGGAAAGCGAATTCTCCGGCAACCTCACCGAGGTCTGCCCGACCGGTGTGTTCACCGACAAGACTCACTCCGAGCGCTACAACCGCAAATGGGACATGCAGTTCTCGCCGAGCATCTGCCATGGCTGCTCCAGCGGTTGCAACATTTCCCCAGGTGAGCGCTACGGCGAACTGCGCCGCATCGAAAACCGCTACAACGGTTCGGTGAACCAGTATTTCCTCTGCGACCGCGGTCGTTTCGGCTATGGCTATGTCAATCGCAAGGATCGCCCACGCCAGCCGCTGCTGGCCGACGGCACCAAGCTGAGCCTGGACGCAGCCCTGGACAAGGCCGCCGAGTTGCTGCGCGGCCGTAACATCGTTGGCATCGGTTCGCCCCGAGCCAGCCTGGAAAGCAACTACGCCCTGCGTGAACTGGTCGGTGCCGAGCACTTCTACAGCGGCATCGAAGCCGGTGAGCTGGAGCGCATCCGCCTGGTCCTCGACGTGCTGAAGAACAGCCCGCTGCCCGTGCCGACGATGCGTGACATCGAAGACCACGACGCGGTGTTCGTCCTTGGCGAAGACCTGACCCAGACCGCCGCCCGCATGGCCCTGGCCCTGCGTCAGTCGGTCAAGGGCAAGGCCGAAGCGATGGCCGACGCGATGCGCGTCCAGCCATGGCTCGACGCCGCCGTGAAGAACATCGGCCAGCATGAGCTGAACCCGCTGTTCATCGCCAGCCTGGCTGAAACCAAGCTCGACGACGTGGCCGAAGAATGCGTCCACGCCGCCCCTGACGACCTGGCGCGCATCGGTTTCGCCGTGGCCCACGCCCTGGACGCCAGCGCCCCGGCCGTCGAAGGCCTGGACAGCGAAGCAACCGGCCTGGTCCAGCGTATTGCCGATGCCCTGCTGGCGGCCAAGCGTCCATTGATCATCGCCGGTACCTCGCTGGGTTCCAAGGCGCTGATCGAAGCCGCCGCCAACATCGCCAAGGCCCTGAAGCTGCGCGAGAAGAACGGCTCCATCAGCCTGGTCGTACCGGAAGCCAACAGCCTCGGCCTGGCCATGCTCGGTGGCGAGTCGGTCGATGCCGCATTGCAGGCAGTGATCGACGGCAGCGCCGACGCTATCGTGGTGCTGGAAAACGATCTGTACACCCGTACCGACAAGGCCCTTGTCGACGCGGCCCTGAGCGCGGCGAAAACCGTGATCGTCGCCGACCACCAGAAAACCGCCACCACCGACCGCGCCCACCTGGTGCTGCCGGCGGCGAGCTTCGCCGAAGGCGACGGGACGTTGGTCAGCCAGGAAGGTCGCGCACAGCGTTTCTTCCAGGTCTTCGACCCGCAATACCTGGACGCCAGTATCCTGGTGCACGAAGGCTGGCGCTGGCTGCATGCCCTGCGCGCTACCCTGCTCAACCAGCCGATCGACTGGACGCAGCTGGACCATGTCACCGCTGCCGTGGCGTCGAGCACCGCGCAACTGGCCGGCATCGTCGACGCCGCACCGTCCGCCGCGTTCCGCATCAAGGGCTTGAAGCTGGCCCGTGAACCGCTGCGCTACTCCGGCCGCACCGCGATGCGCGCCAACATCAGCGTCCACGAACCGCGCACCCCGCAAGACAAGGACACCGCGTTCGCCTTCTCCATGGAAGGTTACTCGGGCTCCGCCGAACCGCGCTCGCAAGTGCCGTTCGCCTGGTCGCCGGGCTGGAACTCGCCGCAGGCCTGGAACAAGTTCCAGGACGAGGTCGGTGGTCACCTGCGTGCCGGTGACCCTGGCACCCGCCTGATCGAAAGCCAGGGCGATGGCCTGAACTGGTTCGCCAGCGTGCCGCGTGCCTTCAACCCGGCGCCGGGCACCTGGCAGGTCGTGCCGTTCCATCACCTGTTCGGCAGCGAAGAGAACTCTTCCAAAGCCGCACCGGTACAGGAACGCATTCCGGCCGCCTACGTGTCGCTGGCCAAGTCCGAAGCCGATCGCCTGGGCGTCAACGACGGTGCCCTGCTGAGCCTGAACGTGGCCGGCCAGACCCTGCGTCTGCCGCTGCGCATCAACGAAGCATTGGGCGCCGGCCTGGTGGCCCTGCCGGCCGGCCTGGCGGGAATTCCGCCGGCGGTATTCGGTAAAACCGTTGACGGTCTGCAGGAGGCAGCGCAATGAGCTGGTTCACCCCTGAAGTGATCGACGTGATCCTGACGGTACTCAAGGCCATCGTGATCCTGCTGGCCGTGGTGGTCTGCGGCGCGCTGCTGAGCTTCGTCGAACGACGCCTGCTGGGCTGGTGGCAGGACCGCTACGGTCCGAACCGCGTCGGCCCGTTCGGCATGTTCCAGATCGCCGCCGACATGGTCAAAATGTTCTTCAAGGAAGACTGGACGCCGCCGTTTGCCGACAAGGTGATCTTCACCCTGGCACCAGTGGTGGCCATGAGCGCCTTGCTGATCGCCTTCGCGATCATCCCGATCACCCCGACCTGGGGCGTGGCGGACCTGAACATCGGCCTGCTGTTCTTCTTCGCCATGGCCGGCCTGTCGGTGTACGCGGTGCTGTTCGCCGGCTGGTCGAGCAACAACAAGTTCGCCCTGCTGGGCAGCCTGCGGGCCTCGGCCCAGACCGTGTCCTACGAAGTGTTCATGGGTCTTGCGCTCATGGGCATCGTGATCCAGGCCGGTTCGTTCAACATGCGCGACATCGTCGAGTACCAGGCCCAGCACCTGTGGTTCATCATTCCGCAGTTCTTCGGCTTCTGTACCTTCTTCATCGCTGGCGTGGCCGTGACTCACCGTCACCCCTTCGACCAGCCGGAAGCGGAACAGGAACTGGCCGACGGTTACCACATTGAATACGCCGGCATGAAATGGGGCATGTTCTTCGTCGGTGAGTACATCGGCATCATCCTGATCTCGGCGCTGCTGGTGACGCTGTTCTTCGGTGGCTGGCACGGTCCGTTCGGCATCCTGCCGCAACTGTCCTTCGTCTGGTTCGCCCTGAAGACTGCGTTCTTCATCATGCTGTTCGTCCTGCTGCGCGCCTCGATCCCGCGTCCGCGCTACGACCAGGTGATGGATTTCAGCTGGAAGTTCTGCCTGCCGCTGACCCTGATCAATATGCTGGTGACCGCTGCGATCGTTTTGATGAACGCGCCCGCGGCCGCGGTTCAGTGAGGATTTGACCCATGTTCAAATATATTGGCGACATCGTTAAGGGTACCGGTACCCAGCTGCGAAGCCTGGTCATGATCTTCGGCCATGGCTTTCGCAAGCGCGACACCCTGCAATACCCGGAAGAGCCGGTTTACCTGGCACCGCGTTATCGTGGCCGCATCGTACTGACCCGCGACCCCGATGGCGAAGAGCGCTGCGTGGCCTGCAACCTGTGCGCCGTGGCGTGCCCGGTAGGCTGCATCTCGCTGCAGAAAGCCGAGACCGAAGACGGTCGCTGGTACCCGGACTTCTTCCGCATCAACTTCTCGCGCTGCATTTTCTGCGGCCTCTGCGAGGAAGCATGCCCGACCACCGCGATCCAGCTCACGCCGGATTTCGAAATGGCGGATTTCAAACGTCAGGACCTGGTGTACGAGAAAGAAGACTTGCTGATTTCCGGTCCCGGTAAAAACCCTGATTACAACTTCTATCGTGTTGCAGGCATGGCCATTGCCGGTAAGCCGAAAGGCGCCGCGCAGAATGAAGCCGAACCGATCAACGTGAAGAGCTTGCTGCCTTAAGGAAGAAAGATGGAATTCGCTTTCTATTTCGCATCCGGTATTGCTGTGGTCTCCACGCTTCGCGTGGTCACCAACACCAACCCCATACATGCCCTGCTCTACCTGATCATTTCGCTGATCGCCGTGGCCATGACGTTCTTCGCCCTCGGCGCGCCGTTCGCCGGTGCCCTGGAAGTGATCGCCTACGCCGGCGCCATCATGGTGCTGTTCGTGTTCGTGGTGATGATGCTGAACCTGGGCCCGGCCTCGGTGCAGCAGGAACGCACCTGGCTCAAGCCGGGCATCTGGGCCGGGCCGGTGATTCTCGCCGCGCTGCTGCTGGGTGAACTGCTGTATGTGCTGTTCGCTCACCAGAGCGGCCAGGCCATCGGCCAAACCACCGTAGGCGCCAAGGCCGTGGGCATCAGCCTGTTCGGTCCGTACCTGCTGGTGGTCGAACTCGCCTCGATGCTGCTGCTTGCCGCAGCCGTCACGGCGTTCCACTTGGGCCGTAACGAGGCGAAGGAGTAATCACATGCCTGCTATCCCTCTCGAGCATGGTCTGGCGGTTGCCGGCATCCTGTTCTGTCTCGGTCTGGTCGGCCTGATGGTCCGGCGCAACATTCTGTTCGTGCTGATGAGCCTGGAGGTGATGATGAACGCCGCCGCCCTGGCCTTCATCGTCGCGGGCGCTCGCTGGGCGCAGCCGGATGGACAGATCATGTTCATCCTGGTGATCAGCCTGGCAGCCGCCGAGGCCAGTATCGGCCTGGCGATCCTGTTGCAGCTGTATCGCCGCTTCCACACTCTGGATATTGACGCTGCCAGTGAGATGCGCGGATGAACCTGATCTTTCTGACTTTCGTATTCCCCCTCATCGGTTTCCTGCTGCTGTCGTTCTCTCGTGGACGCTGGTCGGAAAACCTCTCGGCGCTGGTGGGCGTCGGCTCCATCGGCCTGTCTGCCATCGTCGCGGCTTACGTGATCTGGCAGTTCAACGTCGCCCCGCCAGAAGGCGGCGTGTACGTGCAGGTGCTGTGGCAGTGGATGGCGGTGGAAGGCTTCACGCCGAACTTCGCCCTGTATCTGGACGGCCTGTCCATCACCATGCTCGGCGTGGTGGTCGGCGTGGGCTTCCTGATCCACCTGTTCGCCTCTTGGTACATGCGCGGTGAAGCCGGTTACTCGCGCTTCTTCGCCTACACCAACCTGTTCATCGCCAGCATGCTGTTCCTGGTGCTCGGCGATAACCTGTTGTTCCTGTATTTCGGCTGGGAAGGCGTGGGCCTGTGCTCGTACCTGTTGATCGGTTTCTACTACAGCAACCGCAACAACGGTAACGCGGCACTCAAGGCGTTCATCGTGACCCGGATCGGCGACGTGTTCATGGCCATCGGCCTGTTCATCCTGTTCCAGCAACTGGGCACGCTCAATATCCAGGAACTGTTGGTCAAGGCTCCCGAGCACTTCAAGGTCGGTGACTTCTGGATCGTCCTGGCGACCCTGATGCTGCTGGGCGGCGCCGTCGGTAAATCCGCGCAACTGCCGCTGCAAACCTGGTTGGCGGACGCAATGGCCGGCCCTACCCCGGTCTCGGCGCTGATCCACGCGGCAACCATGGTGACCGCCGGTGTCTACCTGATCGCCCGTACCCACGGTCTGTTCGCCCTGGCGCCGGACATCCTGCACCTGGTGGGCATCGTCGGTGGCGTGACCCTGGTCCTGGCCGGTTTTGCCGCGCTGGTCCAGACCGACATCAAGCGGATCCTCGCCTACTCGACCATGAGCCAGATCGGCTACATGTTCCTGGCCTTGGGCGTCGGCGCCTGGGAAGGCGCGATCTTCCACCTGATGACCCACGCGTTCTTCAAGGCGCTGCTGTTCCTTGCCTCCGGTGCGGTGATCGTGGCCTGCCATCACGAGCAGAACATCTTCAAGATGGGCGGCCTGTGGAAGAAGCTGCCGCTGGCCTATGCCAGCTTCATCGTCGGCGGCGCGGCCCTGGCGGCGTTGCCATTGGTCACCGCCGGCTTCTACTCCAAGGACGAGATCCTCTGGGAAGCGTTCGCCAGCGGTAACCAGGGCCTGCTGTATGCCGGCCTGGTGGGTGCGTTCATGACCTCGCTGTACACCTTCCGCCTGATCTTCATCGCGTTCCATGGTGAAGCCAAGACCGAAGCCCACGCCGGCCATGGCATCGCCCACTGGCTGCCGCTGTCGGTGCTGATCGTGTTGTCGACCTTCGTCGGCGCAATGATCACCCCACCGCTGCACGGCGTACTGCCACAAAGCGTCGGCCATGCCGGCGGCGAAGCCAAGCACAGCCTGGAAATCGCCTCGGGTGCCATCGCCCTGGCCGGTATCCTGCTGTCGGCGCTGCTGTTCCTGGGCAAGCGTCGTTTCGTCACGGCCATCGCCAACAGCGGCCTGGGCCGTATCCTTTCGGCCTGGTGGTTCGCTGCCTGGGGCTTCGACTGGATCTACGACAAACTGTTCGTCAAGCCATACCTTGCGATCAGCCACATTCTGCGCAAAGACCCGCTCGACCAGACCATCGGCCTGATCCCGCGCATGGCCAAGGGCGGCCACACTGCCCTGAGCCGTACCGAGACCGGTCAACTGCGTTGGTATGCGGCTTCCATGGCGGCTGGCGCCGTGCTGGTTATCGGCGCCATCGTGCTGGTAGCGGTCTGATATGAACCTTGCGAACTTGCGAAAGGAAACGAGCCCGTCATGATTCTGCCCTGGCTAATCCTGATCCCCTTTATCGGCGGCCTGCTGTGCTGGATCGCGGAGCGCTCCAGCTCCACGCTCCCGCGCTGGATTGCGCTGCTGACCATGTCCCTGGAACTCGCGCTCGGCCTCTGGCTGTGGGCGACCGGCGACTATTCATTGGCCCCTGCCCCCGTTGCCAATCCGACCTGGGCGCTTGAGTTCAAGCACCTGTGGATCGAGCGCTTCGGCATCAGCGTGCACCTGGCCCTCGACGGCCTGTCGTTGCTGATGATCCTGCTGACCGGCCTGCTGGGTATCCTCTCGGTCCTGTGCTCCTGGAAAGAGATCCAGCGCCACGTCGGCTTCTTCCACCTGAACCTGATGTGGATCCTGGGCGGTGTCGTCGGCGTGTTCCTGGCGCTGGACCTGTTCATGTTCTTCTTCTTCTGGGAAATGATGCTGGTGCCGATGTACTTCCTCATCGCGCTCTGGGGTCACAGCTCGGCGGACGGCAAGAAAACCCGGATCTACGCAGCGACCAAGTTCTTCATCTTCACCCAGGCTTCCGGCCTGATCATGTTGGTGGCGATCCTGGGCCTGGTACTGGTGAACTTCAACAACACCGGCGTGATCACCTTCAACTACGCCGACCTGTTGAAAGTGCAGATGTCGCGCACCACCGAGTACGTGCTGATGCTCGGCTTCTTCATCGCCTTCGCGGTGAAACTGCCAGTGGTGCCGCTGCACTCCTGGCTGCCGGACGCCCACGCCCAGGCACCGACCGCAGGCTCCGTGGACCTGGCTGGTATCCTGCTCAAGACGGCGGCCTACGGCCTGCTGCGCTTTGCGCTGCCGATGTTCCCCAACGCCTCGGCCGAGTTCGCGCCGATTGCCATGACCCTGGGTCTGATCGGGATCTTCTACGGTGCGTTCCTGGCGTTCGCCCAGACCGACATCAAGCGTCTGATCGCGTTCTCCAGCGTCTCGCACATGGGCTTCGTGTTGATTGGCATCTACTCCGGCAGCCAGCTGGCCCTGCAAGGCGCGGTGATCCAGATGCTGGCCCACGGTCTGTCCGCGGCGGCACTGTTTATCCTCAGCGGCCAGCTGTACGAGCGCCTGCACACCCGCGACATGCGTGAGATGGGTGGCGTGTGGTCGCGCATCGCCTACCTGCCGGCCATCAGCCTGTTTTTCGCCGCTGCCTCCCTGGGCTTGCCAGGTACCGGTAACTTCGTTGGTGAGTTCCTGATCCTGATCGGCACGTTCGCCAGTTCGCCGTGGATCATCGCCATCGCTACGTCCGGCCTGGTGTTCGGCTCGGTCTACTCGCTGATCATGATCCACCGCGCCTACTTCGGTCCGTCCAAGTCGGACGAAGTGTTGCGCGGCATGGACGGTCGCGAACTGATCATGGTGCTTGGCCTTGCGGTGCTGCTGGTGTACCTCGGCGTCTACCCGCAACCGTTCCTCGACACCTCTGCCGCCACGATGCATGGCGTGCAGCAGTGGCTCGGCACCGCCTTCTCTCAACTCGCTTCGGCCCGGTAAGAGCGCTATGGAATTCACGATTCAACACTTTATCGCGCTTGCGCCGCTGTTGATCACCAGCGCCACGATCATCGTGGTGATGCTGGCGATCGCCTGGCGCCGCAATCACGCCCAGACCTTCCTGCTGTCGGTGGCGGGGCTGAACCTGGCCCTGCTGTCGATCCTGCCGGCCCTGAAAGTCGCACCGTTGGCGGTCACACCGCTGATCCAGATCGACAGCTTCGCCTGCCTGTACATGGCGCTGATCCTGGTCGCCACCCTGGCCTGCGTCACCCTCGCCCACGCTTACCTGGGCGATGGCGGCTCGGGTTATCCGGGCAACCGCGAAGAACTGTACCTGCTGATCCTGATGGCCGCCGCCGGTGGCCTGGTCCTGGTCGGCGCGCAGCACCTGGCCAGCCTGTTCATCGGCCTGGAACTGCTGTCGGTTCCGGTCTATGGCCTGGTGGCCTACGCCTTCTTCAACAAGCGCTCCCTGGAAGCCGGCATCAAGTACATGGTGCTGTCGGCGGCCGGTTCCGCGTTCCTGTTGTTCGGCATGGCGCTGCTGTACGCCGAAGCCGGCACCCTGAGCTTCGTCGGTATCGGCCAGGCCCTGGCGGCCACCGGCCTGCCAAGCCCGATCGCGCAACTGGGCCTGGGCATGATGTTGATCGGCCTGGCGTTCAAGCTGTCGCTGGTGCCCTTCCACCTCTGGACCCCGGATGTCTATGAAGGCGCCCCGGCGCCAGTGGCCGCGTTCCTCGCCACTGCGTCGAAAGTGGCGGTGTTCGCGGTCATGGTGCGACTGTTCCAGATGTCGCCGGTGGCCAGCAGCGGCGTGCTGAGCAACGTACTGACCATCATCGCCATCGCGTCGATCCTGTTCGGTAACCTGCTGGCACTGACCCAGAGCAACCTCAAGCGTCTGCTGGGCTACTCGTCCATCGCCCACTTCGGCTACCTGCTGATCGCCCTGATCGCCAGCAAGGGCCTGGCCGTGGAAGCCATCGGCGTGTACCTGGTCACCTACGTGATCACCAGCCTCGGCGCGTTCGGCGTAATCACCCTGATGTCCTCGCCATACAACGGCCGCGACGCCGACGCCCTGTACGAATACCGCGGCCTGTTCTGGCGCCGTCCGTACCTGACCGCCGTGCTGACCGTGATGATGTTGTCTTTGGCCGGCATCCCGCTGACCGCCGGCTTCATCGGCAAGTTCTACATCATCGCCACCGGCGTCGAGGCTCATCAATGGTGGCTGGTCGGCTCCCTGGTGCTGGGCAGTGCCATCGGCGTGTTCTACTACCTTCGCGTCATGGTCACCCTGTACCTGATGGAACCGAACCTGCGTCGCCACGACGCCGAGTTGCACTGGGAGCAGAAAGCAGGCGGCGTGATGCTGCTGGCTATCGCCGTACTGGCGTTCTTCCTCGGTGTGTACCCGCAGCCGTTGTTGACGTTGGTGCAACAGGCCGGCCTGACGGGCTGATCGCTAGAAAGGTGAAGTCACAAAAAACCCGTATCGCGAGATACGGGTTTTTTTATACCGGAGAGATCAAGGGTCATGAAAAGGCCCTAGCCGCCTAACTTTCCGTAGGAAAAAACACCCTCCCTACAATGAGTCTCTGCCATTTGACATTGCACTTGTAGGAAGTCTCCCAAACTGCGTCGAGACCCTCGCAAAGCAATGGAATTCCTTTCTTGAACTGATTCAGGCTGACGTCCTTTGAACAACCACCGATGCGCAACACGCAGGTGCCAGGGACATCCCATGTCAGACCAACCCATTCTCTTCTTCGACCACAGCCGCCACACCCTGCGGATCTCCAAGATCGACGCCCAGCTCGATGTCCTCGCCTTCGAAGGCGTCGAACAACTGAGCCGGCCCTACCACTACCGCGTCGAATTCACCTGCACCGAGCACGACCTGGCGGCGCAAGACCTGCTCAACGGCTACGCCTATTTCAGCCTGCATCCCGCGCCGCCGCGCCTGCCTCGTGGGGTCCCGTTGCCGGTGAGCAAGCCGCTGCGCACGTTCAATGCCGCGGTCACCGGTTTCAAGCGCCTGTCCGGGTCCCGCGACGAGGCCCGCTACGAAGTCACCTTGCAGCCACGTTTTGCACTGCTCGCCCGGGGCAAGCAGTTCCGGATCTACCAGCACCAGTCGGTGCCGGAGATCGTCGAGCACATCTTGCGCAGTCGCCACGGCTTCGAGGGCCAGCACTTCTACTTCAAGCTGGTGCGCGAGTACCCGCGGCGCGAGCAGGTCATGCAATACGACGAAAGCGACCTGGCCTTCATCGACCGTCTGCTGGCCGAGGTCGGCATCTGGTACCGGTTCGTCACTGACGAACGCCTGTACATCGACGTGGTGGAGTTTCGCGACGACCAGCGGCATTACCTGCCCGGCGTCGAGCTGGCCTATCAACCGCAATCGGGCCTGGCCAGCACCGGCCAGGACAGTGTCTGGGGCTTGCAGACGGCCCATCAGGTGGTGGACAAGCACATCCATTTTCGCGCCTACCATTACGGCGATGCCCTGGCCTTTCTCGACGGCGAGGTCGACCAGAGCCGGCGCGCCAAGGGGACCTACGGCGAGGCCTACCACTACGCCGAGCCGTATCGGGTGCTGGGCGACCGTCTCGACCAGGACGAAGACCTGCAAAGCGAGAGCGGTTTTTTCTACGCGCGCCTGCGCCACGAACGCTACCTCAACGACCGCACGCGCCTGAGCGGCACCAGCAGCAGCGCCGCCCTGGCGCCGAGCCAGGTGCTGAAGATCGCCGGCGCGCCCCAGGCTTTCGCCCCAGGTGCGGTGATCGTGCAACTGACCACCACCGCCGCCCGCGACCGCAGCTTCGTCGTCACCTTCGAGGCGATCCCCTATGCCAACGAGGTGTGCTACCGCCCGCCGGTGCTGCCCAAGCCGTGCATCAGCGGTACCGTGCCGGCGCGGGTCAGCAACCCGCAGGCCAACGACCCCTACGCCGAGATCGACCTCGACGGGCGCTACCGGGTGCACTTTCTGTTCGACCGCGACACCTGGCAACCCGGCCGGGAAAGCCTGTGGATGCGCCTGGCGCGGCCTTACGCCGGCGACACCCACGGCCTGCACCTGCCGCTGCTGGCCGGCACCGAAGTGGCGGTCGCCTTCGAACAGGGCGACCCGGACCGCCCCTACATCGCCCACGCCCTGCATGACAGCGACCACCCCGACCCGGTGACCTTGCGCAACTACAAGCGCAACGTGCTGCGCACCCCGGCCAACAACAAACTGCGCATGGACGACAGCCGCGGCGAGGAACACATCAAACTCAGCACCGAGCACAGCGGCAAGAGCCAGCTCAACCTCGGGCACCTGGTAGACGCTGACAAGCGCAAACGCGGCGAAGGGTTCGAACTGCGCAGCGACGGTTGGGGGGCGATACGCGGGGGCAAGGGGTTGTTCATCAGTGCTGATGAGCAGCCACGCGCGACGGGTATGCAGCTCGACATGGAAGACGCCATCAATCAATTGGAAAGTGCGCTGTCCCTGGCGCGTTCACTGGCCAGCGCTTCACGTAGCGCTGAAGCGATACCCAGCGATGTCGAGAGCCAGAGGCGTTTGGGCGAGGCGCTGAAGAATCTGAAACGGCCCGGCGTTCTGGTCCATGCCCCGAGTGGAATCGGCATGGTCAGTCCCGAGGCCGTATGCCTGGCCTCGGGGGCTGAAAGCGTCGGCATCGTGGCAGCACACAATGCCGATATCAGCGCCGGGCGCAACTTTACCGCCGCCGCACAGGACGCTGTCAGCGTGTTGGCGCGCAAGGCCGATCTGCAACTCAAGGCCGCAGAAGGCCAGATCAAACTGCATGCCCAGAAAAGCGATTTGCATGCGCTGGCTAAAGCCGACGTCAAGGTCGAGAGCACCAGCGGACGCGTTGAAATAAGCGCTGCGCAAGAATTGGTACTCCACTGTGGTGGCGCCTATATCCGCCTGAAGGATGGCGAGATCGAGCTGGGGGCGCCGGGCAATATCTACCTCAAGGCGCTCAATGTGGAGAAACTCGACGGCACTACGCTAGATACCCCGGCCACGCCTTTGCCTGCCGGTTATAGCGGTGTCTATGAGCTTAGAAATCAAGTCCAGGCAGCCAAGCCATTTTCTCGTTACCAAGTCACGACCCAACAAGGAGACATATTCACCGGCGTAACCGACAAGGATGGCCGGACCATGAGCATCAACACCCTGGTGCCCGGGGACCTGAAGCTCGAAATGCTGGATTCGCTGTTCGATGAACAACTTCACCTGGTCGATCCGAACGGTAAGCCGGCAAGCAATCTGAAATACCGCGTCACCCTGGCGGATAACAGCTCGTTTGAAGGCATGACCGACGAGCAGGGTTATACGCAGCGCATCGTGACCCGGGAACCGGCCCGGATCAGTCGTTTGTCCCTGTTCCCACCCGAAGGCGTGAAGCCGATCTGTTGCGCTGCGCAGAACGCCCAGGCCCCACTGGAGATCGACCTGAGCGCCATGAATATCTCGACCAACGATACGGGCGTGGGTACTTCCATCCAGGTCGTGCCGTTGCCCAAAGGTAAGTCTCGTGCATTGACACCGGGTGAAATCGCCATGTCCAGAGTTATATTCAAAGAATCGATTAACTACAGTAAAGTCAAAATTCACCACGGTGGCTGGTGGTTATTCTTTGGTTTTCAGAACACGGCTGTCACACCTAATGGAGAAATGTATTTTCCAGAAAGCACAAAATTCTACAGAGATGATTTCTCTACTACCGGGGACGACAGGGATAAAGCGCTGTTCATGCACGAATTGACCCATGTTTGGCAATACCAACTTGGGTACCCTGTTAAACAGGCCGGACTGACTGTAACCAGCCGTGGAGAGGATGCCTACAAATACACCTTGGCAGAAAGCAGGAATTTTTCCGACTACAACATGGAGCAGCAAGGTGAAATCGTTTCGGACTATTATTTGATTTGTATTCTTCGCAACCCACGGAGGGTATGGAGCCGAAGTAATATTGGTAAAAGCCCGGAACTCCTTGCTTTAACGGTTAAGAGTGTTTTG
The DNA here is from genome assembly GCF_052042015.1 of Pseudomonas sp. SMV71. NCBI lineage: Bacteria > Pseudomonadati > Pseudomonadota > Gammaproteobacteria > Pseudomonadales > Pseudomonadaceae > Pseudomonas > Pseudomonas sp. SMV71. The sequence continues at coordinate 197,850 of NZ_JBKGGU010000004.1, read as the reverse complement.
GATGACCCTGCCAACCGTTCTAACCTCCCAGGCTGAGGCGACACATGAAGTATTCAGTAATTTTGCTAATCATGCCATTTTGCATAGCTTTGAAAGAGACTCATGCAACATCGTTTGGATACATGGGCGATGGAAATATCATTTCCATCGATGATAAACCAGCAATTTGCTTGCCCGATGATACGACGCAGACATTTCCTGTCGGTTGGATATCACTGTCAGAAAGCTACGTGCGGAACCCAGGCTCTTGGGGAGTCTCTTTGAAATCAGGCTTCAAGCCGTTAGAGTTGAAGCCTGGCGCCTGTGTCATATTCGATGCTGTGCCTGAAGGTTATGAGTTGGACGCCTATAAAATAAGAAGCTCCCCATTGACTCTCAAAGTCAATCACACCTACGTATTCGGCTTGAGTAATGCGTACAGCCCAACAGATACATATCGCGCGGTATTCTGTATTAGCCGAAGCGCCGACGGTACTGGAAAATTCATCCAGTACATCCGTATGCCGAACGGATCTGATTTTATTCCATCATGCGATGGTCGACGTAACGGCAATGCGCCACAGGTTTACGCTCCATGATTGACGGTCATCACTGGAACTGACATGAGAAGTTATTCGTTCATTTTGCTGGTGATTATTTTAGTAAGCTCGGGTAACGCCACACCGTGGGGTATACCGGGCGAAGCTGTTATCCGCTCGGAGAATGGAAAATTATTGATCTGTACACCTGTGCAGGCGTCACCATCTGTGAGCGTCAGAGCCCTATCAGTTTCGGAGCGTGCGCTGCACCATAATGGCCGCCTACTAATGTGGCAAGTTGTGCTGACTCCCGAAAACCCACCACTGTCATTAAAGTCTGGTGACTGCATTTCATACGGTGCATTACCCGCCGGGTATCGACAGTCTGCCCCGGAGAAACCCCTCAAAGTGGGCGAAACGTACTACGCAAGGATCGATGCCCTTATTGCTCACCCGCTCCGTCAGAGCGTCCTGTTCTACGACGCGATTTTTTGCGTGAAGGAAGATCACGGAAGGAAGGTCGAGTATCTGCAACACCAATATGAGCAGAGCGGTGCGGTTATAAAGCCAAGTTGTTAATTATCGAATAGGCGCAGGAGACTTAACGGAGCACGGGGAAAAGCACTTCCACGCCCACAGCCGGAAACCACACCATCAAGGAATGACCAAGACAGTCACTACACCGCGCGACGCGCTCCCTTTATAAAACCCAATGGCGTCCACGGACAGAAAAACTCTGGATCAATGTTGTCCTCCGTGAGAGAGCTCGTAACAACACCCACAGCCCGGCTATCCTGACCGGGTTGCTGGTCCACAGCGCAACGAGGAACCTCCACGCATGCATATCGAATGCGTAATAGCCGGCGCCGGTATCATCGGCCTTGCCATCGCCCGGGAAATGGCATTGGCCGGTCACGAAGTGCTGCTGATCGAAGCCGCCGGGGCCATCGGTACAGGCATCAGTTCGCGTAATTCCGAAGTCATTCATGCCGGTATCTATTACCCGCCGGGCAGTCTCAAGGCGCAGTTGTGTGTCGAGGGTCGGCGCCAGCTATATGCCTATTGCGAAAGTCGTGGAGTCAGCACCCGGCGGCTCGGCAAGCTGATCGTTGCTACGGATCAGTCCCAGGTAGCTGGGCTCGGGGCGTTGCTAGAACGCGGTCTGGTCAATGGCGTGGAAGACCTGCGTCTGCTCGACCAACAGCAGGCGCAAGCGCTGGAACCGGAGTTGGCGTGCGTCGCGGCGTTGTATTCGCCATCCACAGGGATTGTCGATTCCCATGCCCTGATGCTGGCCTTGCAGGGCGATGCCGAGGCCGCTGGCGCGACGGTGGCGTTTCACACGCCGCTGTTGCGTGCGTATGTCACCACGGATGGCTTCAGGCTGGAGCTGGGCGGTACGGCGCAGATGGGCTTGTCTTGTCGGCAACTGATCAATGCCAGCGGCCTGCAGGCCCCTGCCCTCGCCCGCCGCATCGACGGCCTGCCGCCGCAGTCAGTGCCGGACGATTGTCTATGCAAGGGTAACTATTTCAGCCTCAGCGGGCGGGCGCCGTTCCGACATCTGGTCTATCCCGCTCCGGAAGCTGCGGGTTTGGGCATCCATATGACCCTGGACCTGGGGGGCCAGGCGCGTTTCGGGCCGGATGTCGAATGGGTCGAGGAGCAGGACTACCGCGTGGACCCGACCCGGGCCGAAGCATTTTACCCAGCGATTCGCAAGTACTGGCCGGGCCTGCCGGACCGGAGCCTGCACGCTGACTACAGCGGTATCCGGCCAAAGATTTCGGCACCCGGCGAACCGGCCCGTGACTTTCTGATCAGCAGCGAGGCAGACCATGGCGTGCCGGGGTTGATCAACCTGTTTGGTATTGAGTCGCCAGGACTGACCTCGTGCCTGGCGATTGCCAGACGAGCTCGTCAGCTGTTGTACAGCGCCTAGCGTCCGTCGACAGCGCAAAGTGCATGGCTTTTTCGCTGCGCCCATTGCAGCCTGCACGATGGCAAAAATGGCGACAATCATAACCAACTGTTTTTAAAGGAATTTAAAAACCTCCACGGCTGGCATGGCTCATGCAATTTACCTGTTACGTGGCGTCGGCGCTTGAAGCCGGCCCGCATCCGTGAATTGCCAGGAGCTACTCATGAACGCCATCGACCTGCTGAAAGCCGACCACGAACGCGTCAAAGCCATTCTGACTCAACTGAGCGAATCCACCGAGCGCGCAGTCAAGAAACGCACTGACTTGTTGGCTAAACTCGAAATGGAAGTTTCCATTCACACCCGTCTGGAAGAAGAGATTCTGTACCCGGCCTTCAAAGAAGCTGGCGGTAAGGAACAGGCCGAAATGTACTACGAGGCAAAGGAAGAACACCGCACCGTCGATTCCCTGGTGCTGCCGGACCTCAAGACCACCGACCCGACTCAACCAGAGTTCGCCGGTCGTGTAAAAGTGGTCAAGGAACTGCTGGAGCACCACATCGAGGAAGAAGAGAAGGAAATGTTCCCTGAGGCGAAAAAGCTGCTGGGCAAGGCCAAGCTCGATGCCCTGGGTGAACAGATGGAAGCCATGAAAGCGCAGTACAAGAAAGAATTGAGCAGCGCTAATATCGCCGCCTGATCCAATCAAGCGCCGCGAACACGTCCAGCCGTCCCATGACGGCTGGATGTGTTCGCGGCGCTTTACTGCATCTGCTCGCGCAAGAACTCCACCAGGGCCTGCACCGGCCTTGAGCCTTGGCGATGTTGCGGGTACACCGCCGACAACGTCAGCGGCTCGGGCTCGAACCCCGCCAACACCTGGATCAACCGACCGTCCTTCAGCGCGTCGCCAAGGATGAACATCGGCAGGTAGGTCACGCCCATGCCGGCGATTGCCGCGTCCCTCAGGACATCGCCGTTGTTGGCGCGCATCCGTCCTGTGACCTCCAGGGTCAACGGTTTGCCGATGCCGCCGAAGCGCCACTGCACCTGACGACTGTGACCGTAGGGCAGGCAATCATGCTCGCGCAGCTCTTCGGGCCGTGTCGGGGTGCCGCGTTGCGCCAGGTAGGCCGGGCTGGCGCAGTACACCCGTTCGATGGTCGCGATGCGCCGGGCGATCAGGGTCGAGTCCTCCAACACGCCGATGCGCAGCGCCAGGTCGTAGCCCTCCCCCAGCAAATCCACCGGACGGTCACTCAGGTCGGCCTCGACGCTGACGCCGGGATGGCGTTGCAGAAACAGCGGCAACAGGCTGCCCAGGTGCGCCACGGCGAACGACAGCGGCGCACTGAGACGGATCGTGCCACGGGGCTCGCTGGTCTGGCCGCTGATGCCCTGCTCCACCTGTTCCAGCTCACCCAGCAGGCGCTGCGCCGACTCGTAATAACGCTGGCCCAGGGGCGTGACATCCAGGCGCCGCGTCGAGCGGTTGAGCAGACGCACACCCAGGCGCTGCTCCAGCTCCATGAGCCTGCGACTGACGAACTGCTTGGACAGCCCCAGCTTGTCCGCCGCCGCAGTGAAACTGCCCGACTCCATGACCTGGGCAAAGATGCGCATTTCTTCGAAGGGGTTCATTGGGGATCCGCGGGTGGACAGTCAGGGAATTCAACGGGGCATTGTGGGCGGCGCCAGGCAGATTGGGAAGTGTCGGTTCTGCCACCCTCATCGCGAGCAGGCACCACCCAGGGGCTGTGGCTGATCTCGAATTTCGGCTCCACACCAGCCCAATGTGGCGGGGGAGCTTGCTCCCGCTGGCCTGCAAAGCAGGCCCTGCATTTTTCCCAGACATATCGCGGAGCCAACTTAGCGGCTGCTGAGCAGCCGAGCGGGAGCAAGCTCCCTCGCCACAGGGTGTGTGGCTGGGCCGACTCCAGGCACAAAAAAACGCCCGCACAAAGCGGGCGTCGTCCAGCTACAACGCTCAGCTTACTTGGCAGTCAACGCCGAGTAGCTGTTCATCAGGTTGCGGTAGTTCGGAATGCGCTGGGACAGCAGGTTGCCCAGGCCTTCGATGTCGTTGCGCCAGTCGCGGTGCAGCTCACAGGCCACCGAGAACCAGTTCATCATCTGCGCGCCGGCAGCGGTCATGCGCACCCAGGCGGCTTGCTGCACGGTTTCGTTGAAGGTGCCGGAAGCATCGGTCACCACAAACACATCGAAACCTTCAGCCAGTGCCGACAAGGTCGGGAATGCCACGCAGACGTCAGTCACCACGCCAGCGATGATCAGTTGCTTGCGGCCAGTGGCCTTGATCGCCTTGACGAAGTCTTCGTTGTCCCAGGCATTGATCTGGCCTGGACGCGGGATGTACGGCGCGTCCGGGAACATCTCTTTGAGCTCCGGCACGATCGGGCCGTTAGGGCCTTTTTCGAAGCTGGTGGTCAGGATGGTCGGCAGTTCGAAGAACTTCGCCAAGTCGGCCAGGGCCAGGACGTTGTTCTTGAATTCGTTCGGCGAGAAATCCTGGACCAGGGAAATCAGGCCGGTCTGGTGATCGACCAGCAGGACGACCGCGTCATCTTTGTTCAGACGGTTGTAGGTAGGAACATTGCTCATGGGATGACTCCTTTGGATGGAAATATGGAACCTGTGGGAGCGAGCTTGCTCGCGATGGCGGAGTGTCAGGCGACAGCGATGCTGAATGTTCAACCGCTATCGCGAGCAGGCTCGCTCCCACAGGGGAAATGGATCAATCAGTCAGAACGCAAAGCACGAACAGCCGAACGCGCCCCAGAAGCCTTGGAAATCGCTGACCGGCACGTTCGACAGACGCGCGCGCTCATGGCTGTGGGAATGCACGGTGCACGGGCCGCTGCACTGGTGAACCTGGGCTTGCAACGGCGAGTTCGGGCGCCAGTGGCCTGGGACCTTGACCACCGGCGACCAGTCCGGCAGCACGGGGACGCTGGCCGGGCCGAGCTTTTCGAAGTCGCCGGCGGCGTACACCACTTTGCCGTCGACCACGGTCAGCACGGACTCGATCCACTTGATGGCTTCTTCCTCGACGCTGAAGAAGTCCGCACTCAGGGCGGCCAGGTCCGCCAGTTGGCCGACCTTGATCTGGCCTTTCTTGCCCTGCTCGGAGGAGAACCAGGCGCTGCCATGGGTGAACAGCTCCAGCGCAGTCAGGCGCGGCAGGCCTTCCTCGTGCAGCGACAAGCCGCCGACGGTGCGCCCGCTGACCATCCAGTACAGCGAGGTCCACGGGTTGTAGCTCGACACTCGGGTGGCGTCGGTGCCGGCGCCCACTGGCACGCCCTCGGCCAGCATGCGCTTGATCGGCGGCGTGGCTTCGGCAGCCTTGGCGCCGTAGCGGTCGACGAAGTACTCACCCTGGAACGCCATGCGGTCCTGGATCGCGATGCCGCCGCCCAGGGCCCGGACCCGCTCGATGTTCTTCGGCGTGATGGTCTCGGCATGGTCGAAGAACCATGGCAGGCCGTTGAACGGAATGTCGCGGTTGACCTTTTCGAATACATCGAGCATGCGGCTGATGGATTCGTCATAGGTGGCGTGCAAGCGGAACGGCCAGCGCTGCTCGACCAGGTGGCGCACGACCGGCTCCAGGTCCTGTTCCATGCCGGGCGGCAAGTCCGGGCGTGGTTCCAGGAAGTCTTCGAAGTCGGCGGCCGAGAACACCAGCATCTCGCCGGCACCGTTGTGCCGCAGGAAATCATCGCCCTGGTGCAACTTGACGCTGCCGGTCCAGTTCTTGAAGTCGCTGAGTTCTTCCTTGGGCTTCTGGGTGAACAGGTTGTAGGCGATGCGCACCGTCAACTGCTCTTCCCGAGCCAACTGCTCGATCACCGCGTAATCGTCCGGGTAGTTCTGGAAACCACCGCCGGCGTCGATGGCACTGGTCAGGCCCAGGCGGTTGAGTTCACGCATGAACTGGCGGGTGGAGTTGACCTGGTATTCCAGCGGCAGCTTCGGCCCCTTGGCGAGGGTCGAATACAGGATCATCGCGTTAGGCCGCGCCACCAGCATGCCGGTGGGCTCGCCCTTGCTGTCGCGCACGATCTCGCCGCCCGGCGGGTTCGGCGTGTCACGGGTGTAGCCAGCCACGCGCAGCGCGGCGCGGTTGAGCAAGGCGCGGTCATACAGGTGCAACACGAACACCGGGGTATCGGGCGCGGCCTGGTTGAGCTCTTCCAGGGTCGGCATGCGCTTCTCGGCGAACTGGAACTCGTTCCAGCCGCCCACCACGCGTACCCATTGTGGGGTCGGCGTGCGGTCGGCCTGGTCCTTGAGCATGCGCAAGGCATCGGCCAGGGACGGCACGCCTTCCCAGCGCAGTTCCAGGTTGTAGTTCAAGCCACCGCGGATCAGGTGCAGGTGCGAGTCGTTGAGCCCGGGGATGACGGTGCGGCCCTTGAGGTCGATGACCTGGGTGCCGCTGCCCCGCAAGGCCATGGCCTCGGCGTCGGTGCCCACTGCGACGAATTTGCCCTGGCTGATGGCGACGGCGCTGGCACGGGGTTTTTCCCGGTCGACCGTATGAAATTGGCCATTGAACAGAATCAGATCGGCGTTCATCGGATTTTCCTTCTATCAAAAATAATTACAGTCCGTGGCGAGGGAGCTTGCTCCCGCTGGGTGGCGCAGCCGCCCCAAAAAGCTCAGGGCCGCTTCGCGCCCCAGCGGGAGCAAGCTCCCTCGCCACAGCTAGCTCCCTCGTCACAACGGTGATCGCTTACGGTTTCAGCTGTTCGTGCGCCTTCGAGGCTTCCAACCACGGCGCGAACAACCGGGTCGCCAGCGGCATGCACACGTAACAGACCGAGAGCACGATGGTCACGGTGATCAGGAACGTGGCGACCACGTAGTTGGACAGGAAAGCGTTGAGTTGCAGGACCGGCCCCCAGATCAGCGGCACCAGCAAGGTGTGCGGCAAGATCACCAACAGCGTCACCACAGCCTGCTTCCAGCGCGGGGGAGGCGTGGAGGCATCTGCCAGCGGGGCGAACCAGAACTCCTTGTGGGATCCGACTTCAGTCTGGTCACCGTCGGCCAGCAATGGCGCGGCCTCGTCGACCAACTGCCGGCGCTCAGGCGAATCCAGCCAGCGTTGCATGGCCTCGGTGGAGCGGAAACGCAGCACACAGGTGAACAGTGACAGCCCACCCTGCTTGCCCCGGACCACATCCACGCCCAGATGACCTGGCCAACCGGCGGCCACGGTCACGGTGCGGCGCAACCAGGCTTCGTAGGCGGCGTCCTGACCGGCCTTGACCCGGTGCTTGACCACCAGGGTGACGATTTCATCGGCACCGGGCGTTGCACTGGTTTCGAGGGTTTGAGATTCAGACATGGCGAAGCACTCCAGCAAAACGCGTGTTGATCGCGAGGCGCCCAGGCCCGGCGATGAATACGCTGGTAAAAATAATCAGCAGCAGCCAGCCGAACTGCCCTTCTTCCAGGCTCCACTGCGGGTGAACCACCAGCAGCGCAACGGCCAGCAGAAACAGGATGGGCAGGCAGGCCAGGCGTACCAGGACGCCGGCCACGATCAGCAACGGGCAGAGCACCTCGGCGAAGATCGCCAGGATCAGGGTCGGCGCAGCACCGAGGTGAAACGGGTCTTCGATCCGGGTCAGCTCGACGCTGTAGTGCAACAGTTTCGGCAGTCCATGGACCCAGAGCAGGAACAGCGCGCCGCTCAAGCGCAGGAACAACAAGCCCAGGTCCTGCAACGGGCGTTCATCGGTGAGGTTCATCGGTGGTCTCCGACCGACGGCGTCGAAGCAGCCGCCGGCAACGGTTGGGACATATGGCTGGCGATGCGTGAGCGCAGCCAGCGTTCGGCGGGATCGTTGTCGTGCACCCCGCTCCAGACCATCGACAGCTCAGCCGCATTGATCTCGAACGGTGGATCCTCGGCGCGCAAGCCGCAGCCTTCCACCAGCGCGCAGGCCGCGTAGTCAGGCACGGTGGCGATCAGCTCGGTGCCGGCGAGCAAGGCGCGCAGGCCACTGAACTGCGGCACCGCGAGCACCACCTTGCGGGTCCGGCCGATACGCGCCAGGTCCAGGTCGATGTTGCCGCTCAAGTCGCCGGAGAACGACACCATGGCATGGGGCCGTTCGCAGTATTCGTCCAGGGTCAGCGGCCCTGGGCGCTTGTCGCCGCGCAGGACCTTGCAGGGAATGTCCCGCAGTTTCTTGCGCTTGGCATTGGCCGGCAGGTCGGTGGTGTAGCTGACGCCAACGCTGATTTCACCGCTGGCCAGCAGCGACGACATCAGCAGGAAATTGGCCCGGCGCACCACCACGATGATGCCCGGCGCTTCTTCGCGCAGTTGCATCAGCAGCGGCGGAAACAGGCCGAACTCGGCATCGTCGGACAGGCCGACGCGAAACACGTCGCAACTGGTGGACGGATCGAACGCCTTGGCCCGGCTGACCGCACCGGAAATGGTGTCCATGGCCGGTTGCAGTTCCTTGAGAATGGCCAGGGCTCGTGGAGTCGGCTCCATGCCTCGACCGTGGCGGATCAGCAGCGGGTCATCGAACAGATCCCGCAACCGCCCCAACGCCGCGCTCACCGCCGGCTGGCCCATGAACAGCTTCTCGGCGACGCGGGTCAGGTTTTTCTCGAACATCAACGCCTCGAAAATCACCAGCAGGTTCATGTCGAGACGGCGTAGATCGTTGCGATTCATGGGTTTTTGATCCTGTTGAATGACCAGGGATGGGTAAAATCTCTGTGGGAGCGAGCTTGCTCGCGAAGGCGTACCGACATTCAACATCCTTGTCGACTGACACTCCGCTTTCGCGAGCAAGCTCGCTTCCACCCCAGGTTTTGTGGCTTGCCCAAGCATCAGGGTCAGCCCCTCCCCCTTCAGCCCTGGATAAACGCCAGCAAATCAGCGTTCAGCCGGTCCTTGTGAGTATCGGTCAAGCCATGAGGCGCGCCGGGGTAGACCAGCAGCTGAGAGTTCTTGAGCAACCTGGCGGCAGCAATGCCGGCGGCTTCGATCGGCACCACCTGGTCATCGTCGCCATGGACCACCAGGGTCGGCACATCGATGTTGCGCAGGTCTTCGGTCAGGTCGGTCTCCGAAAATGCCTTGATGCAGTCATAGGTGTTCTTGTGGCCGGCGAGCATGCCCTGCATCCAGAACCAGTCGATCATGCCTTGGGAAACCTTGGCGCCTGGACGGTTGGCGCCGAAAAATGCACCGGCCACATCTTTGTATAGCTGAGAACGATCGGCGAGGGAGGCCTGGCGGAAGCCGTCGAACACTTCGATAGGCAGGCCGCCGGGGTTGGACGCGGTCCGCACCATCAACGGTGTCACCGCCGAGATCAGGCCGAGCTTGGCGACGCGCGCGGCGCCATGACGACCGATGTAGCGCGTCACTTCGCCACCGCCGGTGGAGAAGCCGAGCAGCACGGCATTCTTCAAGTCCAGGCGTTCGATCAGCTCGGCCAGGTCATCGGCGTAGGTGTCCATGTCGTTGCCGTCCCAAGGCTGACTGGAGCGCCCGTGCCCACGACGGTCATGAGCGATCACCCGATAGCCGTTGGATGCCAGGAACATCATCTGCGCTTCCCAGCTGTCCGAGTTCAACGGCCAGCCATGGCTGAACACCACCGGCTGCCCACTGCCCCAGTCCTTGTAGTAGATCTCGGTGCCATCGCGGGTGATGAAGGTGCTCATGACATGACTTCCTTGCGGTGATTGGGAGGTCTTCATGGTCCGGTCAGACGCGACAACGGCGTGAGTTAAACGTTGTTAATTTTTTTGGAAGCCGGGTGCTGAAACTGAGAGTGCCGAGGTTCTTTGTGGCGAGGGAGCTTGCTCCCGCTGGGTTGCGCAGCGACCCCAGATCGTCACCTCGCCGTGTCAGATTGATCAGCGGCAGGGTCCCAAGGGCCGCTTCGCAGCCCAGCCGGAGCAAGCTCCCTCGCCACGATTGCGCTCCGCAAAGCCCGCGCCAGACGCCTTCACCGTTGCGCTCAACGCAAAACCTGAGGAACATGCTCGGATAAAGCCCATGCACCGGGACAAGCACATTGAGAACACCATGAGCCAACCCCTCACCCTGCCCGTCGAACAGACGGTGCATTTCGGCCCTTATCAGGTCCATCCTCGCCAGCGCCTGGTACTGGAGGGCGGGCAACCGCTGCGCCTGGGACGGCGGGCGGTGGAGATTCTGCTGGTACTGCTCGAACACGCCGGAGAGGTGGTGAGTAAACAGCAGTTGATCGCCCGGGTCTGGCCCAGGAGTGTGGTAGAAGACACCAATCTGCGGGTGCATGTGGCCGCACTGCGCAAGGCATTGGGGGACGGTCAGGCCGGGCAACGCTACATCGTCACCGTGGCGCAACGCGGCTACAGTTTTGTCGCGCCAGTGTCTGCCGAGCCGCTCGCGCCATCGGTGGACATCGCACCATCGTCAGCGCCCCACAACCTGCCACTGCGGCGTACCCGGATGATCGGGCGCCAGGCGGTGGTGGAGAGTCTGGTGGAACAGCTGCCGCGCAAGCGCTTCATCACCCTGGTCGGGACCGGCGGCATCGGTAAGACCACTATCGCGCTGCGCGTCGCCGAACGACTGATCGAGCACTACCGCGACGGCACGTTTCTACTGGACCTGGCCTTGCTCAACGATCCAGCGATGATCGTCCCCGATCTGTGCACCCTGCTGAACCTGCCGCTGCCCGACCTTGATCAGCCGGACACCATCGCCCGCCAGCTCAAGGAACGGCATCTGCTGCTGGTGATCGACAACTGCGAGCACTTGATCGACGCCGTCGCCCAGCTTTGTGAAACCCTGCTGCGCGGCGCCCCGCACTTGCACATCCTGGCCACCAGCCGCGAAGGCCTGCGGGCCGAAGGCGAACACGTGCAGCGCGTGGACTCCCTGGCATTTCCACCCCGCGAAACGTCCATCGAAGGTTATCCGGCCCTGCAATATCCGGCACTGCAATTGTTTGCCGAACGTGCGATGGCCAGCCATGAAGACTTCGAACTGACCGACCTCGAAGTGCCATGGGTGGCGCAGATTTGCCAGCGGCTGGATGGGATCCCGCTGGCCATCGAGTTGGCCGCCGCGCAGGTAGGCCGTTTCGGGCTGGAGGAGCTGCATCGGCAATTGCAGGACAGCGTGGCCGTGCTACACAGCCACACCGACGTTGCTCCGCGCCAGCAGACCCTGCTTGCCACGCTCGACTGGAGCTTTGCACTGCTCACGGTGTGCGAGCAGATCTGCCTGCGCCGGCTGGCGGTGTTCATGGGCAGCTTCAACCTGGCATCGGCCGCAGCGGTGATCGTCGGTCCACACGTCGCGCCCGATCAGGTGCTGGTGTCCATCAGCCAGTTGGTCGCCAAGTCGTTGCTCAATGTCGAAGTCGGCGACGAAGAGGTGCGCTACCGCCTGCTGGACACTACCCGCAGTTATGCGTCGGAAAAACTGGCTGCAGCCGGTGAACTGGCGGCCAGCCAGGAACGCCACGCCGAGCGTTGCCTGGCGTTGATGGAGCAAGCCGAAAACGACTGGGAGCACACCCCTACGCCGTTGTGGATTGCGCGCTACGCCGCCTATCGCGACGACATCCGTGCCGCCCTCGACCGGGGACTGGCCCCCAACGGGTCGCATGAGGTGGCCGTTCGCCTGACGGCACGCACCCTGCCCCTGTGGCAAGAACTGTCGCTGGTCAAGGAACACGGTCTGTATGTCTCCAAGGCCCGGCAATTGCTGCGGGCCAGCCCGGCGCCATGCCCCAGGCTGAGCCTCGCCCTGGAGCTGGCCCACGCCAGTTTCAGCTACCACACCGAAGGCGGTACGCCGGCAACGATTCACGCTTTTGTCGCCGCCCGGCAACTGGCCCGGCATTGTCAGAACCGCGCCGGCGAACTGCGCGCAGTGTCGGGGCACATGGCGGTCAATCTCAGTTGCGGGAACTATCGACAAGCACTGGAGCAGAGCCAGGATTTCGACCGACTCGGCACCCAGGGCGACCCGGTACTGTCCTTGAGTGCCCAACGCCTGCGGGTGCTGGCGCTGCATTTTGCCGGCGCCCAGGGCGCGGCTCGACAAGAGGCCGAACAGGTCATCCAGCGCCTGGCCCAGAACGGCCATCTGAGCCGTTTCACCCACGGTTTCGGTGTGCAATACGACCAGAGCGTGGCCTCGCTGACGACCCTGGCGCGCATCCTCTGGCTGCAAGGCTTCGCTGAAAGAGCCCGACGGGCAGCCGACCTCGCGCTGCAGATCGCCTTGCAGATCAACCATGGCACTTCAATCTGCTACACCCTGGCGTTGGCCGGCTGCGTGATTGCGCACTACAACGGCGATCACGGCACGGCTCGAGAGCGGCTGGAGATGTTGCAATACCAGGCCACCAAACACTCGGTGATCCTGTTCCATAACTGGGCCCGCTATTACGACAGCGCATTGAACGGCGGCCCCCTGGAAGCCAATCCGGTCAATGGGTTGATCCAGGATATCGTCGTGACCCTGCGCACCGATCTGGTCAACGACGCGCAAGTCGAACGCGCCCGCAGTGGCGCCGCCGGCTGGTGCACTGCAGAAATCCTGCGGGCCGGCGCCGAAACCCTGTTGGCCTCGAATGACCCGTGCATTGATGGTCATGCGCAAGAGCAACTGATAGCAGCCCTTGCGATAGCCCGCGAGCAAGCGGCACAGGCTTGGGAACTGCGCTGCGCCATGTCCCTGGCGCGACTATGGCAACGCCAGGGCCGCGAATCGGCCGCGCAACAGTTGCTCGAACCGGTCTATCGCCGCTTCACCGAAGGCTTCGACACCCCCGATCTAGTGCAGGCCGACGCGCTGCTCCAGGCGCTGTCCGGACACAGCGGGGTTTGAATGAACCGGCGTCCAGGCGTCCTGCAGGACGTAGCGACGATGATACGAATGCCAATGTCCGCTGCTGCGCAGCTTTTCCAGTGCATAGGCCCGGGTGGTATGAAGCCAGCGAAAACGCACCCCGCTGGCGCACTGTTCGACCATCAGCAACGACTGGCTCGCCAATCGCGACAGCAGCCATGGCAACTGCTCGGCATCCAGCTCCGGACTGCTGACCACTGCCTTCGCCGCCTTAACTGTAAAGGGTCGATCGAATACTGCCAGGCGCTGGAACAGCACCTGCTCACTGGCAGCCAGACGCTCGAAGCTCCAATCCAGCAACGCCTTCAGGCTCCGGTGACGGGGCACCGCGGTGCGCCGGCCGTGACTGAGCAGTGACAACCCGTAATCCAATTGTTCCAGCACTCCGGCCACGCCCAGGACGCTGACTTGGGCGGCCGCCAGTTCCAAGGCCAGGGGCAAGCCGTCCAGGCGCTGGCAAATCTGCGCAATCGTCACCAGCTCGCGGTCGCTGGGTTTGAAGCCTTGTTGTCGCGCCCCGACCCGCTCGATCAGCAACTGCACCGCCGGACATGCCAATAGCTGATGCTCTGGCTCAAGGGGTGAGGCCAACGTCAGGCCTGGCAGTTGCACGACATGTTCATCGGTAAGGCTCAGCGCTTCGCGGCTGCTCAACAACAACGACACACCCGGTGCCGCTGCTCGCAACGCCAGGGCCAGTTCACGACAGGCGTCGAGCAGGTGCTCGCAACCGTCGAGTACCAACAGCATCCGGCGCGCCTTGAGTTTCCGGATCAAGGCGTCGGACTCCAGGCCCAATATGCAGGCTATCCGGGCGCGCACCTGTAGAGGATCGGAGAAGGCCGTCAGATCGACAAACCAGGCACCGTCCTCAAAGTACTCCAGCAAAAGCTCCGCCACTCGCAGCACCACGGTGGACTTGCCGACCCCGCCCGGGCCGGTCACGGTGGTCAAGCCTTGGCGTGGCACCTCGGCGAGCAGCCGGCCCAACGCTTTGTCGCGGCCGATCACCGGGCTCAGCCGTGCGGGCAGGTTGTGTTTTTCGATGGGTGCCGTGCAAGCCAGCGGTGCGACAAAGCAATAGCCTTGTCGGGGATCATTGAGGATGTACCGGCAACCGTCGCGTCCATCACCGAAGGCCCGGCGCAGCGCCGCGATGTGCACCCGCAGGTTGATGTCCTCGACGACACTGTCCGGCCAGACCCGGGTGATCAGCGCTTGTTTACTGACATAACTCCCGGCGTGTTCCACCAGCACCTGCAGAATGTCCAGCGCCCGCCCGCCCAATGCGAGGGGGTCACCATCACGAGTGACCAGCCGCTGCTGCCGGTAGAAGGCAAACGGGCCGAAGCCCACCGCCGGTTCTGTGTCGGGTTTGACGAAACTGTTCATCAGCGATTCAGTGCCGGATAACCGGTGGTGGCATGACGTCGCGGACCATCGAACGCGTCTGCCCCGGCTCCTGCGCATCCTTTCCAGAGGGTTCGCCGTTATCTTGGCAGCCCATGATCGGAGAACAATGCTGGCACAGGGCGCAGCACGGACATCACGGTGCCCTGGACGGACACATCAGCACTCAGCTGAATTGCTGGCGGTACTGCACCGGGGTCAGGCCGAGCTTTTCCGTGAACAGTGTGCGCATGTGCCGGACGCTGCCGAAACCGCTGCGAAACGCTACGGTCTTGAGGGGCAGGTCGCTGCTTTCCAGCAACTGCCGGGCCCGGTCGATGCGCGCCCCTTGCAGGAACTCCATCGGCGTCATCTTCACCTCGCGGGTGAACAATCGGGCGAAATGCCGCGAACTCATGGACGCGAGTGCAGCCATGCGCTCGATGGTGAAGGGTTCTTCCAGATGGTCCAACACATGATTCTGCACTCGGGTGATAGCCGACTCCTGGGCACCCACCGCTGCCACCAGAGGACTGAACTGAGCCTGCCCGCCCTGGCGCTTCATCACCACCAGCAACACCTTGGCGACATCCAGCGCCACACGGCGACCATGATCCTGGGCGACGATGGACAAGGCCAGGTCGATGCCGGCAGTGACGCCGCCCGACGTGATCAGGCGGCGGTCCTGCAGGTAGATCTTGTCGGTTTCGACCAGAGCCTTAGGGAAACGCCGGATCAGTCGCTCGGTGTAGTGCCAGTGGGTGGTGACACGATAGCCATCAAGCAGCCCGGCCTCCCCCAGCACAAAAGCCCCGGTGCAGATGGAACCGTAGCGCGTCGCGCGTTGCGCGGCGGCCCGCAGCCAGGTGTGCAGCCCCGGATGCCGGTCGTTATAGGCCCCCGGCCCGCCCGGGACCAGCAACACATCGTAGGCCGCCCAGGCCTGGTCGATATGGATGTCGGCCTGCACTGCCACGCCGTTGGACGCCCGCAATGCCCCACGCTCGGTGCCTAAAGTCAGCAATTTATAATGTTGGTTCGCCTCGAGGTATCGATTGGCGATGGAAAACACCTCCAGAGGCCCTGCCATGTCGAGCAGCAGAAAATCGGGGAACAGCACCATTGCAACGGTTTTCATGGGTAAAACGCCAGAATCCAGGGAAATGCGGCCTGAGATCCGCCATATCGAGCTTGAAATGCCTCCTGTGGGAGCGAGCTTGCTCGCGATGGCGTAGTGTCAGCGGCATTCAGGCTAGCTGAACCGCCACTATCGCGAGCAAGCTCGCTCCCACAGGGTTTCATGATTTAGCCGAGGGATCAGGCAAGCACCCTCGCATTATGTCGAAGCAAAGCACCACCGGGTAGACTTCATCAATTGTCCACCCATACCGGACAGTCTTTCATTTTTCACCCGCTTATTGCTCAATTCGATAACCATTAACCTTCTTCTGAACCCGGCGAAAGGCCCCGGCCGCCGCCCACTGACCTCAGGAGAATTCATCATGCTGACCCTTCGTAAAGCTTCGGATCGCGGTATCGCCCGTCACGGCTGGCTGACCTCGTTCCACACGTTTTCCTTCGCCAGCTACCGCAACGTCAACGAGCAAGGCTTCTCTGATCTCCTGGTGATCAACGACGACCGGGTCGCCGCTGGCAAAGGCTTCGGCCAGCACCCGCACCGCGACATGGAGATTTTTTCCTACGTGCTCGAAGGCGCCCTGGAGCACAAGGACACCCTGGGCACCGGTTCGGTCATCCGTCCCGGCGACGTACAGCTGATGAGCGCCGGCAGCGGCGTGGCCCACAGTGAGTTCAACCACAGCGCGGACGAGCCGGTGCATTTCCTGCAAATCTGGATCGTGCCGAACGCGGTGGGGGCTACACCGCGCTACCAGCAACAGCATTTCAGTGCCGAGCAGAAACGCGGTCGCTTGCAGCTGATCATCTCCCCGGACGGCGCCGACGGCTCACTGCACGTGCGCCAGGATGCACGGGTCTATGCCGGCCTGTTCGACGGCGAGCAAAGCGCCACCCTGACCCTGGCAGCAGATCGCTATGCCTACGTGCATGTGGCTCGGGGCAGCGTTGAGCTCAACGGTGTGCCGCTCAAGGAAGGGGATGGCGTACGGGTGCGTGCGGAGCAGGTGCTGACCTTGGGCAACGGCCAGGACGCCGAGGTATTGGTATTCGATCTGCGACCGCAAGAACTGCCGCAAATGCCGTGAGGCCTGATGGAAGCGTCGAGCATGGTGAACGAAGGAACACGTTCACCATGCTCTAGCGCAAGGCTTGCTTGCGCGCCGCTGCCGAACGATAACTGCCCGGCGGTACGCCGAAGAAATCGCGGAAGCGGCGCTGAAAGTGCGGCGAACTGACGAAACCGGTCGCCACGGCGATTTCCGTCACGGACCGATTGGTCTGCTGGATGAGCTGACGTGCGCGGGTCAGGCGCAGTTCCAGGTAATAGCGGGTCGGCGTCGCACCGAGAAAGCTACAGAAACGGCGCTCCAACTGGCGCTTGGAAATTTTCACGCACGCCGCCAGTTCATCGATCGTCAACGGCTCTTCGACGTTTTGCCACATCAATTCCAAGGCCAGCTTGAGGCTTTCCGGCAGCGTCGGGTCCGTCTCGACGAACACCGGCGGCAGGTCCGTCGCGTCATCGCCCGACTCGTCGCAGCGCAGGATCTCCTCGATCGCGCCCACCAGCGCCTGGCCGCCGGTCTTGCTGATCAACTGCAGCATCATGCGCAGCGAGCTGTTCGCGCCTGCACAGCTGACTCGCTCTCGATCCACCACATACGCCCGATTGGAGACTTTCACATGGGGAAAGACCTCGGCCATCATGGCGCGGCTTTCCGGATGGACGGCGCACTCATAGCCATCCAGCAGATTGGCATCGGCGACGAAGAATACCCCGTTCCACAGCCCACCCAGGATGGCCCCGGACGTCGCATTGGCGCGCAGCTTGCGGCGCAGCGTGGCGATGCCCTGCAACTTCACCCGGAACCCGCCGGCCACGATCAGCACGTCGAGGTTTTCCGGTAACTGCGCCAATTCGTTGTCGGTTGAAATGACAATCCCCAGGTCGCTCGTCACCTGTGGGCCCGAAGCCCCCACCGTCAGCACTTCATACAGGGGCGAGTCGCTCATCAGGTTGGCGGTTACCAGCGCGTCCACCGCGCCGGTGAAAGACATCATCGAGAAATTGTCCATCAAGACGAACGCGACACGCGTCGGCGCCTGGCCCGCAGCGGCCTTGCCCTGCGGTTGATAAGCCATGTTCTTGTTTTTGAGTACGCTCTCGAATGCGCTTGGCATAGGGCCTCGTTGCTCCATTAAAACCGTCAGAACTCACCTGCCTGGCGTCTTCGCGAGAAGCACAAGCAGCTGTCCACCCGTTTTGCGACGCTGGCGATAACCGCTGCGCCACATCACTCGTCCAACGTCCTCGCGGCGCCGAACGGGCTCAAGTGGCAAACGCGTCAGTCGATATGCTGAGAGTAAGCATGGGCGCTACCTCTCGTTCCAGCATTTGCGACGCTCACCGCTACTGTTTCCGCCGTCCCAACATTAATAAATACCTGCGGGAGTTTTCATGAACATCAAACAGAAGCTGACATGGGCGTTCGCGACCATTGCCTGCCTGCCCGTTGTCCTGGTCGCGGTGCTCGTCGTGCTGAACCTGCGCGAGGCGGCGAAAACCAATTTCCTTGACAGCAGCGGTCGTGAAATCCGGCAGATCGACAACGGCATGAAGACATTCTTCGACGGCATCAGCCAGAACGTTGAATTCTTCGCCAAGGATCCGCGGATCGTCGGCGCCAAGGATCTGAAGAACTATTCCGGTGCCGACGCCGCACAAATTCCCCTGACGGAGACCAACAAGCAGTTGCTGGATATCTTCGACAGATTCGCCAAGAGCCACCCTACTACCGCCTATCTTTCCGTGGGACTGGCCGATGGTGGTTATGCCAGCTGGCCTGACGACCCGAAGATTTCCAACTACGATCCGCGTGTTCGCCCCTGGTACAAGGCCGCCATTGCCGCGCCGGGCACCACCGTGCGCACGGATGCTTACTACTGGGCACCGGATGATGTGTCCTTGATCGGCATCGTGCACACCATCGCCGATGCCAGCGGCAAGCTGGTAGGTGTCGTCGGCCTGGACGTATCGCTCAAGCAACTGACCGAGCTGGTCAAGAACATCAAGCTGGGCGACAGCGGTTACCTGATGCTGGTTGAAGCCAGTGGCAACGTGTTGGTCGACCCCAGCGACGCCAAGCACAATTTCAAGCCCCTGGCCGACCTTGGCCCCAACTATGCCGAACTGGCCAAAAGCAAGGACGGCGTGACCCAGATCGAAATCGATGGCGTGCCGTACATGGCCAACGTGGTCAGTTCCAAGGACCTGGGCTGGCGCTTTATTGGCTTGATCAAACGTGACGAAGTGATGGCCGAGGCCTCGAGCCTGACCTGGCTGATCGCAGCCATTGCCGCAGTGCTGGCGGCGGTGTTCGCCATTGTCGGCGCCAGTTTCGCCAGCGTGATCGTGCGCCCGATCCGCGGTGTGGCGAGCGGTCTGCAAGAGATCGCCGAAGGTGAAGGTGACCTCACCCGCCAACTCGCGGTGCAGGGCAAGGACGAAACCGCCACCCTGGCCAGTTGGTTCAACCAGTTCCTGGGCATGATCGCGCAGTTGGTACAGCGCATCGGCAGCGCCTCTTCCGACCTGCAGAACGCCGCCGCCGATACCAGCGAAGTCGCCCAGAACATGAACGAAGCCGCCGGCCGCCAGCGTCAGGCAGTGGAATTGGTGAGCACGGCGTTCAACGAAATGGTCGCGACCGCCAACGAAGTCGCCCGTTCCTGCAGCCAGGCCGCTTCCAGCGCGGATACCGGCTACCGTGACGTGCACGACGGCCAGCATCACATCGGCGAGGCCACTGGCAGCGTGCTGAAACTGAGCGAGGACCTGCAGCAGTCGACCCAGACCATGCAAGCGCTCGAGCAGGACAGCAAGAACATCAACACGATCCTCGATACCATTCGCTCGATCGCCGAACAAACCAACCTGTTGGCGCTCAACGCCGCCATCGAAGCCGCCCGCGCCGGTGACCAGGGCCGCGGGTTTGCCGTGGTGGCCGACGAGGTACGGGCCCTGGCACGACGCACCGCCGACTCCACCGGCGAGATCGACAGCCTGCTCGGCAACCTCGCCCGCCGCACCCAGGAAGTGACCCTGCAGATGCAGAACAGCCTGCAAGTGTCGCAGACCAGTGTGGAACGTATCCAACAGGCCCGTGACAGCTTCGACAAGATCCGCCACTCGGTGGACTCGATTCGCGACCAGAACACCCAGATCGCCACCGCCGCCGAGGAACAGCACCAGGTGGCCGAAGACATCAACCGGCACATCGCCCAGATCCATGCCGATGCCCAACTGGTCGAGGAATTCGCCCATTCGGCACAAAGCGGATCGGGGCGGTTGACCGACATCTCCGGACAACTCAAAGGCCTGGTGGGACGCTTCAAGTTCTAAGTACACCGCCCTGTGGGAGCGGGCTTGCTCGCGATAGCAGTCTGCCAGTCAGCGCATCATCGACTGTCTTACCGCCATCGCGAGCAAGCTCGCTCCCACATTTTGATCTCGGCCAGACGGTGGCCCTGCGGCCGCCTCCACCTCAGTGATTACTGACTTGCCGTAGCCGATCCAGCCTGGGCGCCGAACATCGCTTCGAAACGAGGCTTGTTGGCTGCGTAGTACTCGGCAACGACGTTGTCCGCCGAGCTGTCACGGGCAGCCGCCATCAGTCTTTCAAGATCCGCCTGGGGAATCTTGAAGTTGGCGAAGAACCGGGCGACATCGGGATGTTCAGCACTGAAGCCTTTGCGGGCCATCACGTGGATCTGCTCGGCACCGCCAAAGATCTGCTTGGGATCGTCCAGGTAACGCAGCGACCATTTGGAAAACATCCAATGTGGACTCCAGGCGTTGATCAAGGACCATTTGTCACGCTTCAAGTTACGGTCCAGCTCGCTCAACATCCCGGACTCAGAAGACGCGACCATCTTGTAGCCGTCGAGCCTGTATTCCTTGATGGCCTTTTCCGTGAGCTTGTATTGGCCGTTGCCGACCTCTGAAGTGAGGATCTTGCCACCCAGCTTTTCCCGCACCTGTGGTTTATTGAGGTCTTCGACACTGGCGATCTCGCTGACGGGAATGCTGGTGGGCACCGCCATGCCGATCCGGCCCTCATACAGCGCGCCGAGGTCTTCCAGCTTGTCGCTGTACTTGTCATAGAACGATTTGTGAGTGCTGGGCAGCCAGACCATCGGGATCAGGTCGATGCTGCCATTGGCCAATGCCTGGAACTGAATGCCTATATCGGCCAGGACCAACTTGACCGGTTGCTTGAGGTGATCTCGCAGCGCCGTGTCGGCCAGCTTCACCGCGATTTCCGTATCTGACCAGTTCACCCATCCGATGCGGATCGGCGTGGGCTCGTCGGCCTGGGCCATCAAGCTGCTGATGACCATCGCAACGCCGGCGAGCCAGCCGATGGAAGTGCTGTTGGTTAACCTCATCATGGTTCATCTCCGCGTTCTGTATAAGTTGTTATTGGCAGGGCAGCAGAAAGATCAACTTCCTCGGGACGCAACCGGACGTCGCCCCCACGAGGGAATTCATGTCGGTCCTGGACAGCTTCTGATAACGCAAACGGTGATTCCGACTTCCCGTTTCGAAGGGATGTTAATCCTGGTTCTTTCTTCAGACAAGCGAAATGTACACCTGTGTCACAACTATTGACACACATGAACATTGAACATACCGTCATGTCAAAACCACGCCCGTCGTTCTGTTCCGGAGCACCACCATGTCCAGCGATCCATTGCTGCAGCCTTACAAAATCAAGAACCTGACGCTCAGAAACCGGATCATCACCACCGCCCATGAGCCGGCCTATCCCGTCGACGGCATGCCCAAGGATTTATACCGGGCTTATCACGTCGAACGGGCCAAGGCCGGCGTGGCGCTGACCATGACCGCAGGTTCCGCCGCCGTGTCCCGCGACAGCCCGCCGGTGTTCAACAACGTGTTGGCCTATCAGGATGAAGTGGTCAAATGGCTCAAGGACCTGACGGACGAATGCCACGAGCATGGCACCGCGGTGATGATCCAGCTGACCCACCTGGGCCGGCGCACGCGCTGGGACAAGGCCGACTGGCTGCCGGTCGTCTCGCCCTCCCACCGCCGGGAGGCGTCTCACCGTTCCTTTCCGAAAAAGCTGGAAGAGTGGGACATCGACCGGATCATCAAGGACTATGTGGATGCCGCCGAACGCATGAAGGCCGCCGGCCTCGACGGTCTGGAGTTGCAGGCCTACGGTCATTTGATGGACCAGTTCTGGTCGCCCCTGACCAACGATCTAGACGGCCCGTACGGTGGCTCGCTGGAAAACCGCCTGCGCTTTACCTTCGAGATCCTGCGTGGCATTCGCCGGCGCTGCGGCGAGGACTTCCTGCTGGGGGTGCGCTACACCGGCGACGAGGACCTGCCGGGCGGTTTCGGTGCGCAGGATGGCCTGCGGATTTCGCACATGCTCAAGGACAGCGGCCTGGTCGATTTCCTCAACGTGGTTCGTGGACACATCGATACCGATGCGGGCCTCACCGACGTGATTCCGATCCAGGGCATGCGCAATTCACCGCACCTGGATTTTGCCGGAGAAATCCGCTCCGCCACGGGTTTCCCGACCTTCCATGCGGCCAAGATCCCCGACGTTGCCACCGCGCGCCATGCCATCGCCTCCGGCAAGGTGGACATGGTCGGCATGACCCGTGCGCACATGACCGACCCGCACATCGTGCGCAAGATCATCGAGAAGCGCGAAGAGGACATCCGTCCCTGTGTGGGGGCCAACTATTGCCTGGACCGCATTTATCAGGGTGGCGCCGCGTACTGCATCCACAACGCCGCCACCGGTCGTGAAACCACCATGCCCCACGACATCGCCAAGGCGCCGCACCGGCGCAAGGTGGTGGTGATCGGCACCGGCCCGGCGGGGCTGGAGGCGGCGCGAGTCGCGGGTGAGCGCGGCCATGACGTCACGGTATATGAAGTCGCCGACCAACCGGGCGGGCAGATTCGCCTGACCGCCCAGAGCGAGCGGCGCCGCGAGATGATCAGCATCATTGACTGGCGCATGGCGCAATGTGAACGCCTGGGCGTGAAATTCCATTTCAACACTTGGGCCGAGGCTGAGACCGTGCTGGCCGAGGATCCGGACGTGGTCATCGTCGCCACCGGCGGCCTGCCCCACACCGAGGTGCTCAAGCAGGGCAACGAACTGGTGGTGTCCACCTGGGACATCATTTCCGGCGACGTGAAGCCGGGCAGGAACGTGCTGATCTTCGACGATGCCGGTGACCACGCGGCGCTACAGGCTGCCGAGATCATCGCCAACAGCGGTGCGAAACTGGAGATCGTCACCCCGGACCGCTCGTTTGCCCCAGAGGTCATGGCGATGAACCTGGTGCCCTACATGCGCAGCCTGCAGGACCTGGACGTAACCTTTACCGTGACTTACCGGGTCGAATCCGTGGAAAAACACGACGGCCAGTTGCTCGCCCGCTTTGGCAGCGATTATGGACAGGTGCACAAACAGCGTGTGATCGATCAAGTGGTGATCAACCACGGCACGCTTCCCCTGGACGACCTGTACTTCGAACTGCGTCCCCATTCCAGCAATGGCGGCGCGGTGGAACAGCACGACCTGATCGCCGGAAACCCCCAGAACATCGTGACCCACCCCGAAGGCCGCTTCCAGCTGTTCCGGATCGGCGACGCGGTGTCGGCGCGCAATACCCACGCCGCCATCTACGATGCGCTGCGGTTGCTCAAAGACATCTGAAGTCTTGCCCCTGGAGGCTCCAGGGGCAATCTGCATTTCCCGTCAGGCCTGAAGCCCCCTGCGCGCCACGGCAGCGCCTTGTTGCAGCGCCCTGCCGACCTGCTCTTTGAAACCACCCTCGGTCATCGTTTGCAAAACGGCGGCCGTGACACCTCGATAGGCCACCAGCGAATCGATCATCTGCCGGGGATCATGGCTCGCCAGCAGCTGGCTGCTATTGACCACGACGTTCTTTGCCGCGAGCCGGGCAATATCAGCCGGGATACCGGCAGCCACCGCCTGATCGGTCAGCGCCGTCATCAACAGAGCAGCAAAGGCCGGCCCGGTCCCCGAGAGCGCCGAGAGGTAGTCGATAAAATCCTCTTCCTGCACCTGCGCCGCGGTACCGACGCTTTCGAACAACCGCTGTACCAGATCACGCGTCGCTGCGGCTACCTCACCCGCGCAATACCAAGGCGTGAACGACTGTTCGATCTCCACCGCCGCGTTGGGCATCGCCCGTATCACGACCGGCGCCGAGGTTCGTTCGGCGATCGTTTGCGCCTTGATCCCGGCCATCAGCGAGATGACGACCTTGCCGGTTGCATCGATGTTCAGGCCGGCGAAATGTTCAGGCCGGACAGCGATGACGATCACATCGCTGCGATCCACCAGCAGCTGGTTATCGGCGACCAGACAGACGCCCTGTTGCGCCAACGGATGCGCACCCGAACGGTTGGAAATGACCAGCTTACCCGCCGGCAACAAGGCCTTCGTCAACAGCGCCTTGGCGATCGCACCGCCCAACCAGCCGGTGCCACCCACGATACCGATGGTCTCATTGATCATCGCCGGCCCCCGCGAAAGTCTCCGCTAAAGGTACGAAGACCCCAGGTTCTTTTTCGGCGTAACCGAACTTCCCGTAGAAACGATCCAGCTCACGCTGCTTGGGCACCTTCCCGGTGAAAATGCTCACGTAATGCGGGATGCGCTGGAAACGCACGGTGATCAGCTCACTGGTGTTCATGGTGATATAGCCGATCTGCGTCAGATAAATCGTCCGCGCCCGCGTATCAGCGGCCTGGCTGTCGTAGCCAAAGCGCTTGAACATGTTCGCCAACGCGAGCATCCGCTGCTCATCCACCGCCGAGACTTCATGGGCCACTTCGACCGACTGCAAGGCCCAACTGCGCACGGCGAACTCGAACTGCGAATCGAATAATCCGGGATTCAACCAGCACTCGAAAACGTTGAGGATCGCCTCGGAAATACTCTCGGCGTAGCTTTCACATTGGCGGATCAGCCCCCCGGTGTTGGTGTCCCGCCAGCGTGCAAGCAAGGCCGCCAACAGCTGTTCGCGATCCTCGAAGAACCAATAGAAACTGGTGCGAGACAAGCCCAGGCGCTTGGCCAACGGCATGACCCGGACCGCGTCGATACCCGCCTCCTTCAGCGCCTCGTAAGCCGCCTCCAGCCACCCCTCCGGCGAACCGCGCCAACCCGCGTCCTGGGCCTTGCCACGTGTCTTTCCTACTTGGGACATCTTGCTTGCCTTATCAACGATGCTTGTTGCGAATGTACCGTGACGACCGATTAATGTACACCAAAGTACATTTTATCGACGCCCACCTACTACTCAGCGAACTGTCGGCCTTCATTAATAACTCTCAAAAACACGAAAGCACTGCCGATACCCTGGGTAAGAGCAGTGAGTAAGTTTCAGGATCAAGGCGAGCCAGTAATGACAGAGATCTATCTGCTGATAGCGCACGGCACGGACCAGGGCGAACCCTACGTCCTCGGCTGGTTCGACGACAGGCAAAAAGCCCGGGAAGTCGCTGAACAGAAAGAATGGGAAGCTTATCGCGCCAGCCTCAAGGCTGGGCATCAGTGGTCAACCCACAAGCCGCTGGCGCCGGATCAGACTGATTATCGTCGTTATTGGATCAAGACGATTTCAAAGTTTGATCATGTTCCGGTGCCGAGGTCTTGGGCGTTGC
Organism: Pseudomonas sp. SMV71; assembly: GCF_052042015.1. Classification (NCBI taxonomy): domain Bacteria; kingdom Pseudomonadati; phylum Pseudomonadota; class Gammaproteobacteria; order Pseudomonadales; family Pseudomonadaceae; genus Pseudomonas; species Pseudomonas sp. SMV71. The sequence goes on along the minus strand of NZ_JBKGGU010000004.1, from coordinate 172,207 downwards.
ATTGAGGGTGTTGGATGAGTCTTGAAAGATGAGGTCGATCTCGATGCATTCACCAAGGATAGAAAGGACGTTGCCGCTGCGGCATCCTGCGATGAGAAGTTTCTAGGCCCATTCGTGAGGTCCGGGCTTCTGGTGAATTACACCCTCAATGACGCGAACAACTCTCCGATCACTGAATTTCAGATAGGCAAGTCCGATTGCCTTTGAAGGCTCGTCCCGCCTCTTCAGCGCATTACCGATCACTTAAGAACGCCACCGCCCCGTGGCGAGGGAGCTTGCTCCCGCTGGAGCGCGCAGCGGTCCCAAGCTTTTGGGGCAGCTACGCCCGAGGCGTCGGACCGGCCCAGCGGGAGCAAGCTCCCTCGCCACGACAGGTGATAAACCTTACGTAAACGCATTGGCCATCTTCAATGGGCTGTTTTATGCGTGCCGGACCAAGCAACGTAATGTAGGACATGGGCAGGCTGTCAGCACCAACCCGCGGGGAACGGCGCCGACATCTTGAAAGGAAATGGATGATGTCCCGAAAAACTCCCCACCAATGAAAAAGCCCAACCTTTGCAGATTGGGCTAAGTCATTAAATATATGGTCGGGACGGAGTGATTCGAACACTCGACCCCTAGCACCCCATGCTAGTGCGCTACCGGACTGCGCTACGCCCCGACTAGGCGTGAATCTTGTTCCGCTTCTCAGCGGAACGCTCAGGAATATAACGCAAGCTTTTGAAAACTGGAAGTATTTAAAAGCAGAAATTTATTTCTTGAGCACCACCAGCACATCTTCAAGCTCGGCGATCATCTGGCGGATCATTTGTTTGTACTGGGTTGTGTCGTCTTTGGCCTCGTCACCGGAGAGGCGCAGGCGTGCGCCGCCGATGGTGAAGCCCTGGTCGTAGAGCAACGCGCGGATCTGCCGGATCATCAGCACGTCCTGGCGCTGATAATACCGGCGGTTTCCGCGACGCTTGACCGGGTTGAGTTGAGGAAACTCCTGCTCCCAATAGCGCAGCACGTGCGGCTTTACCGCACACAGCTCGCTGACTTCACCAATGGTGAAGTAGCGTTTGCCCGGGATGACGGGTAGTTCGTCGTTATGACTTGGTTCCAGCATAAGCCTCAACTCGGGCCTTCAACTTCTGCCCTGGACGAAAGGTGACCACACGGCGAGCCGTGATCGGGATTTCTTCTCCCGTTTTCGGATTGCGGCCAGGCCGCTGGCGTTTGTCCCGAAGGTCGAAATTGCCGAAACCGGACAATTTGACCTGTTCGTTGTCCTCGAGAGCGTGCCTGATTTCTTCGAAAAACAGTTCGACCAATTCTTTGGCCTCCCGTTTATTCAGGCCCAGCTCCTCGTACAGACGTTCCGCCATCTCAGCTTTCGTCAGAGCCCCCATACGTCACTTCCTTAACGTGGCGTTCAACCTGGTTTCGAGCGAGGTGAGGATATTCTGCGTTGCGGTATTCACCTCATCGTCATTAAGAGTGCGCGATGGATGCTGCCAGGTCAAGCCAACTGCAAGGCTTTTTCTATGCGGATCAATGCCTTTACCCTGATAAACGTCAAAGAGCCTGAGGTCCGTCAGCCATTCACCTGCATTTTCACGAATTACCGCCAGTACAGCGCTGGAAGCTACGTCGCGATCGGCCAGCAAGGCAAGATCACGCCGCACTTCAGGAAAGCGCGATAACTCCTGGAATTTCGGCATCTTACCCTGGGCCACATCCGCCAGAACCAGCTCGAAAACGAATACCGGACGATCAAGGCCCAGGGTTTTCGACAGTTCAGGGTGAATGGCACCTACATAACCGACTTCGCGACCGTCGCGCTCGATGCGCGCGGTCTGGCCCGGGTGCAACGCCGGGTGCTTGCCTGGCACGAAAGTGAACGCGTCAAGGGCACCAGCGAAGCCCAGCACCGCTTCCACGTCCGCCTTGACGTCGAAGAAGTCGACAACTTCGCGACCTTGCGCCCAGCCCTCCGGCAGGCGGCTGCCGCAGACGACACCGGCGAGCATCGGTTCCTGCTTCAGGCCGTCCAGTTGCCCCACGAAACGCAGGCCGCTCTCGAACAGACGCACGCGATCCTGCTGGCGGTTAAGGTTGTGCTGGAGTGCCTTGACCAGACCCGGCCACAGGGACGAGCGCATGGCTGCCATGTCGTTGGAAATCGGGTTGGCCAGCAACAGCGGCTCGACGCCCGGGCTGAACAGCTCGAATTGGCGCGGATCGATGAAGCTGTAGGTGATCGCTTCCTGATACCCGCGCGCGACCAGCAGGCGACGCAGTTCCGGCAGGTTGCTCCGGGCTTCGGCCTTGGCTTGCGGAGCCAGGCGAGCTTGTGGGTAGCGCACCGGCAGACGGTTGTAACCGTACAGACGGGCCAGTTCCTCGATCAGGTCGACTTCCAGGCTGATATCGAAGCGATGGCTTGGCACTTCAACGCGCCATTGCCCTGCCCCGTCAGCGCTGATGTTCAGGCCCAGGGCACTGAGCAGGCGCTCGACTTCAGCAGCCTCCATGTCCATGCCCAGCATCTGGGAGATACGCTGGGCACGCAGGGTGACCGGTGCGATCTTCGGCAGGTGTTGTTCGCTGACAGTCTCGATGATCGGGCCGGCTTCGCCGCCAGTGATTTCCAGCAGCAGGCCAGTGGCGCGCTCCATGGCTTCACGGGCCAGTTGCCAGTCCACGCCACGCTCGTAACGGTGCGAGGCGTCGGTGTGCAGGCCATAGGAACGGGCCTTGCCGGCTACCGCGATCTGGTCGAAGAATGCGCTTTCCAGGAACACGTCACGGGTCGTCGAAGAGACGCCGCTGTGCTCGCCACCCATTACGCCGGCGATCGCCAGCGCGCGGGAATGGTCGGCAATCACCAGCGTATCGCTGCGCAAGGTGACTTCCTGGCCGTCCAGCAGGACCAGCTTCTCGCCCTCCTCGGCCATGCGCACGCGGATGCCGCCATTGATTTCGGCCAGATCGAATGCGTGCAGCGGTTGGCCGAGCTCCAGCATCACGTAGTTGGTGATGTCGACGGCGGCGTCGATGCTGCGCACGTCGGCGCGGCGCAGGCGCTCGACCATCCACAGCGGCGTCGGCTTCGACAGGTCGACGTTACGGATCACACGCCCTAGGTAACGTGGGCACGCCGTCGGGGCCAGTACTTCAACCGATCGCACTTCATCATGGACAGCCGCGACAGGCGCGACAGGCGGACGGGAAACCGGGGTGTCGTACAAGGCCCCGACTTCACGGGCCAGACCGGCCAGGGACAGGCAGTCGCCACGATTCGGCGTCAGGTCGACTTCGATGCTCGCGTCGTCCAGGCCCAGGTATTCACGGATATCCTGGCCTACTGGCGCGTCGGCCGGCAGTTCCATCAGGCCATCGTTGCCCTCACCGATCTGCAGTTCGGCCTGGGAACACAGCATGCCGTTGGACTCGACGCCCCGCAGCTTGGCCTTCTTGATCTTGAAGTCACCCGGCAGCTCGGCGCCGATCATGGCGAAAGGAATCTTCAGGCCCGGGCGCACGTTGGGCGCACCGCAGACCACCTGGAAGGTTTGCGCGCCATTGCTGACCTGGCAAACCCGCAGTTTGTCAGCGTCCGGGTGCTGCTCGGTGCTCAGCACCTCGCCCACCACCACACCGCTGAAGTCACCGGCGGCCGGCGTTACGCTATCGACCTCAAGACCGGCCATCGACAGGCGAGCAACCAGCTCGTCCCGACTAACCTGCGGGCTTACCCAGCCGCGCAGCCATTGTTCACTGAATTTCATCCTGTTCTCCTAATAAGTTCGTGACGGCTAGCGAAATTGCGCAAGGAACCGCAAGTCGTTGTCGAAGAACAGGCGTAAGTCATTCACACCGTAACGCAGCATCGCCAGACGCTCGACGCCCATGCCGAAAGCGAAGCCCGAGAATTCTTCCGGATCGATCCCGGACATACGCAGCACGTTCGGGTGAACCATGCCGCAGCCCATGACTTCCAGCCAGCCGGTCTGCTTGCAGACGCGGCAACCCTTACCGCTGCACATCACGCACTCCATGTCGACTTCAGCGGATGGCTCGGTGAACGGGAAGTACGACGGACGGAAACGCACCGCCAGTTCTTTTTCGAAGAACACCCGCAGGAACTCTTCGATAGTCCCTTTCAGGTCAGCGAAATTGATGTCGCGATCAACCAGCAGGCCTTCGACCTGGTGGAACATCGGCGAGTGGGTGATATCGGAGTCGCTACGGTACACACGGCCTGGGCAGACGATGCGGATCGGCGGCTGCTGCGACTCCATGGTGCGGACCTGTACCGGCGAGGTATGGGTGCGCAACAGCATGTTCGCATTGAAATAGAAGGTGTCATGCATCGACCGGGCCGGGTGATGGCCTGGGATGTTGAGCGCCTCGAAGTTGTGGTAATCGTCTTCCACCTCAGGGCCTTCGGCGATGCCGTAGCCGATGTGGGTAAAGAACTGCTCGATACGTTCCAGGGTCCGGGTGACCGGATGCAGGCCGCCGGAAGTCTGGCCACGGCCAGGCAGGGTCACGTCGATGGATTCGGCGGCGAGCTTGGCAGCCAGATCCGCCTCCTCGAACAACGCCTTGCGCGCATTGAGGACTTCTGTGACACGCTCCTTGGCGACGTTGATCAGCGCACCGACCTGCGGACGCTCTTCGGCCGGCAAATTCCCCAGGGTCTTCATCACCTGAGTCAACTCGCCCTTCTTGCCAAGGTAGTGAACCCGGATTTGCTCCAGGGCATTGATATCTTCAGCGCTTTGCACAGCCTCTAGTGCTTGAGAGACCAGCGCGTCCAGGTTTTCCATGTACAGACTCCAGATACAAAATAGGGGAAGAGCTTTAAGGCTCTTCCCCTATTTATGACGTTTAACACCCGGGCCTGCAGAGGCAAGCCCCGGTGACTGCCGGGGGTACTTAAGCCAAGGTGGCTTTAGCTTTCTCGACAATCGCAGCAAACGCCGCTTTTTCGTTCACTGCCAGATCAGCCAGAACCTTACGGTCGATCTCGATGGACGCTTTCTTCAGGCCGGCGATGAAACGGCTGTAGGACAGACCGTAGGTACGAGCACCAGCGTTGATACGAGCGATCCACAGAGCGCGGAACTGACGTTTTTTCTGACGACGGTCACGGTAGGCGTATTGGCCTGCCTTGATTACGGCTTGCTTGGCAACACGGAATACGCGGGAACGCGCACCGTAGTAGCCTTTAGCAAGTTTCATAATTTTCTTGTGACGCTTACGGGCAATGACGCCACGCTTTACACGAGCCATGAGTTACTTCCTCTATTCTTGATCCAAAAATTAACGAAGGCGCAGCATGCGCTCGACTTTTGCCACGTCAGACGGATGCAGCAAGCTGCTACCGCGCAGTTGACGCTTACGCTTGGTCGACATTTTGGTCAGGATGTGGCTCTTGAAAGCGTGCTTGTGCTTGATGCCGTTAGCAGTTTTCAGAAACCGCTTGGCAGCACCACTTTTGGTTTTCATCTTTGGCATGTTCGGATACTCCGCATTCAGTTGATAAACATAATCGCAAGGCCTGCCGTGCCCTGGTGATTACTTCTTCTTTTTCGGGGCGATGACCATGATCAGCTGGCGTCCTTCCATCTTAGGATGCTGTTCGACCGAACCGTACTCGAGCAGGTCTTGTTCAACCCGCTTGAGGAGTTCCATCCCCAGCTCCTGGTGGGCCATCTCACGGCCGCGGAATCGCAAGGATACCTTGGCCCTGTCCCCGTCACTCAGGAAACGTACCAGGTTGCGCAGTTTTACCTGGTAATCCCCTTCCTCCGTCCCTGGACGAAACTTGATTTCTTTTACCTGAATCTGCTTCTGGTTCTTCTTCGCCGCGGCAATCTGCTTCTTCTTTTCGAAGATCGACTTGCCGTAGTCCATCACCCGGCAAACCGGTGGGACTGCGTCTGCGGAGATTTCTACCAGATCAAGCTTGGCTTCTTCAGCAATTCGAAGCGCTTCATCAATCGAGACGATGCCAATCTGCTCGCCGTCAGCGCCAATTAACCGAACCTCGCGTGCCGAGATATTCTCGTTGATCGGGGCTTTCGGTGCAGCTCGTTTATCTTGTCTCATATCACGCTTAATAATAATTACTCCGAATCTGGGCGACCACGCCGGGAAACCGCTTGCGCGAGGAACTCGGCGAATTCGGCGACGGGCATCGAGCCCAGGTCAGCACCTTCACGAGTACGCACAGCGACAGTCTGCATCTCGACTTCCCGATCTCCAATAACCAGAAGATAGGGAACCTTGAGCAAGGTATGCTCGCGGATTTTAAAGCCGATCTTTTCATTTCTCAAGTCGGACTTGGCACGAAATCCGCTTTGGTTGAGAGTTTTTTCGACCTCGGCGGCAAAATCTGCCTGTTTATCAGTGATATTCATGATCACTGCCTGGGTCGGCGCCAGCCACGCGGGGAAGGCCCCTTCGTAGTGTTCGATCAGGATTCCGACAAACCGCTCGAAGGAACCGAGAATCGCACGGTGAAGCATGACCGGATGCTTGCGGCTGTTGTCTTCGGACACGTATTCGGCGCCCAGACGGATCGGCAGGTTAAAATCGAGCTGCAGGGTACCACACTGCCAAACGCGGCCAAGGCAATCTTTCAACGAGAACTCGATCTTGGGACCGTAGAAAGCCCCCTCGCCCGGCTGCAGATCGTACGCAAGGCCCGCGCTGTCGAGGGCTGCGGCCAATGCGGCTTCGGCGCGATCCCACAATTCGTCGGAACCCACGCGTTTTTCCGGACGAGTGGACAGCTTCATCTCGACTTCGGTGAAGCCGAAGTCGCGGTAGACATCCATGGTCAGCTTGATGAACGCAGCGGACTCCGCCTGCATCTGTTCTTCGGTGCAGAAGATGTGCGCATCATCCTGGGTGAACGCCCGCACGCGCATGATGCCGTGCAGGGCACCCGAAGGCTCGTTACGGTGGCAGGCACCGAACTCGGCCAGGCGCATCGGCAACTCGCGGTAGCTTTTCAGGCCCTGGTTGAACACCTGCACGTGGCATGGGCAGTTCATTGGCTTGATGGCGTAGTCGCGGTTTTCCGACTGGGTGGTGAACATATTGTCGGCGTAGTTGGCCCAGTGCCCGGATTTTTCCCACAGGCTGCGGTCGACCACTTGCGGCGTCTTGATCTCCAGGTAACCGTTTTCACGCTGGACCTGGCGCATGTACTGCTCGAGCACCTGGTACATCGTCCAGCCGTTCGGGTGCCAGAACACCATGCCCGGGGATTCTTCCTGAGTGTGGAACAGGCCCAGGCGCTTGCCGATCTTGCGGTGATCGCGCTTTTCGGCTTCCTCGATGCGCTGGATGTACGCCGCCAGTTGCTTCTTGTCGGCCCAGGCAGTGCCATAGACGCGTTGCAACTGTTCGTTCTTCGCGTCGCCGCGCCAGTAGGCGCCGGACAGCTTGGTGAGCTTGAAGGATTTCAGGAAACGGGTGTTCGGCACGTGCGGGCCACGGCACATGTCGACATATTCTTCGTGGTAGTACAGGCCCATGGCCTGCTCATCCGGCATGTCCTCCACCAGACGCAGCTTGTAGTCCTCGCCACGAGCCTTGAACACCTCGATGACTTCGGCGCGTGGGGTGACTTTCTTGATGACGTCGTAATCTTTCTCGATCAGCTGCTGCATGCGCTGTTCGATGGCGGCCATGTCGTCCGGGGTAAAAGGACGCTCGAAGGCGATATCGTAATAGAAGCCTTCGTCGATGACCGGCCCGATGACCATCTTCGCGCTCGGGTACAGCTGCTTGACCGCGTGGCCGACCAGGTGCGCACAAGAGTGGCGAATGATCTCCAGCCCCTCTTCATCCTTGGGCGTGATGATTTGCAGCGTGGCGTCGTTGTCGATCACGTCGCTGGCGTCGACCAGCTTGCCGTTGACCTTGCCGGCCAGGGTGGCCTTGGCCAGGCCCGCGCCGATGGATGCGGCGACCTCGGCCACGGAAACCGGGTGATCGAAGGAACGTTGACTGCCGTCGGGAAGAGTAATAGTTGGCATGGCGCCTCCTCTCCTAGTGGTGACCCCTACCAAAGGTCACGTGGGTTGGGATGAGCCAGTACAAGATCCAGTCCAGGCCATTCAATGATGAACGCCTGCCTTACAGCGGCAGGAGCCTTGCGGCCAACCGGGAAACCGAACCAGAGTGACTGGGATTCAAATCAGGGTTATTCGGAGATCTGCCGCCGCCAGGACCGATTCCGGTCCGGCGCCTGAAAATGCCCGAGCCGCGGATGCTAGCACAGATGAACGGTCATCGCCGTGCTCGAATTGATACAGGCGTAAATACAGGGTATTTATGCCAGAGTGCTGAACTGAAGCGAGCGCAACGCCTCAGATAACAAGACATCGACCCAAAAGGAGCCTCCTCGCATGCGTCTGAATACTTTATTCGCAGTAGTCGCCCCCCTCGCTTTGCTGCTTCCGCTGAGTGCCCATGCCGAATGGCCCAAGGGCGAGCGCGAGAAATACATGCTCCAGTGCACGGAAACCGCCAAGTCACAAATCGGCGCGGCGGCGGCCAAGTCTCACTGCGCCTGTGGCGCTGACGCCATCAAGTCCTATCCGGCAAGTGATATCCAGGCACTGATGGATAACAAGGCGTCCCCCGAGCTGCAACGCAAAGCCCTTGATCAGATTGCCAAATGCAAGGCCAATGCCCCTGCGAAAAAATGAGCAGGCAGTGACTTGAATTGACCCGACACCGGGAATGATCCCGAAAAAAGCCGCCTTTTCAGACGATTTTTTCAGGTTTTACAGCTTTTTTTATCGCCTTTACTTTCAGCTCAAAGCCTTTGAAACCGGGGCTTTCAGCGACACAAGACGACAAAGAGAACACGACTGATTGGCAAACAGCGTGTCCGGGGGGCTCCCAAATCGAACATTTCGACTATGATACCCCGGTGTGCCCAGTTGGCCTGAGCAGCACAGTACACTGAAAATATATGTTTCTTGGAGATACACCATGTCTAATCGCCAAACCGGCACCGTTAAATGGTTCAACGATGAAAAAGGCTTCGGCTTCATCACTCCTCAAGGTGGCGGTGACGACCTGTTCGTACACTTCAAAGCTATCGAAGCTGACGGTTTCAAAAGCCTGAAAGAAGGCCAGACCGTTTCCTTCGTGGCTGAGAAAGGCCAAAAGGGTATGCAAGCTGCACAAGTTCGCCCAGAGTAATTTCTCGGCGCGCTAAAAAAACCCCGTCCATGTGACGGGGTTTTTTATGCTCGATTGAAAACCAGCGATCAGCCGCAATTCACCCGATTGACCACCAGGTTGGCGTCGGTATTGAGGTTCAGGCGATCAGAGCGATACTCGAGTGTAATCATGTCATTGGGCTTGAGGATACGCGCAATCTGCGCACCCGCACGGCTACGGGCCTGCTCCAGCAATTGCGGCGAAGCCTGCTTGCCAATCGCGAACTCGGCGGCCTTTGCCTCGCAGCGGCTGTGACCGGTCTCGCTTGCCACAGTCTCCGGGGTCGATTCAGAGGTGCTGCTGCAACCACTCAAGAACGCAGCAGCCAGCAAAGCACCCAATGACACAAGCTTCCAAGGCATGAAGCCTCCTTTTTCTAATAGATAAACAGAGAACGTGCGACAGCCCGGACGGCACTTGGTTTCAACAGCGGGGCTATCAGCGTGCCCTCATCGGGAAAACCGGCAGTTTGCCTGAGCCGGGCATCGGGTTCAGACCTCAATCGTGACTGAATATGAACAACGATCAATAAACGTCGATGTAATCAAAGGGCGGATTGGGCCAGTTATCCTTCAACGCATTGTAGATTTGCATGACCCAGACCTCGTCGCTGGCGGCGACCCGTCCGACATAGCCTGAGCCTTTCGCCCACGTCTCAAGGCGAAACAGCAGGCCGTCGATGTCGGTGCCACCGACCACGCCCGAAGACAAATAGGCAATCCCACCCTTGGTCACGCGCAGCTGGGTATGTTCGTCGTCGCTGGCCGAAGCCAGCAGTTGGCGCACCGCGTCGAGAGACAGGCCGCCAGGCGCGTTCAAATCGATCTGCATGCAGGCTCCTCGCAAGCAAAACGCAAGTGTGGCACAGCGCTCCTGCCCTGCCTAAGTCGCAGTGCCAAACCCACGGCAAAAATGCTTAACTGCGCCTACAGACCTCCAACTCGCGAGCCCGACCATGAACACCGTCAGCATCGAAGCCACCATCAATGCCAAATGGTCGGAGGGCCACAGCTCCTACAGCCCTGGCAGCCCCGAGGAACTGGCAATCATTGGGATAGAGCTATTGGTGAAGGCACTGGGAACGGAGGTGGCCCGCGACTTTATCCAGCAGGCGTTCGAACGTTATCCGAACATCGTTGACGCTGTGGACTGAGATACTGCAAGAGCCTGTGGGAGCGAGCCTGCTCGCGATGACGGTGGGTCAGCTTGCATTGATGTTGCCAAGTAATCCGCCATCGCGAGCAGGCTCGCTCCCACAATGGGATTGCGTACAACCGGGAGAAACAAATCGGCTGTCAGGCCGCCATCGCGAGCAAGCTCGGCTCCTACAGATCAACGCAGGTTATTTGAGCCGCGCCAAGCGCTCAGTCAGCAAATCAAAGAAACCCTGAGCATCACCGTTCTCGACCCAGAATGCGTTCTTCGGCGCCTTCAGGCCGTCGTACCAGTCGACAATGGTCTGCCCGAACGTCGGCCCCTCGCGACTGTCCACCACGACATTGACCGCACGACCGGTAAACAGCTGCGGCTTGAGCAGGTAGGCAATCACCGTTGCGTCATGCACCGGCCCGCCCGGTATACCGTAGTGTTCCATGTCGGCCTTGACGTACTCGTTGAGGATATCGCCGACGATCTTGCTGGCATTGTTGTTCACAGCGGCAATCTGCTTCAGCCGCGCCTCGCTGGTGAGGATCTTGTGGGTCACGTCCAGCGGCAGGTACGTCAGCTTCACGCCGCTCTTGGCGACCACCTCGGCGGCCTGCGGATCGGCGAAGAGATTGAATTCCGCCACCGGGGTGATATTGCCCCCATTGAAGTGCGCCCCGCCCATGATCACCACTTCCTTGATGCCCTGGACGATCTCGGGCTCCTGGACCAGCGCCAGGGCCAGGTTGGTCTGCGGACCGAGCATGGCAATCGTGATGCTGTGGGGCTTGGCAGCCTTGAGCGTGTCGATCAGGTAATTGACGGCATTGCCCTTGGCCAAGCCTTGCTTGGGCTCATGCACGGTGACACCCGACAGGCCTTCCTTGCCATGGATGTTTTCCGCGTAGATCGGCGTACGCATCAGCGGCTTCGGCGCGCCGGCGTACACCGGCACGTCCTCGCGCCCTGCCCACTCCCGGGCCAGGCGCGCGTTTCGCGAGGTCTTGTCCAGACGCACATTGCCGGCGACGGTGGTCAGGGCGCGAATGTGCAGTTCCTCAGGCGACGCCAGGGCGAACAGCAGCGCCACCACGTCGTCGGCGCCCGGATCGGTGTCGATGATCAGGTCGATTTTCTCCGCCGCCTGGGCGCTTGTGGCAGTGATCAGTGACAACAGCAGCAGACTCCGGACCAGTTGATGCATTTTCTGAGCATAGCGGCGCATGGCGCACTCCTTGTGCAGGGTGATAAATCTAGAACGTAACTCCAGCGATCAGCACGATGTTGCAGTACGGGGAGCATTCGCCTGTACGAATGATCGCCCGTGCCTGCCGGCTGAGTATCTTGAACTGTTCATGGCTGACCAGTTCCCGAACGCCCAGCGCACCTTCGGCACTCAGCGCTTCCAGCGTCACCAGGGCCGCCGGCTGTTTATCGTGGATTTCTTCGGCCAGTACATGGCGTTCAACCTGCATTTCACTGAGCACCACCTTCAGGGTGCTGACAAAGTCAGGAATGCCATGGGTCAGCGCAAGGTCGATCAACTCGACCCCGGGCGGCACCGGCAGGCCGGCGTCACCGATGACGACCTTGTCACCATGCCCCAGGGAGGCGATCAGCCGCGACAGGGCCACATTCAACAGCGGGGTTTTCTTCATGATTTGAACGCCTGTACTTCCGATAGCGTGGGAATGGAAGGCTGTGCGCCGGCCCGAGTCACCGACAGCGCGGCGGCAACCTGACCGAAGCGAATCGCCTCGACCTCGTTTCTGCCATTGGCCAGCGCCGCAGCGAAACCACCGACAAAGGTGTCGCCCGCCGCCGTGGTATCCACCGCCTTGACCAACGGAGCCGGGAAATGCTCGAAACTCGAACCATTGGCGAACATCAGGCCCTGGGCACCCAGGGTCACGATGACTTTTCCGGCACCGGCGGCGATCAGGTGCGTCGCCGCAGCCTCGGCGGTTTCCAGCGAGTCCACCGCCAGCCCGCTCAACATCGCGGCTTCGCTTTCGTTAGGGATCAGGTAATCGACATAGCCATACCATTGCGGCGGCAAGACATGGGAGGCCGGCGCCGGATTGAGGATGACGATCTTGCCCAGTTCCCGGCCGCGCTTGAGGGCATGGCCAACGGTGGCATCCGGCACCTCGAGCTGGCAGATGATGACGTCGGCGCTTTGCAGCACCGCGTCGAAACGGTCCACGACTTCAGGCGTCAACACGCCGTTGGCCCCGGCCACGATCACAATCGCGTTCTGGCTGTTGTCGTCGACCACGATCAGCGCCACGCCGCTGGAGCCGTCCACGACGCTGACCGCCTGGCAATCGATGCCCTCGGTCAACAACGCACCGCGCAATTGCTCGCCGTAGGCGTCAGCTCCCACGCAGCCGACCATAGACACCTGGGCGCCGAGGCGTGCGGCAGCCACCGCCTGGTTGGCGCCCTTGCCGCCAGGGATGGTGCAGAACGACTCGCCGATCAGCGTTTCGCCGCCACGGGGCAGCCGCGGCGCGCGGGTCACCAGGTCCATGTTCAGGCTGCCTATTACCACTACTTTTGCTGGCATACATCACTACTCATCAATTCGGTTCAGCGGTATTGGGCGAATGCGCCGGACAGCGGCGCAGTCGACTCACGCAGGACAATGCTGGGCGTCACGATCCGCTGGTCAGTGGCGATCCCGGGCGTAGCGATCCGCCGCAGCAACACTTCAGCGGCCATTTCGCCGAGCTGCAGGATCGACTGCCCCACCGTGGTCAACGCCGGATAGACATAGCGACTCATTTGAATGTCATCGAACCCGATGACCGACAGTTCGCTGGGCACCCGCACATTACGCTCGGCGGCGGCGCGCAGCACACCGATGCCGATCATGTCGTTGGCGGCGAAGATCGCGCTGGGCGGCTGTCGTTCCAGCAACCGGGCAGCGGCGCGGTAACCGCCGGTGCTGGTGAAATCGCTTTCAAGCATGCGCTCCACCGGCAGCTCGATGCCCGCCTCCTTCAACGCCCGGCAGTAACCGGCCAGGCGCATCTGCGCCACGCTGGTTTCGGCCGGGCCGCCAATGAAGGCGATGTCACGATGTCCCAGTTCCAGCAGGTGCCGAGTCGCCAGATAGGCGCCATATTCATGGTCGATGCGCACCAGGTCGGCATCAACCCCGTCGAGCCCACGGTCGACGATCACCATGGGCGTGCGCACGCCGGTCAAACCCTCGACGAGGCCGACGTCGCCACCGGCGCTAGCGACGATCAGGCCGTCGATGCGCTTTTCCAGCAACACCCGCAGGTAGCTGCGCTGCTTGTCCGGGTTGTCATCGGAATTGCACAGGATCACGCAATAACCGTTGCGCTCACAGTAATCCTCGATGCCCCTGGCCAACTCGGCAAAGTACGGGTTGAGACTGTTGGGCACCAACAGGCCAATGGTCGCGGTGGTCTTGGCCTTGAGTGATCGGGCCACGGCGCTGGGCACGTAGTCCAGGCGTTCGATGGCCGCCTCGACCTTGCGCCGCACCTCTTCACTGACCGGTCGGGTCTTGTTCACCACGTGGGACACAGTCGTGTAGGAAATCCCCGCGAGCGCCGCCACATCCTTGATCGTCGCCATGACTCAGGCCCGCCGACTGGCACGCTGGCTGCGATAGGTATCGAGCACGACCGCCACCACGATCACCGCACCGGTGATGATGCGCTTGGTCGGCTCGGTGGCGCCGATCTGCGCCAGGCCCGCCGCCAGCACCGAGATGATCAACACCCCGAAGAAAGTGCTGATGACCGAACCGCGCCCGCCCATCAAGCTGGTGCCGCCAATCACCACGGCCGCGATAACTTGCAGTTCAAGCCCCGAACCGGCGTTGGGGTCGGCAGCCTCCAGGCGCGAAATCTGGAACAGCGCCGCCACACCGGCGAGCAAGCCCATCAGACTGAACACCAGGATCTTGTAGGGCTTCGGGTTGATGCCCGCCAGACGCACGGCTTCTTCATTGGTACCGATGCCGATCAGGTAGCGGCCGAACACGGTCCGGGTCAACACAGCCTGGGCAACGAAAATCACCAGCAAAGCGATGATGAACGAAGGCGAAATACCGAAGGCAATGGGATTGGACAACCAGGCGAACGAGTCGCCGATGTAAGCGGTTCGCGACCCGGTCATCTGGTACGCCAGGCCCCGGGCCATTTCCAGGACACCGAGGGAAACGATGAACGAAGGAATTCGCCACGCCACGGTGATCGACCCGGTCACCGTGCCCGCCAGCGCCGCCACGGCCATGCCGAGCAACGCCGACGGCCAGACGCTCCAGCCCCAGCCGAGCACGGCCACGCTGACGGTCGATGCCGCAAGCGCCAGCACCGATCCCACCGACAGGTCGATGCCGCCGATGATCAGGATGAACGTCATGCCGACCGCCAGCACCATGAGGTCCGGAATCTGGTTGGCCAGGGTGCTGAAGGTGTCATAGGACAGGAAATGGCTGCTCAGCGCCGAGAACAGCGCGATCATCGCCAGCAAGGCGCCGGCCAGGCCCAGGTAAGTCCCCAGGCCATAGAAGTTGCCACTGGATTTGCCGACGGCAGATGCGGTTTTCATGAAAATTCCCTAGGCGCCGCTTCGTTGAGCAACGCATCACGTTTCTGATAGCCGGCGAATGCGGCGGCAAGCAAGTCATCCTGGGTCCAGCTGTCGCGCTCGAATGTATCGATCAGGCGCCCGGCGGACAGCACGCCGATCCGGTCGCAGATCAACATCAGCTCGCGCAAGTCGCTGGACACCACGACTAGCGCCTTGCCCTGGCGCGTCAATTCGCCCAGCAGCGCATATATGTCGAATTTGGCGCCAACGTCGATGCCACGAGTCGGCTCGTCGAACAGCAACACCGAGCAGTCGCGCTCCAGCCAACGGCCGATCACCACTTTCTGCTGGTTACCGCCCGACAGCTCGGAGACCAGTTGGGTCGGGCTGGAACTGCGGATCCGCATCGCGTTGATTTGCCGCTGCGCCAGGGCCAGTTCTTCGTTGCCATTGACGATGCCGGCGCTGGAGATTTCCGGCATGTTGCCCAGGGCAACGTTGGCGGCGATGGACTGGGTCAGCAGCAGGCCTTCGCCCTTGCGGTCTTCGGTAATCAAGGCGATGCCATGGGCCACCGCATCGGCTGGCGATCGGATACTCACGACCTTGGCCGGCGAGCCGAGCGCCACGGTGCCGCTGTCCGCCGCATCGGCGCCGAAAATCAAGCGCATCAGCTCGGTACGCCCTGCCCCGATCAGGCCGGAGATGCCAAAGATCTCGCCACTGCGCACTTCGAAGGACACATCGCGAACCTTGTCCGAACGGCTCAGACCGCTGATGGTCAGCGCCGGCGCACCAATCTGCCGTGGGCCCAGGTCGATATGCTCGCCCAGCTCGCGGCCGACCATCAGGGTCACCAGTTGCTCGCTGTTGTAGTTGGCCATCGGCTCGACGCAGACCAGGTTGCCGTCACGCAGCACCGCGATGCGTTGGGCCACCCGTGCCAGTTCTTCGAGGCGATGGGAAATGTAGATGATCGTCACGCCCCGAGCTTGCAGACGGGTGATCTGCTCGAACAGCATCTCGACTTCACGAGCCGTCAACATGGCGGTCGGCTCGTCGAGAATCAGCACATGGCAATCGCCGATCAGGTTGCGGGCAATCTCGACCATCTGTTGATGGCCGATACCCAACTCGCCGACCAGGGTGTCGGGATCAATCGCATCGAGCCCGACCTGGGCCATGGCTTCGATCGCTGCTTTACGCAGTTGCTTGCGGTCGATCCAGCCGCAGCGGCCGGGCAGGTTGTCGAGAAACAAGTTCTCGGCCACCGACAGCGTCGGCAGCAGGTTGAGCTCCTGCATCACCATGCGCACGCCCAGTTCTTCAGCCTGGGTCCGGCTGCCAGGACGATAATCCTGGCCTTGGAACTGCATCTGCCCGGTCGTCGGTGTCACCAACCCACCGATGATTTTGGACAGGGTACTTTTGCCGGCGCCATTTTCGCCGGTCAGTGCCAGCACCTCACCACGCATCAACGTCAGATCGATGCCGGTCAGTACCGGCTGGGCATAGGTCTTGCCGATTCCGCTGATAGACAGCACAGCGCTCGGGTCGCGAACGGACATAAAAAAACTCTCCATGCGCTCGCCCGAGTGGGCGAGCACCGTTGTGTCGCCAGGATTACTGCTTGGTCACCAGCTCGACTGGAGTTTCGATCACGCCGTTGTCGCCGATCTCGACTTTTTCCTTCTTGAGGATTTTCAACGCGGTCTCGATGCCGAATACCGCCTGCTTGGCGGCAAACTGGTCAGCCGTGGCCAGGACACGACCGTCCTTGAGCATCGGCTTGATGGCATTGATGTTGTCGTAGCCGACCACTTGTACCTTGCCTGCCTTGCCCGCAGCCCGCACCGCCGATACGGCACCGACCGCCATGCTGTCGTTACCGGCCAGCAGCGCCTTGATGTTCGGGTATTCGCTGAGCATCGACGCGGCAACCTGGTTGCCCTTGTTGATTTCCCAGTCGCCGGATTGCAGGGAGACGACCTTGATCTGCGCCGCTTCCATTGCATCCTTGAAGCCCGCGGTCCGCGCCTGGGCGTTGGTGGTGGTGGACACGCCCTCGATGATGCCGACTTCATCACCGGCCTTGAGCTGCTTGGCCAGGTACTCACCCACCAGTCGCGCACCCTTGCGGTTGTCAGGGCCTACGAACGGCACGTTGATATTTTTGCTCTTGACCACGGCAGGATCGAGCTGGTTGTCGATATTGACCACGGTGATACCGGCATCTACGGCTTTTTTGATCACCGGCACCATGGCCTTGGAATCGGCGGGAGCGATGATGAGCGCGTCGACCTTGGACACGATCATCTGCTCGACGATGCGGATCTGGTTGGCGGTGTCGGTCTCGTCCTTGATCCCGTTGGAGATCAGGTCGAAATCGGCGGAGTGTTCTTTCTGATAGGCCTTGGCGCCGTCTTCCATGGTCAGGAAGAACTCGTTGGCCAGGGATTTCATGACCAGGGCAACCTTGGGTTTTTCAGCAGTCTGGGCGAATGCCGAGGAGACAGGCAGTGCAGCGGATGCCGCCGCGAGCATGGCGACAGCGAGAAGGCGTCCAGCGAATGGCAACTTCATGGGTTCACTCCGATCTTATGATTATTTTGAGCAAATCATCGCACGGAACGCCGCGCAAACGTTTGCGTGGAATGAACTATGGTAAGGCTTCGCAGATTTGTCAACGTTGCGGTTTGATCCGCAACGTCGAAGTTCAGACCGTCGTGTTGACCACCGAACCCGAACCGGCGCCCTTGGCCAGCTCCGTGACCAGGCGACCGGTGACTTCCAGCAAAGCGCCACTGGTGTCGGCGATCTGCCCTTGGATGGCCATGACCGCCGAAGCCTTGGCTTCTTCCGTTGCATAGTCGCGCGCTTCTGCAGCGGCCAGTTGCTGTTGCTGCTCCCTGAGCTGCTGCTGAAGCTCTTGCATCCGCTTGAGCAGCACTTGGACAGCCACGCTCTGGGTGCTACCGGCCTCCTGCGCCTGGTCGGTTGCTTCAGCGCCAGCGCCCATGCCCGTGCGGACCTTGCCCGAGGCTTGCGTTGTACCCTGGGCCTCATCGGCGGCCTGGGCTTCTGCCTCGCTCAAAGCTTTCAGGGTGGCTGCGGATTTTCCGCCGATGGTCACCGCTGCCGCATTGGGAAAGCCGATGGAAAACGACATATCAAAACTCCATGAAGGGGGATTCCTAGTTAAGGACATCGCCCGCCGAAACAATTTCTTTAGCGCCCGCTGAAATCAATCAATAGCTTCGCTCCCCTGAACGGCTGCCATCTGTTGACGCAAGCCGATAAAAAATTCCTTTCTCCTACACCAAAACGAAAAAAGTGCTGTCAGACGATTTTCTTGAATTTTAAGTAGTTGCGTAAACGCCTACGGTTAAATACTGTATGCACGTACAGCTTAATAAGGAAAATCCTGTGGCAACGCCCTCCGCTGCAACTACCCCCTTGGATTCCTATACGCGACTTGGCCTGCGGGTTTCGAAAATCATCAACGCCCCCACCGCGCAAAAAGCCAAGGCCGCCCTGATCTTCCGCCTGCCCGACGAGCCGGTGGATGAGTGGGAACGTCTCCTGGAAGAAATCGACGAGAACGACAACGTGACCCTCGCCTATCGCGACGATGGTGGTGTGCAGGTTTTCTGGGTAGTGCCGAAGGAAGATTGAGTCAGATGAGTGTTCGCTGTTTAGCGTTATTGCTTGTGTTCGTCGCCATGGGCGCACAGGCCGGGGCCCCGCGCACCTTCAATGAAGCCAAGAAAGTCGCCTGGAAGCTCTACGCGCCGCAATCCACCGAGTTTTACTGCGGCTGCAAATACACCGGCAATCGGGTCAACCTGGCGGCCTGCGGGTATGTCCCACGGAAAAACCCCAGCCGTGCCGCGCGGATCGAGTGGGAACATATCGTCCCGGCGTGGGAGATCGGCCACCAGCGTCAATGCTGGCAACAAGGTGGTCGCAAGAATTGCACCCGCCATGACCCGGTCTATCAACGGGCCGAGGCCGATCTGCACAACTTGGTGCCGAGCATCGGCGAGGTAAACGGCGACCGCAGCAATTTCAGTTTCGGCTGGCTGCCGGAACAGAAAGGTCAGTACGGTTCCTGCCTGACCCAGGTGGATTTCAAGGCCAAGAAGGTCATGCCCCGCCCTTCGATCCGAGGAATGATCGCCCGCACGTATTTCTACATGAGCAAGCAATACGGCCTGCGCCTGTCGAAACAGGACCGGCGCCTGTATGAAGCGTGGGACAAGACCTACCCGGTGGAGAGCTGGGAGCGCCAACGCAACCAGAGCGTGGCGTGTGTCATGGGGCGCGGGAATGAGTTCGTGGGGCCGGTGGATATGAAGGCCTGCGGTTGATCTCACCTAAGTGAAAACACAATCGGCTGTGGGAGCGAGCTTGCTCGCGATGGCGGTGTATCAGCCAATATCAATGCTGACTGACCCGACGCTATCGCGAGCAAGCTCGCTCCCACAGTGGATGGGGTGCTGCCCGATCATTGGGCCGTCGGGTAATCCACCACCAGTGTCTCGATATTGCGTTTCTTGGCCCGGACCAGGGCAGCGGTAATCTTCTCCTGACCTGCTTCAGCGTCGGCCTTGGAGCTGAATGGGCCGACCAGGACCCGATCCTTGCCGTTTTCCTTGAAGACGTTCGACATGAAACTGTGCTCGATGAGCCAGCCGGTCAGGTCGCTGACCGCCTGCGGCGTCTCGCCCCGAACTTCGACAGCCCACTGCGGCGCGGCAGCGGCGGTCGGTGCGGAGGCCGCAGCGGGCTTGGGTTTCGGTGCCTGTACATCCCGCCCTTCACCGCACCCTGCCAGCGCCAACACCGCGATAACCCAAGCCAATTTGCGCACAACGTTTCCCCTGGAAGACATGAGCCGGGGATTTTAGCACCCACGCCCGACAACAACCCCGCAAACAGCGTTCAAAACACGAGAATCCTGCCCGGCGTCTCTGTATAGTCGCACCCTGGGAATTAATGCTGCGTCTGCACGTCAGAAAGAGGCACCCACATTGTGACACTTAGCACTAATCTATAAGCAGTACCGACATCTGCACTGTCAATCAGGTGCCCTATAAAGCAATCAAGGAGAACACCATGCTGATACTCACCCGCAAAGTCGGTGAAAGCATAAACATTGGTGACGACATCACGATCACCATTCTGGGCGTTAGCGGCCAACAAGTCCGGATCGGCATCAACGCCCCGAAAAACGTTGCAGTGCATCGCGAAGAGATTTATCAGCGGATCCAGGCCGGCCTTACCGCCCCCGACAAACCGCAATCCTGAGCCTTGCAGCAGTCCGTAGCCAGCCCGTTTGCATCGTCGCAATGGCTGGCTAAAGATTCCGGTTGACCGCGTCTCACCCCGCTCATCCCCGCTCTCCCCCGCCTTCTGCTTTCGTCCAGCCCGCATACCGATACTAATGGCATGGCTCAAAGCATGGCTGTCAGACATTTCGTTTTAATGGCGACGAAGCAGGCGTTTGCGTCCGGTCAGCCCAGGGTGATGCCGCGAGCCATGCCCGTGGCCGCGACCATCATCAAGAGCAGCAGCAAGGCTTCGATATGGCTGATCCGTGCAAAGCGGCCGGCTTTCGAAGAATCGATCGCCTGCCCCTTGCCCCGCGCCATCCGCCATTGGATCAAGGCGATCATTGGGACAATCTCAAGCAGCAGGATCAGCAAAAGCACAGTCATCTTCAGGTGGAACAATGGCTGGTGCAGGTAATAGTCCGAGCCTTTTTCGAACCCACCAAACGCCCGCATCCCACCGGTTATCAGTAACACCAGCGCCGACAGGCCCCACACGTTATCCGCCATCAACACGTTACGCACCGCATCCGCGCCACCCGCCAGGCGTCGTAGCGCCGTGCCGCGGGTGAGCACCGCCCAGAAGCCGAGGGCGAAGACCAGGAGATGGATTGCTGCGAGAGACCAGTGAGCCAACATGGAAGACACCTGCCAGTGAGAACGTCGAATCGACCTGACAGTACTAGCTCATAAAAGAGGGATCGGCAGGCTGAACACAAAAAACTGTGGGAGCGAGCTTGCTCGCGATAGCGGTTCAGCATTCAACGAATGATGTTGACTGATCTGACCCCATCGCGAGCAGGCTCGCTCCCACATTGTCCCGGGTTGGCCCCAGAATCGACGCTCACCACCGACCTCTGTGGGAGCGAGCCTGCTCGCAATAGCGGCTTAGCATTCAACTAATGTGTTGACTGATCTGACGCTTTCGCGAGCAAGCCCGCTCCCACAAGGTGGCGGGCGGTGCCGGACTCAGTCTGCCAACCGCCAGGTCGTTGCGCCCTTGCCGTCTTCCAGCACTACGCCCATGGCGGTGAGCTGGTCGCGGATGCGGTCGGATTCGGCCCAGTCCTTGTTCGCCCGTGCGCTCAGGCGCGCCTGGATCAAGGCTTCGACCTCAGCGGCATCTACCCGTCCTTCGGCACCGGCTTGCAGGAACTCATCGGCCTCAAGCTGCAACACACCCAGCACACTGGCCAGTTCCTTCAGGCGCGCGGCCAGACCCGCTGCCGCATTGAGATCGCTCTCACGCAGGCGGTTGATCTCGCGCACCATCTCGAACAGCACCGCACAGGCTTCCGGCGTGCCGAAGTCGTCGTTCATCACTTCGGTGAACCGCGCCACGAACGCTTCGCCACCGGCGGCCGGCACAGTCGGCAGGCCCTTCAATGCGTGGTAGAAACGCTCCAGGGCACCCTTGGCGTCCTTGAGGTTATCTTCCGAATAGTTGATCGCGCTGCGATAGTGGCTCGACACCAGCAGGTAACGAATGACTTCCGGGTGATACTTCTCCAGCACATCGCGGATGGTGAAGAAGTTGTTCAAGGACTTGGACATCTTCTCGCCGTTGATCCGGATCATGCCGCAGTGCATCCACGCGTTGGCGTAGGTCTTGCCGGTGGCCGCTTCGCTCTGGGCGATTTCGTTTTCGTGGTGCGGAAACTCCAGGTCGCTGCCGCCGCCATGAATGTCGAAGGTTTCGCCCAGGCAGCAGGTGGACATCACCGAGCATTCGATGTGCCAGCCCGGACGGCCCTTGCCCCATGGCGAATCCCAGCTCGGCTCGCCCGGCTTGGCAGCTTTCCAGAGCACGAAATCCAGCGGGTCCTGTTTCGACTCGTCGACTTCGATACGCGCGCCGATGCGCAGGTCTTCGATCTTCTTGCGCGACAGCTTGCCGTAGCCCATGAACCTGGCGACGCGGTAGTACACGTCGCCATTGCCCGGGGCGTAGGCATAACCCTTGTCGATCAGAGTCTGGATCATCGCCAGCATGCCCGGAATGTGGTCCGTGGCACGCGGCTCCAGGTCCGGCTTGAGGATATTGAGGCGCGCCTCGTCCTCATGCATGGCCTCGATCATGCGCTCGGTCAGCGCATCGTAAGGCTCGCCGTTTTCGCGGGCGCGGTTGATGATTTTGTCTTCGATGTCGGTGATGTTGCGCACATAGGTCAGGTCATACCCGCTGAAACGCAACCAGCGGGTCACCAGGTCGAAGGCGACCATGCTGCGGCCATGGCCGATGTGGCAGTAGTCGTACACGGTCATGCCGCACACGTACATGCGCACTTTGTTGCCATCGAGCGGCTTGAAGACTTCTTTGCTCTTGGTGAGCGTGTTGTAGATCGTAAGCACAGGGTTTCCCTTAAGACTTGATCATTGACCCCAGGAATCACGCAAGGTCACGGTACGGTTGAATACCGGAGCACCGGGCTTCGAGTCCTTGATATCCGCGCAGAAGTAACCTTCGCGCTCGAACTGGAAACGGTCTTCCGGCTGTGCGTTGCCCAACGAAGGCTCGGCACGACAACCAGTGAGGACTTGCAGGGAGTCAGGGTTGATGTTGTCCAGGAAGCTGGCGCTGTCTTCGGCCTTCTCCGGGTTCGGCGAACGGAACAGGCGGTCGTACAGGCGCACTTCGCACTCGACGCTGGCGGCGGCCGGCACCCAGTGGATCACGCCCTTGACCTTGCGACCTTCCGGGTTCTTGCCCAGGGTGTCGGGGTCATAGGAGCAACGCAGCTCGACGATGTTGCCATCGGCGTCCTTGATCGCTTCGTCGGCGCGGATCACGTAGCTGCCGCGCAGGCGCACTTCACCGGCAGGCTCCAGGCGCTTGTAGCCCTTTGGCGGCTCTTCCATGAAGTCGTCGCGGTCGATGTAGATTTCCCGGGCGAACGGCAGGACGCGCACGCCCATGTCTTCCTTCGGGTGACGCGGCAGCTCCAGGTTTTCGACCTGGCCTTCCGGGTAATTGGTGATGACCACTTTCAGCGGGCGCAGCACGCACATCGCACGCGGGGCGCTCTGGTCCAGGTCGTCACGGATGCTGAATTCCAGCATGCCGAAGTCCACCACGCCGTCTGAACGGTTGGTGCCGACCATCTCGCAGAAATTGCGGATCGATTTCGGCGTGTAGCCACGGCGACGGAAGCCCGACAGCGTCGACATGCGCGGATCGTCCCAGCCGTTGACGTGCTTATCGTCCACCAGCTGCTTGAGCTTGCGCTTGCTGGTGATGGTGTAGTTCAGGTTCAGGCGGCTGAATTCGTACTGGCGCGGGTGGGCCGGCACCGGCAGGTGCTCCAGGAACCACTCGTACAACGGACGGTGGCTTTCGAATTCCAGGGTGCAGATCGAGTGGGTGATGCCCTCGATGGCGTCCGACTGGCCGTGGGTGAAATCGTAGTTGGGGTAGATGCACCACTTGTCACCGGTCTGGTGGTGATGAGCGTGGCGGATGCGGTACATGATCGGGTCGCGCAGGTTCATGTTCGGCGAAGCCATGTCGATCTTGGCCCGCAGCACGCGTGCGCCGTCCGGGAATTCACCGGCGCGCATGCGGGCGAACAGGTCCAGGTTTTCCTCGACGCTGCGGTCACGGAACGGGCTGTTCCGACCTGGCTCGGTCAGGCTGCCGCGATATTCCTTGGCCTGCTCGGGGGTCAGGTCGCAGACATAGGCCTTGCCCGCCTTGATCAACTCCACCGCCCAGTCGTGCAGTTGGTCGAAATACTGCGAGGCGTAGCGCACTTCACCGGACCACTGGAAACCCAGCCACTTGACGTCGCTTTCGATCGCGTCGATGTATTCCTGGTCTTCCTTGGCCGGGTTGGTGTCGTCGAAACGCAGGTGCGTGACGCCACCGAACTCCTCGGCCAGGCCGAAGTTCACACAGATCGACTTGGCGTGGCCGATGTGCAGGTAGCCGTTGGGCTCAGGAGGAAAGCGAGTGACGATCTGTGTGTGCTTACCCGAGTCCAGGTCCGCCTGGATAATCGGGCGCAGGAAATTGACCGGCACGGCCGGGCCGGTCTTGGAATTCGAGGTAGGGTCGACAGTGGGCTTGCTCATAGGATCCTTGAACAGACAAGTACGCGGCCGGGTGCGGCCTGATAAATCAAAGCCCGTATCATAGCCGATGCTGTCAAGCGGCTGACAGGCCAGGCGGGTAAAGGATTGAATTTAATCGACGACCCGATGAAAAACAGCCTCGAAATTCAGGCGTGGCACGCTAAACTGCCCAACCTGGCCGTTTGCAGCCAGATCGGTTGCGGGCATCAACGCCCCGAAACCCACGAATTCCTTGAAAGAGTACCGACCATGAGCAAAGTCAAACTGACCACCAACCACGGCGACATCGTTCTGCAACTGAACGCCGAGAAAGCGCCGAAGACGGTCGAGAACTTCATTCAGTACGTGAAGGAAGGCCACTACGACAACACCATCTTCCACCGCGTCATCGGTAATTTCATGATCCAGGGTGGCGGCTTCGAACCGGGCATGAGCCAGAAGAAAACCCGTGCCGGCATTCAGAACGAGGCCGACAACGGCCTGTCGAACAAGAAGTACAGCGTCGCCATGGCCCGTACCATGGATCCACATTCGGCCTCCGCCCAGTTCTTCATCAACGTGGCCGACAACAGCTTCCTCAACCACAGCGCCAAGAACACCCAAGGCTGGGGTTATGCCGTATTCGGTGAAGTGATCGAAGGCAGCGACGTCGTCGACAAGATCAAAGGCGTGTCCACCACCTCCAAGGCCGGCCACCAGGACGTTCCGGCAGAAGACGTGATCATCGAGAAAGCCGAGATCATTGAGTGATACTGCTGATTTCAGATTTGCATCTGGAAGAGGAACGCCCGGACATCACCCGGGCGTTTCTGGATTTACTCGCGACACGCGCCCGTTCGGCGCAGGCGTTGTACATCCTGGGCGATTTCTTCGAAGCCTGGATCGGCGACGATGCCATGACCCCATTCCAGCGTTCCATCTGCCAGGCCCTGCGCGAATTGAGCGACAGCGGCACGGCGATTTTCCTGATGCACGGCAACCGCGACTTCATGCTGGGGCAGGCCTTCTGCAAGGCGGCCGGCTGCACCCTGCTCAAGGACCCGAGTGTCGTGCAATTGAACAGCGAGCCGGTGCTGCTGATGCACGGCGACAGTCTCTGCACCCGCGACGAAGACTACATGAAGCTGCGCCGCTGGCTGCGCAACCCGATCACGCTGTTCATCCTGCGCCACCTGCCGCTGGGCACTCGCCAGAAACTGGCGCGCAAGCTGCGCAGTGAAAGCCGTGCGCAGACGCGGATGAAAGCCAACGACATCGTCGACGTCACCCCGGAAGAAGTACCGCGGGTCATGCGCGAATATGGCGTGAAGACCCTGATCCATGGGCACACCCATCGTCCCGCCATCCACAAGCTGCAACTGGGCGACCACGCCGCCCGACGCATCGTGTTGGGGGATTGGGACAAGCAGGGATGGGCGTTACAGGTGGATGAGCAAGGGTTTGCGTTGGCGCCGTTCGGGTTTGGCAATTCGCAACTGGCATTACCGAGTAATTGAAGCATACGCCTCCTCTGTGGGAGCGGGCTTGCTCGCGAAAGCGGTGTGACAGTCGCCCAAAATGTCGAATGACACACCGCCTTCGCGAGCAAGCCCGCTCCCACAGGGGATTGCATTTCATGCTCGATTCAGTGCCCGCTCGCCTCCGGCCCTGCCTTCGCCGCAAACGGCGGCTTCGCCAGCCATACCAACAGAATCAAACCCATGAATGCCCAGCCCAGCAACGTAAAGTAATCCACGGTGGAGAGCATGTACGCCTGGCTGGTGAGGACGTGGTCGAGCTGGGCGTACGCCGGTGCGCTGGCGCCGCCGAGTTGGTTGAGCGCCTCGCGGGTCGCCGGCTCATAGGTGCTGATGCTTTCACTCAGGTACGCATGGTGCTGGTCGGCCCGACGGATCCAGATCCAGGTGGTCAGGGACGCGGCGAAGCTGCCGCCCAGGGTCCGCAGGAACGTTGCCAGCCCGGCGCCGTCGGCGATCTGCTGGGGCGGCAGGTCCGACATCAGGATGCTCAGGGTCGGCATGAAGAACAGCGCCACGCCGATGCCCATGAACAACTGCACCAGGGCGATGTGTTGAAAGTCCACCTCGTTGGTGAACCCGGCGCGCATGAAACAGCTCAGGCCGATCGCCAGGAACGCCAACCCGGCCAGCAAGCGCAGGTCGAACTTGTGGGCGTATTTACCGACGAAGGGCGACATCAGCACCGGCAGGATCCCGATGGGTGCCACGGCCAGCCCGGCCCAGGTGGCGGTGTAGCCCATCTGGGTCTGCAACCATTGCGGCAGGATCAGGTTGATGCCGAAGAAACCGGCATAGCCACCCACCAGCACAATGGTGCCGATGCGAAAGTTGCGGTAGGCGAACAGCCGCAGGTTCACCACCGGATGGCGGTCGGTCATCTCCCAGATCACGAACACTGCCAGGGCGATCACCGAAATCAGCGCGCCAATGATGATGAAGTTCGATTCGAACCAGTCCAGGTCGTTGCCTTTGTCGAGGATCACCTGGAGCGCACCGACACCGATGATCAGCGTGATCAAACCGACGTAATCCATCGGTTGGCGACTGGTGACCACCGGCCGTGCCTTGAGCTGCTGGCGCACCACCATCACCGCGAACACGCCGATGGGCACGTTGATGAAGAAGATCCACGGCCAGCTATAACTGTCAGTGATCCAGCCACCGAGGATCGGCCCGGCGATCGGCGCCACCACCGTGACCATCGCCAGCAACGCCAGGGCCATGCCGCGCCTGGCCGGCGGATACACGGCGATCAGCAAGGTCTGGGTCATCGGGTACAAAGGCCCGGCCACCAGACCCTGGAGCACCCGAAAACCGATCAGCTCGGGCATCGAAGTGGAGATGCCGCACAAGAACGAAGCGAGCACGAACAGCATCGTCGCCCACAGGAACAGCTTCACCTCGCCGAACCGCCGGCTCAACCAACCGGTCAAGGGCAGCGCGATGGCGTTGCTCACCGCAAACGAGGTAATCACCCAAGTGCCCTGCTCCGAACTGACCCCCAGGTTACCGGAGATGGTCGGCAAGGCGACGTTGGCAATCGTGGTGTCGAGCACCTGCATGAACGTCGCCAGCGACAGCCCGATGGTGCTGAGCAACAGGCTGGGCGGCGTGAAGGACGCGTTATTGCTCATTGCGAAATCCTATGAAGCGAAGGTGGCGGAGTCGTCCAGCTCAAAAACACAAAACCTGTGGGAGCACACAGCAGTTCACTCAAGGCTGTTGGAGTCATGTGGCGAGGGAGCTTGCTCCCGCTGGCTGCGCAGCAGCCCTTTTTTTGTGAGCGCTTCGCACTCAAGCGGGAGCAAGCTCCCTCGCCACAGGTTCAGTGTTTCCTTTGAATGAACTGTGGTGTGGGAGCGAGCCCATGAATGACTAACGCTGTGCAGTCTTGCTGGCGGCAGCGCTGTTCTCATGGATCAGCCGGGTGATCATCGCATCGGCGTCGGCCAGTTGGCGGTCGTAGACCTGGGTGCTGAACGTGGCTTTCTGCGGCGGTTGCTGCGCCAGGACCGGGCCGCTCTGGTCGTGCAGGTCGACGTTGACCTGGGTCGACAGACCGACGCGCAACGGGTGCCGGGCCAGCTCTTCGGCATTGACATGAATGCGCACTGGCACCCGCTGGACGATCTTGATCCAGTTACCGGTAGCGTTCTGCGCCGGCAGCAGCGCGAACGCACTGCCCGTCCCGGCGCCAAGGCTGTCGATGGTGCCGCTGTACTTCACATCGCCACCGTACAAGTCAGCCTCGATGTCCACCGGTTGACCGATGCGCATGTCGCGCAACTGGGTTTCCTTGAAGTTGGCGTCGATCCACAACTGGTCCAGCGGAATCACCGCCATCAACGCCGTGCCCGGCTGCACTCGCTGGCCCAGTTGCACGGTGCGCTTGGCGACGTAACCGGAGACCGGCGCGATCAAGGTGCTACGGGCGTTGGCCAGGTAGGCCTGACGCAATTGCGCGGCGGCCGATTGCACATCCGGATGAGACGACACCACCGTGTCATCGACCAAGGCGCTGGTGGTCTTGAGCTGTTGCCGAGCGTTGGCCAGGGCGTTCTGCGCCGAGGTCAGGTCATCCCGGGCATGGGAGAGTTCTTCCTGGGAAATCGCTCCGCCGGCGGCCAGGTTCTTACGCCGGTTGTAGTTTTCCTGGGCCTTCTGCACTTCGGCCTCCTGGGCATTGACCTGGGCCCGCATGCCGTCGACATTGCTATATAAGCCACGCACCTGGCGCACGGTCCGCGCCAGATTGGCCTGAGCGCTCTGCAGCCCGACTTCGGCGTCGTTCGGATCGAACTGCACCAGCACCTGGCCTTCACGCACCAGGTCGCCGTCGTCTGCGCCGATGCTCACCACGGTGCCGGTAACTTGCGGCGTGATTTCCACCACGTTGCCATTCACATAGGCATCGTCGGTGCTTTCATTCCAGCGGCCATACAATTCATGCCAGCCCCAGACAGCCAGGGCGCCGAGAATGACGATGACCGCCAGCACCAGCAGCATCACCTTGCGCTTGCGCGGGTTGTTGCTGTCCTGCGGGGTTTCGGAAGATTGCGTAGTTTGGGCAGTGGCCATGACAAATACCTCGAATCAGTTGTTCGGCGTGGTGGAGGCCGGCGCGGCCAAAGCCAACGCCTGAGCATCGAAACCGCCGCCAAGGGCCTGCATCAGCTGGATCGACAGATCGATCTGCTCGGCATTCAGGTTCGCCAGTTGGCGCTGGGCCTGGAGCAGTTGCTGCTCGATGCTCAGCACGTCCAGGTAGTTACCGATGCCCGAGCCGTAGCGCTGGACCACGGTGTCGTAGGAACTCTGTGCAATATCAGTGGCGTGCTGCTGGGCGCCGATCTGCCGGGCGATATCACGCAACTGGTTGATGGTGTCGCTGACATCCCCCAACGCCTTGACCAGGCTCTTGTTGTATTGCGCCACCGCCAGGTCGTAATCGGCATCCCGGGCATCCAGGTCGGCGCGCAGGCGTCCGCCATCGAAGATCGGCAGCGAGACCGTCGGCGCCACATTGAAGAAGCGGCTGGCCGAACCGAACATCGCGTCGCCCAGCAACGACTGCACGCCCGCCGCCGCGCTCAGATTGAGGTTGGGGTAGAAGTTGGTCTTGCCGGCTTCGATGTTCTTGCCCGCCGCCTCGACCCGCCAGCGCGCCGCGACCAGGTCCGGACGACGGCCCAACAGCTCCGCCGGCAGGTTCGAGGGCAAGGCCACCGCGCTGGACTTGAGCACATTGGGTCGGGCGATTTCATTGCCACGATCCGGCCCCTTGCCCAGCAATACCGCCAGGGCAATCTTGGCACTCTGCAGGCGTTTTTCCGCATCGATACGGGTGGCGTCGGCGCTGGCTTCCAGGCTTTCGGTCTGCTGGAACTGGTACTCGCTGTCGATCCCGGCGCTGAGGCGGCGCTTGCTCAAGTCGAGCATCTGCCGGGTGCGCTTGAGGTCTTCGGCGGCCAAGTCATAAATAATGTGGGCCTGGCCGAGGTCGCTGTAGGCCCGGGCCACGTCGGCGGCCAGGGTCAATTGCGCGGCCTGGCGGTCGATTTCAGCGGCGCGAGCCTGACCGAGAGCGGCTTCCCAGGCAGCGCGCTGACCACCCCAGAGGTCGAAGTTGTAATTGAGGTCCACGCTCAGCGAACGCAGGGTGCTGTAGGCGCCACCCTGCCCCGCCGGGTCCTGATCGCGGGCCAGCCGCGAACGACTGACGCTGCCGCTGGCATCCAGTGTCGGCATGCGCGCAGCGTTGGCCGCATAGGCGGCGGCGCTGGCCTGATGCACACGGGCGCTGGCGATTTGCATGTCCGGGCTGTCGCGCAGGGCCTCGCGGATCAGACCGTCGAGCTGCGGGTCACCGAGGCTTTTCCACCAGTCGCTTTTCGGCCATGAGGCCGGCGACAGGGTCACGCCGTTCAGTGATTGCCCGACCTTGAGACTCTGGGCTTCGAGGCTGACGCCTTCGGTCTTCAAGCCGCTGTAACTGGCACAACCGGCCAGGCTCATGGCCAGCAGCACCAGGCTCAAGCCACTACGCAAGGTTCTACGCTTCATTTTTCCCCCAGTCGCAGCACGGTGATGGGATCGCCGGCAGCGAGCAGTATTTTCTTGAGAATCTGTTCGAGGGTTTGCAATTCCTCGCGGCTGATGGCGCTGGCCAGTTGGTTCATCGCAGCGGCGCCGATCACCGGCAGGCGATCCGCCAGGGCCTGACCGGCGTCGGTCAACACCAGCAACACTTGCCGACGGTCATCCACCGAGCGCTGACGGGCCAGGAAGCCCTTCTGCTCCAGGCGATCGAGCATCCGGGTCATCGAGCCACTGTCCAAGGACAGGTAGCGACACAACTCGGCCGGGGTGTCGATGCCGTGCTGGGCCATGATGATCAGCACCTTGAACTGCGCGGCGGTGATGCCGACAGGTTCCATGTGGGTGTCGATGATCCGGTCTTTAAGCAGCGCAGCGCGGCCGAGCAGCATGCCGAGATGGCAATTGTGGAATTCGTCTGGGGTGAAATGCTTCATCTGGACACCGTTTGCTGCCTAGGCAGTGAATGTATGTCGAGATATTACTGCTTAGGCAGCGAATGTCAAACAAATAGTTAGGCGGCTACGTATAACCGGACGTGTGGGAGCGAGCCTGCTCGCGATAGCGGTGGATCAGTCGACTCCAATATTGACTGATGTACCGCTATCGCGAGCAGGCTCGCTCCCACAGGGGATTGGCACTGCAAGAGAATTGAGGCGAGATCAAAAATCGCGCTTATAGAAGATATCCAGCGAACTGGCGACGCCGCTGGCGGCTTCGAGGTAGACCTTCTTGCTCAGTTTGTAGCGCAGGGCGATGGTGTTGGCCGGCTCGAACACGCCGACGCCGTAGCGCAGGCTGAGCTTTTCCGAGAGATTGCCGCTGGCGACCACGCTGGTGTCGTTACCGCTGCCCTGAGTGTCGAGCTGGAAGTCCTCGATGCCCAGGTTATTGGCAAGGCTGGTGGTCACGCCTGAACTGCCCATCAAGCCCAGGCCCAACGCTGCCTGGGCGAGCATGTTGTTGTCCTCGCCGGTGGTGCTCAAGGGCCGGCCCAACACCAGGTAGGACAGTGCCTGTTCCTGGCTCATGGCCGGTTCCGAGAAAATCTGGGTAGTGGGCTGTTCGGCGCTGCCGCTCAGGCGAATGCCGGCGATCACATCGTCGGTCTGGCGGATCGCCTCGATATCCAGATAAGGCTGGTCAATCGGCCCCGCGAACAGCAACCGCGCCCGGCGAACCGTCAACCGTTGCCCGTAGGCCCGGTAGCGACCGTCGTTGAGCCAGAGTTCGCCACGGGTGTCCAGGTTGTCGCCGATGTGCACCTGGCCCTGCACGTTGGCGGTCAGCCCGAACCCGGAGAACGCGAGTTTTTCCTGGCCGACGATCACGTCAATGTCCATCGCCATGGCGATCGGGGCCTTGCCCTCTTCGGTCTGGTGACCAACGATCACCGTGTCGTCCGAAACCTTGACCGTGGACGGCGGCAGCTCGCGGATGGTGATTTCGCCCTTGGGCACCAGGACCTTGCCGGCAATCGACAGCCGCTCGCCGTGCAATGTGATATCGAGGTCCGGCGCCATTTCCAGTTGTGCATAAGGCTCGACATTGACCGGCAACTGCGCGCCCTTGAGCGCCAGGTTCAGGCTCAAGGCTTCGCCCCAACCGATGTCACCATTCAGGCTACCCTGCCCGCTCTTGCCACTTCTCCAGTTGCCGTCCACGCGCACCGATTCGCCGGCAATCATCGCCCGCAGTTGCAAGGCTTCGAGGCTGACCGGCAGTTCCGGGCCGGACACTTCGCCATCGCTGAGTGTCAGGTTGCCGTTGACCTGGGGCGCGAGCAAACCGCCGGACAAAGTACCGCTGCCGTTCAGATGCCCAGTGACGGTTTCCACCATCGGCACGAACGGTCGGGCCACGGACAGGTCCAGGCCGGTCAGGCGGAACGAGCCGCTGAGGGGTTTGCTGGCGGGCAACGGGTTGATCTGCGCCTGGAGCATCAGCTCGCCAAGCCGGGCGCCGACGAAATTCAGCTCGGTGTCGATGCGCTTGGGGGTCAGACGGCTGTCCAGTTTCAGGGTCTGGTAGGGGAAGTCCAGCCATTGCCCGTCGGCGCGGTCCTTGTCGCGGATGCGCAGCGTGCCGCCGCTGGCGTCCACCTGCACGCGACCGTTCGGGCCGCTGGCCGGCAGGTCCAGTTGCAGGTCGGCGTTAAGCTGGCCGCGCCAGGCAAAATCCTTGGGCATCCACTGGGCGAGGCTTTCGATAGGGAACTGCTTGAGGTGATAACGCAGCTTCGGCTCCGGCATCAAGCGCTGGTCTTCGCCGCACAGGCTGGCCTGGCCGGAACGCCAGCAATGGGCACCGAAATTGAGGGTGCCGTCCGCCAGGCGTTCCAGTTTCGCCGGGGCTTGCAGGCGCCAGGCCTGGCCGCCGGCCTGGATATCGCCCCCTTGCAGACGCCCGCGCCAGTTGCCTTGGTCGAGGGCGCCAGCGAACGCCAGGGTCGTGTCGAGCTGCGGCCCTTGCAGATCCAGGTTGAGTTGCTGTTGCTTGATGTCGCCCTGGCCGCTGACGGTCAGTACGCCCAGGGACGTTTCGCCGACGTTGATGCCGCCGGCCTTGAGATCGACCTTGCCCCGTTGCGCGCTGTCGAGGGTTGCGCCGAGGTTCAGGCTTTGCAGACGGTTATCCCGGAATGCCAGTTGCGTGCCTTGCAAACCGAGCTTGCCTTGCGGCGCCTTGAGTGTCCCGGCCATGTCGACCCGACCCACGACCTGACCACGCAATTGCGGCCAGAGCTGGGCCAGACGCGACAGCTTGATGTCGAGCTGGCCGCTGAGCTTCTGTTGCAAGCTGGCGCTGCCGTTGATGCGGTTGTCCCCCAGGCGGATGTCCAGCGCGCTGAGGTTCCACTGCTCGCCCGCGCCGCTGGCCTTGGCCTGGAACAGCGCCGGCTGGCCGCGCAGCTTGCCCTTGAGGTCCAGGTCGGCGTCGAGCGCAAGGTTGCCGTTGTTCATCGATCCTTTACTGCGCAACGGTCCGGCCAGGGTGCCAGGGAGTTCACCGAGCCAGTACGCCGGGTTGATAGCTGACAGTTCCAGCGCCGTGTCCCAGCCGATGCCGTCGGAAAACTGCACGTCCAGGTGCCCTTCGGCCTTGCCCTGCCCCGCTGAAAGCTCGAGTTGCGGCAGGTGGATTTGCGCAAGATCGCCGCTGAACGGGCTGCCCAGCTCGAAAGCCCCGGCGGGTCCGTCCAGCGACGCCTGGAAATTGCCCAGGTACTTGCCATCGGTGTACGAGACTTCGCCGTTGAAGCGGCGCAGTGTCACTTGCGGTTCGTCGATCAACGGGTAGAGGCGATGCCAGGGAAAATCCAGCCAGGCGACTTTCGCGTCGGCGCTCAGGCCTTCGCGCCAGTCCAGTTGGCCGGTGAGTTTCAGGCTTTGCTGGTCGCCGGCCTCCAGGTCCAGCGCGGCGATCTGTGCGCCATTGGCGTCGACCCTGCCTTGCAGTCGCAACGCCACCGGGCCTTTCTCGGCGGGCAACTTTGCGTTGCCGAGTAGCTGATAGCCGTTTTTCAGATCGCCTTCACCGGTCAACTCCAGTTGGTTGAGCAACAGCGTGTCCGGCAGATCGGCGCTGGCCCGGAAGCCATCGGCGGTGATGCGCACCTTGGCCGGCAGGTGCTCGGCCAACGGTTGCAGTTCGCCGATCAGGTGCCCTTGCAGGTAGCCGCTGCTGTCAGCGCTGAGGTTGAGGGTCTTGAGCAGATCACCGTCGACTTTCAGCGCCAGAGCCCATGGCGTGGCGCCTGGCGCCGGCAAGGTCAATCGGCCTTCGGCTTTCAGCGGCCAATCGCCGCCGGGCTTCAGCAGACCGGACAGCTTCAGGCTCAGCTCGTCACGCTGCAACTGCACCGCGTCGATCAACATACCCTCTGCGGTCCAGTGTGCCGCCAGTTGCAGGCCCTTGAGCTGCTCGCTGCCGTTGAACAGCAGACTGCCGACTTGCACGTCGCCCAGCTCAATGGCGACCGGCAGGTCCAGGTCCGGCAAGGTGAGCGGGCCATCGCTCGGCGCATCGCTGGACGGCGCAAATTGCAGGCTGACGGTGGCGGCCTTGAGTTGCTCGATGCACAAGGTCATGCGCATCAGGCAAGTCGGCGACCAGGCGAAGATCACCTCCTCGGCCTCCACCCGGCCGCTGTCCTGCTGCCATAGCAGATGATCGGCGCTCCATTGCCCAGCCAGCCGCCCCTGGAAATTCTCCAGGGTCAGCCCCGGCACCCGGCCCAGGGCCCAACGGCTGCCAGATGCAGTGCCGAGCACCAGACTCAACGCGAGCACGATCACCACCAGCAACCCGACGAGTGCCAGCAGCGTTCTCTTCAAACCACGACTCACAGCTCGGGCCCCATGGAAAAGTGCAATCGAATGCCGCCCTCTTCATCCAGCGCGTGGGCCAGGTCGAGACGGATCGGCCCTACCGGTGATACCCAACGCACCCCGACGCCGACGCCGGTCTTCAGGCTCGGCAGTTCGAGGTCGTTAAAGGAATTGCCTTGGTCGACAAAGGTCGCCACTCGCCATTTCTCCGCGACCGAATATTGATATTCCAGGCTGCCCGCGACCATGTAGCGGCCACCGATCCGGTCGCCTTCGGAGTTCTCCGGCGACAGGCTCTGGTAGTCATACCCGCGCACGCTCTGGTCGCCACCGGCGAAAAAGCGCAGGGACGGCGGGATGGACTTGTAACCGTTGGTGGCGCTGCCGCCGACCTGGGCCCGAGCCAGAAAGCGATGCTTGTCGAACACCGTGGTCAAGCCCTTGACCATGGCGGTGCCGTAGACCAGGTTGTTGTCCGACCCCAACCCTTCCTTGGCGACCTTGGTGTCGAACTGCAGGCGATAACCGTTGTGTGGATCGATGCGGTTGTCGCTGCGCAGGTAGGAGTAGCTGACGCCGGGCATCAGCAGCGTGCTCAGGCCCGAATCGTCGCCGAGGCGATACTCCTCGCGCTGCCACTTGAGCGACACCACCCGTTGCCAGCCACTGGGTAGCTTGCTGTGCCATTCCGGGCCGACGGTCAGCAGTTTACTGAGGGTGTCGGTGCCGGCCAGTTCTTCGTATTGATAGCCGCCGGCGTAGCGCAGCTTGTCGGTCAGCGGTGGGTCCAGCGGCACGTCATACCATAGCCCGACGTTCTGCCGGGGCGCCGAGACTTCCGCTTCCCAACCATAACTGTGTCCCTGAGGGTTGACCCAGTGCCGGGTCCAGTTGGCCTTGGCCCGCGGCCCGACGTCGGTGGAAAAGCCCAGGCCCAGGCCCATGGTGCGCGGCTTGCGGGTGTCGAGCTTGACCGCCACCGGGATCACGTTATCGGTGGCGGCGGTGGGCGCTGCGTCCACCCGCACGCCCTCGAAATAGCCACTCGACTGCAGCGCCTGGTTCAGTTCGGCAATGAGCTCGGAGTCGTAGGCCGTGCCGGCCTTGAACGGCACCATGCGCTGGAGCAGGTCCTCATCGAACGGCGTGTCACCCTCAAAATTCACCGGGCCCAGGGCATAGCGCGGGCCGCTGTCGTAGATCAACTCGATGTCGGCAACGCCCGCCCTGGGATCCACCAACAATTTCTGACTGCTAAAGCGCCCACTGAAAAAACCGTAGCGCGACGCCTGGTTCTGGATCTGGCGCTTGGCATCTTCATAGCGCCCGTGGTTGAGCACCGCGCCGGGCTTGAGGCCGGCGTCGGAGGGCAGGCGAAACGCCTTGAGAGACGCCGCCGGGCCGTCGATACGCAAGGTGACGTTGCGCAGATGCACGGGCTCGCCGGGATCGATGCTCAGGATCAGGCGCGGGGTCTTGCCGCCCTTGACCTCACTGTCGATCTGCGGCTGGTAGTAGCCCAGCGCCTGGGCGGCTTTGCGCGCCTGCTCCTCGGCGCCGCGACTGAAGCGCAGCAAGGCCTCTTCGTCACGATCGCCCAGGCCGCCGATGTAACCTTCTACGTTGGCCTTGAGGGCATCATTGGACGGTTTGACGCGTACATCCAATTCACTTTGTGCCAGCGCCGCGCAGCTGAGGGACAGCAAAAGCGCGCCACTGGTCATTCGTCCTGGGAGTTTCATGGCGCGGATGCTATCACGAGCGTAGGTGCCTGATAGAGCCGGACCTTTCCCAAAAGTTCGTCCGACTAGTGGCCTGTACTGTTAATTGAGTGCACGAATCAGCCACACAGGCCACTAGGCCGTTGCGCTGTGCAGAACCTGCGGGTTGGCATGAAAGAACACGTGCTCGCGGATCGGCCCCACCGCGATCTCGCCGATTTCCTCGTAGCCCTGGCGCTTATAGAACTCCAGGTAACGCGGGTTGCCCGTGTCGAGCACCACGCCTTGGGAGTGTTCATCCACAGCACACCAATTGTGCACGGCGGCCAGCAACTGTTCGCCGAAATGCTGCCCCTGGAACTGCGGATGAACCCCCAGCAACGGCAGTACATGCACCGAGTCCGAGGGCAGGCAGGCCGTCACCGCCGCGTGGTATTCCAAGTAGCGCCGGGTGCAGCGAAACCCGGTGCTCAGCACCATGCGCAGGCGCCAGGCCCAGCTTTCGGTAATGCCCAGGCGGCGCTGGGGTGGCGCGATCAGGGCGATGCCGATCA
Source organism: Pseudomonas sp. SMV71 (assembly GCF_052042015.1). Lineage (NCBI taxonomy): Bacteria > Pseudomonadati > Pseudomonadota > Gammaproteobacteria > Pseudomonadales > Pseudomonadaceae > Pseudomonas > Pseudomonas sp. SMV71. The sequence goes on along the minus strand of NZ_JBKGGU010000004.1, from coordinate 135,117 downwards.
GGCGGTCGTTGACCAGCAACCCGATGGCCGGCAACTCCTGGAGAAAATGCTGCTTGACCAATTCCCGCACCGTGGCCCGTACCCGCTGTTCGTAACCGGGGCGCTCGGACTCGAACAGGAAGCTGAAGGTCGGCTCATGGCGATACGCCTGGTACAGCAACGAACGGGCTTCGCGGGAATAACCGCTGTCGAGCATATGGATATCGGCGATGGCGGTGGCGCTTTCAGGCATGGCGGGAGATCTCCTGGGCGAGGCTCGTTGAGGCCCTGCTCTTATTGACTACGAACCCGATGGATTTGTGATCGTTCCTACAAGCAAAGGACATTAGCAGCGCATTTGTCCTACTGCCACGCTGGCTCACATCCTACATGTCAGCTAGCATCGCAGTTTTGCCAGGACAGCCGACCATGAAGATCGTTTCCTTCAACATCAACGGGCTGCGCGCCCGTCCCCATCAGCTGGCGGCGCTGATCGAAAAGCACCAGCCGGACGTGATCGGCCTGCAGGAAACCAAGGTCCACGACGAACAGTTCCCCCTGGCCGAGGTGCAGGCCCTGGGCTACCACGTGCATTACCACGGGCAAAAAGGCCACTACGGCGTCGCCCTGCTCTCGCGCCAGGCGCCATTGAGCGTGTACAAAGGCTTCGAAAGTGATGACGAAGACGCCCAGCGACGCTTCATCTGGGGCACCTTCGCCGACGCCAACGGCGTGCCGGTGACCATCATGAACGGCTATTTCCCTCAGGGGGAAAGTCGCGACCACCCGACCAAATTCCCGGCCAAGGAGCGTTTCTACAGCGATTTGCAGCAGTTGCTGGAAAGCCGCTTCAGCAACGACCAGCCGTTGGTGGTGATGGGCGACGTGAACATTTCCCCGCAAGACTGCGACATCGGCATCGGCCCGGATAACATGAAACGCTGGTTGAAAACCGGCAAATGCAGCTTCCTGCCCGAAGAACGCGAATGGATGGCCCGCCTGAAAAACTGGGGTCTGGTGGACAGCTTCCGCCACCTCAACCCGGACGTCACCGACCGCTTCAGCTGGTTCGACTACCGCAGTCGCGGTTTCGAGGACGAACCCAAGCGCGGCCTGCGCATCGACCTGATCCTCACCTCCCATGGCCTGCTGCCACGGGTCAAGGATGCCGGCGTCGACTATGAACTGCGCGGCATGGAAAAACCCTCGGACCATGCACCGATCTGGGTGGAACTGGCCTGAGCGGTATACAAAACCCTGTGGGAGCAAGGCAGCCGCTCAATAGCTTCCACCACAGAGCCACTGTGGGAGCGAGCCTGCTCGCGATAGCGGTATAAAGCGCACCTTGATGTTGAATGTGCCGCCTCAATCGCGAGCAGGCTCGCTCCCACAAGGGCTCCGGCTGAACATCGGTAGCACCGCTGTCATCTATCCGTCACCTGACTGACTTAATCTTCCGGCACCTCCCTGGCTTCAAAAGGTACCGGCATGCGGCTGTGCGTTGGTTTATTCATCGGCCTCTGGCTGCCCCTCGCCGCCTGGGCCGGCGCGCTGCCCCTGCCCGAACAGGGTCCGGCGCTGCGCCTGCAAGGTTCCAACACCATCGGCGCGGCGCTGGGCCCGGCCCTGGTCCGGGGCTTGATGGAAGAGCAAGGCCTGCTGCGGGTAAGCGCCGAAATCACCGGTCGCGACAACGAGCAGCGGATCGTAGGCCAAACGGCCGATGGCCGGCGGGTCATGATCGACATCGCGGCCCACGGCTCCAGCACCGGGTTCGCCGCGCTCAAACAGGAGAGCGCCGACCTCGCGGCTTCTTCCCGGCCGATCAAGGACAGCGAGCTGAAGGACCTGTCGTCCCTCGGTGACCTGAAAAGTCCCACCGCCGAACAGGTCATCGCCATCGATGGCCTGGCAATCATTCTTCATCCACAAAACCCGTTGCGTCAGCTCGACACCCTGCAACTGGCGCGGATCTTCAGCGGCGAGGCGAAAACCTGGGAAGCCGTGGGTGGCGTCGGCGGGCCGATTCATCTTTATGCCCGTGACGAACAGTCCGGCACCTACGACACCTTCAAGGAACTGGTACTCAACCGACAGGGCAAACGGCTGGATCCTACAGCCCGGCGCTTCGAATCCAGCGAACAGTTGTCCGACGCTGTCAGCCAGGATCCGCAAGGCATCGGTTTCATCGGCTTGCCCTACGTGCGCCAAGCCAAGGCCCTGGCGATTGTCGACGGCGATTCCCAACCCATGTTGCCGCTGAACAACCTGATCGCCACCGAGGACTATCCCCTGTCCCGCCGGCTATTCTTCTATTTACCTCCGCAGAACACCAACCCATGGGCCGAAGCGCTGGTGGCGTTTACCCAGAGCGACAAAGGCCAGTCCATCGTCGCGGCCAACGGCTTTATCGCCCAGACCGTCCAGGCCATGGCCGTCACGCCGAATCCGCTGATGCCCGAGGGCTACCAGGCCCTGAGCCGCCGGGCCCAGCGCCTGAACGTGAACTTCCGCTTCGCCGAAGGCAGCGCCAGCCTGGACAACAAAGCCCATCAAGACCTGAGCCGGGTGCTCGACTACCTCAAGCAACACGCCAAGACCGACCGCCGAGTGACGCTGGTGGGCTTCGGCGACGCCAAGGACGACCCCACCCGGGCGGACCTGCTGTCGAAACTACGAGCCATGGCGGTGCGGCGTGAGCTGGTCAAATACGGCGTGACCCTACGGGAAGTACGCGGCTTCGGCGCCCTGATGCCGGTGGCCACCAACAGCGAGGATGAAGGCCGGGTGAGAAATCGGCGGGTGGAGGTTTGGGTGTACTGAGTCGGCTTGATCAACGCCGCCCCCCGTGGCGAGGGAGCTTGCTCCCGCTCGACGGCGCAGCCGGCGCAGAACCGGCTGGCGCGGTCTTTCTGAAAGATTGAGTTATCGGGATGTTTCCAGATCTGATATCCGGCACAGATCCCTGTGGGAGCGAGTGTTCTGCAGTCCTGTGTCCAGCCTTTTTGGGGCTGCTTCGCCCGAGGCGTCGGACCGTCCCAGCGGGAGCAAGCTCCCTCGTCACAAGGGCCTTTTGTTCATCCGACTTGCCCCGGCGTAGGACCAAACCGCCTCACCTTGCGCCATTGCCTACAACTACGCCAGAATCCGCCGGCTTGTGCGCCTTGGGCCTGGGTTTTATCGTTTTCTGGTCACTGATGAATCAGTGATCGGGTTTGGTAGCCCGGGCTTTCGGTGCATAGCGTCACCCCTCGCAAGTGCATTACGCACTTCGTGTTCTGGTGGCCATGCGCAGGGTCTCTTCGGAGACGCCGGCTCCGATGCCCGGTCTACCAACCTTCGTATGGCCGCCACCCTTCGTTTGGTAGCGAAAGATGATGGCTCCCTTTTTAATGCATCGGAGATTCACCCATGATCAAACCAACACCCAACCCACCCAACACCGATCCAAACACACCAGAACTCGACCAGGCCGCCAAGCGCACGATCGACGCCTACCTCAAGCACACTGAACCGGCAACTGACCCAGCCCAGCTATTTACCGTCGTCGACGGCATCGGCACCGAATGCCTGCTGGTCAACCTCAACGAAACCCTGAACTCGGCCAGTGCCATGATCGACGACCTGACATTTGACCTGGAGGGTTCCAGGCGACATGTGATGTTGGGTATCCAGCAGTTGATCGAGCTCAGTAGCTTGCTGGCGAATCGGGCGTTGGATAACGTCGATCCGCGTTAGTCCACACCACATCCAACCCTTGTGGGAGCGGGCTTGCTCGCGAAGGCAGGCTGTCAGTCAATCAAGAGTTGACTGACACGCCGTCATCGCGAGCAGGCTCGCTCCCACAGGGGCTCTCGGGTGTTCTGCAATCCGGTGCCCAGCCATTTGGGGCTGCTTCGCCCGAGGCGTCGGACCGCCCCAGCGGGAGCAAGCTCCCTCGCCACAAAAGCGTCCCGGTCAACCTGGGTCTGCGCGATACCGACGCTCAAGGTATAGCGCCACCATCACCGCGCCCGGCACAAAACCCGTGGCGAGGGAGCTTGCTCCCGCTCGACGGCGCAAAACCGGCTGGCGCGGTCTTTCTGAAAGATTGAGTTATCCGGGATGTTTCCAGATTTGATGTCCGGCACAGATCCCTGTGGGAGCGAGCCTGCTCGCGATGATGGCGGCATGTTCAACTCCCCTGCAAGCTGATCCACCGCTATCGCGAGCAGGCTCGCTCCCACAGTTTTTCGTGTCAGGCAATCCTGTGTTCAGCCTTTTGGGGCTGCTTCGCCCGAAGCGTCGGACCGTCCCAGCGGGAGCAAGCTCCCTCGCCACAGGGGCCCGCGCTACATTCACGGAGCTATTGTGGCTTCGCCAACTCCATGATCATCCGCGACAACAGATAAATCCTCGGCACCACGCTCTCCACCTCGGCATATTCCTCGGGCGTATGGATATTGCCGCCAACGATGCCAAAGCCATCCAGGGTCGGCGTGCCGACGCCGGCAGACAGGCTGGCGTCCGCGGCGCCGCCGCTGCCTTCTTCGGTGAGTTTGCGCCCCAGTTCGCCATAGATGCCTTGAGCCATCGCCATCAGGCGATCCGACTCCGCGGTCTGCGGCATCGGCGGCAGGCCGCGCTTGAGGCTGGTGGTGACTTCGGTGTCGGCGATCAGTTTGTCCTGGGAAACCCGGGCCAGGTCTTTCTCGATGCGGTCGAACTCCTCCGGCACCGCCGCCCGCACGTCGGCCTTGGCGCTGGCCTTGTCAGGGATCACGTTGGTCCGGTCGCCGGCATTGAGCACCGTAAAGTTGATGGTGGTTTTCTTCTCGGCGTCGCCCAGCTTGCCGAGCTGGAGAATCTGGTGCGCCGCCTCCATCGCTGCATTGCGCCCCAGTTCCGGCGCGACGCCGGCGTGGGAGGCCTTGCCCTTGACCTCGACCAACGCCGTGGCGCTGCCCTTGCGCCACACCACCAGGCCATCGGCTGGGCGACCCGGTTCGAGGTTGAGGGTCACGTCGTGGGCCTTGGCGGTTTTCTTGATCAGGTCGGTGGCCGCGTCCGAACCGGTCTCTTCGCTGGCGTCGAGCAAGAAGGTGATCTGCCCATAGTCCTTGAAGCCGACGTTCTTCAGCACTTTCAGCGCATAGATCCCGGCGACGATGCCGCCCTTGTCATCCATCACCCCCGGCCCATAGGCGCGGCCATCCTTGATGTGAAAGGGTCGCTCGGCCGCCGAGCCTTCCTTGAACACGGTATCCATGTGCGCCATCAACAGGATTTTCGCCTTACCGGAGCCCTTGAGCGTCGCCAGGACGTGCTGCGTGCCATCGGAGTTGGGCACTTTTTCGATGCTGAAGCCGAGCGTCTTCAATTCATCGATGGCGATGTCACCCACTTGAGTCAGCCCCGGCACGTAGCCGGAGCCGGAGTCGATATTTACCAGCCGTTCCAGCAGCTTCAGGGCCTCGCCTTTGTACTGTTCGGCATCGCTCAGCACCTGCTGGTGAGGCTGCGCAAAGACAACGGGAGCAAAGGCGCCAAGGGCCAGGCTCAAGCCCAGGCTGACGGCCAGACGGGAGCGAAGAGCAGTAATCGTCATGATTTCATCCTTGTTCCGTAGCGAAAGAGTGCCCAGGCACCCTACCTGACTATGCCCCAAGGCTCTAGACCGCAGCTGTCGATCAGCAAAATTGCCAGCGCTGATGAGCCGGTATTTATTCTTTGCAATAGCTGAGTCTTCGCCGATTCTTGGCTATACATGACAAGAGCAACGGTAAACCATCCATAGAGGAGGCCCTGTGGCCGAGCAGCGTTACGCCGCAGCGATCCACCGGGAAATGCAGCGCACGATGCGGAAATCCGGCGGCTGTCACAGCTGGTATCAAAGCAGGAGCGGCCATGTGATCGCGATATTCTAAGGTTTCAGCTTCACTTATCACTATCTGACCCGTCGGCTCCGGCTGGCGGGCCACATCCTGTCGTGACCCATGGAGGGCAGAACATGCTGGTGTTGTGGGTAGTCCTTGCCGTGTTCATTGCCTGGAGCTGGTTGACGTACCCGGGCATCGGTCATGTGCTGTATGACTTGAGCATGGCCCTGGAGGCACGCCTCTACCGGTTGCATAAAGTCACCGTGCCCATCAGCGAGATGACGGTCTCGACCTGGCAAGGCGGACCTTATGAAGCCTCGGGCAGCATCCTGATGCTGCACGGCTACAGCGCCGACAAAAATCTGTGGTTGCGCTTTGCCCGGTATTTCGTGGGTGATTATCGGGTGGTGATTCCCGATCTTGCCGGCCATGGCGAAACCGGCTTCAAGGCTGGCGGCGGCTACGACATCCCGACCCAGGCCCGGCGGGTCATCGAGCTGCTCGATGCTTGTGGTCTGGACAAGGTCCATGTGATTGGCAACTCCATGGGCGGTTACCTGGCGGCGTGGCTGGCCGCCACCTCACCGGAACGGGTACTGACCCTGGCCCTGGTCGACCCGGCAGGCGTCACCGCACCCGAGCCCAGCGACATGGAACGCCATCTGGCCGCCGGGCATAACCCGTTCCTGGTGAACTCGCGGGATGAGTTCGCCCCCTTCTATGCCATGACCATGGCCTCGCCGCCTTGGGTGCCGAGCGTGGTGCTGGCGGCCCTGGCCGAGCGCTACGAGCAACGGCGGGAGGAGCTGGCCGAGATCTTCGTCGACTTTCGCGCCAGCCCGCCCATGGAACCGCGCCTGCCAGACATCCGCGCCCCGTCGCTGTTGCTCTGGGGCCGCAAGGACCGCTTGATCGACGTCAGCAGCGTGCCGGTGTGGAGCAAGGGCATCACCGACTTGCGGGTGGAGATCTGGGACGGCGTCGGGCACATGCCGATGGTGGAAAAGCCGGGAAAGACTGCGGCGTTGTACCGCGAGTTTCTGAAAGGATTAGGGCAGTGACCAGTCGAACAAGGCCACCGTGGCGAGGGAGCTTGCTCCCGCTGGGGCGCGCAGCGGCCCTTTTCCGGGGATGCTTCGCCCGAGGCGCCGGGCCGTCCCAGCGGGAGCAAGCTCCCTCGCCACAGGTCACTTGCTCAGGAACACATCCATGAACATTCTCTACGACGAGCACCTCGACGGCCCGTTGCCAAAGGTCGACAAACAAACCCTGCTCCAAGCTTTGCAGACTCACATACCGGACCTGGAAATCCTCCATCGCCAGGAAGACCTCAAGCCCTACGAATGCGACGGGCTGTCGGCCTACCGCACCACGCCGATGCTGGTGGTCTTGCCGCGGCGGGTCGAACAGGTGCAGGCCCTGCTCAAGCTGTGCCATGAATCCAACGTACCGGTGGTGGCCAGGGGCGCCGGGACCGGTTTGTCCGGCGGCGTCCTGCCCCTGGAAAGCGGTGTGCTGCTGGTGATGGCGCGCTTCAATCAAATCCTGCACATCGACCCGCAGGCACGCACCGCACGCCTGCAACCGGGAGTGCGCAACCTGGCAATCTCCCAGGCCGCGGCGCCGTTCGGGCTGTACTACGCGCCGGATCCTTCGTCACAGATCGCTTGTTCCATCGGCGGCAACGTCGCGGAAAACGCCGGCGGCGTGCATTGCCTCAAGTACGGCCTGACCGTGCATAACCTGCTGAAGCTGGAAATCCTCACCATCGAAGGTGAGCGCCTGACCTTGGGCAGCGAAGCCCTCGACGCTGCGGGCCTGGATCTGCTGGCGCTGTTTACCGGCTCCGAAGGTTTGCTGGGGATCATCACCGAAGTGACAGTAAAACTGCTGCCCCGACCCCAGGTCGCCAAGGTGCTGCTGGCCAGTTTCGATTCGGTGGAAAAGGCCGGTCGGGCAGTGGCCGATATCATTGCGGCCGGCATCATCCCCGGCGGCCTGGAGATGATGGACAACCTGGCGATCCGCGCCGCCGAAGACTTCATCCATGCCGGCTATCCGGTGGAAGCCGAGGCGATCCTGTTGTGCGAGCTGGACGGCGTCGAATCCGACGTCCACGACGATTGCCAACGCGTCGACCAGCTCCTTCAACAAGCAGGGGCCACCGAGGTGCGTCAGGCGCGGGACGAGGCCGAGCGCCTTCGGTTCTGGGCAGGGCGCAAGAATGCGTTTCCGGCGGTGGGTCGCCTGGCGCCGGACTACTACTGCATGGACGGCACCATTCCCCGCCGCGCCTTGCCCGAAGTACTGCAACGCATCGCCAGCCTCGGAGCCGAGCATGGGCTGCGGGTCGCCAACGTGTTCCACGCCGGCGACGGCAACATGCACCCGTTGATCCTGTTCGATGCCAATCAGCCCGGCGAACTGGAACGTGCCGAAACCCTGGGGGGGAAAATCCTTGAACTGTGCGTGCAGGTCGGCGGCAGCATCACCGGCGAGCACGGTGTCGGCCGGGAGAAAATCAATCAGATGTGCGCCCAGTTCAACAGCGACGAGCTGCAGCTGTTCCACGCGGTAAAAGCCGCGTTCGACCCCCAGGGTTTGCTCAACCCAGGCAAGAATATCCCGACCCTGCACCGCTGCGCGGAGTTCGGCGCCATGCATATCCATGACGGGCAACTGCCGTTTCCCGAGCTGGAGCGTTTCTGATGATCGGCGCAGCAGACGGCGACGCCAGCGAGTTGTTGCTGGACCAGGTCAACCGAGCCCGGGCCGATGCCACGCCGCTGCGTATCCAGGGTGGCAACAGCAAGGCATTCCTGGGACGCGAAGTGGCCGGCGAAGTGCTGGACACCCGCATTCATTGCGGCATCGTCCATTACGATCCCACTGAACTGGTGATCACCGCCCGAGCCGGTACTCCACTGCGCACGCTGTTGGCCGCCCTGGATGCAACCGGGCAACGGCTGCCGTGCGAGCCGCCGACGTTCGACGGTAACGCCACCGTTGGGGGTATGGTGGCCACCGGGTTATCCGGGCCGCGTCGGCCCTGGGCCGGTTCGGTGCGCGACTTCGTGTTGGGCTGCCGTCTGATCAGTGGCCACGGTACGCTCCTGCGGTTCGGCGGCGAGGTGATGAAAAACGTCGCCGGCTATGACCTGTCGCGCCTGCTGAGCGGCAGTTTCGGTTGCCTGGGGTTGATCACCGAAGTCTCGTTGAAAGTGTTGCCCAAGCCGCGCCACAGCCTGAGCATTCGTCTGGAAATGGACGCCAGCCAGGCATTGGAGAAACTCGCCGAGTGGGGCCGGCAACCCCTGCCCATCAGCGCAGCCAGCCATGACGGCGGCTGTTTGCGTCTGCGCCTGGAAGGCGGCGAAGGATCCGTGAGCGCCGCGCACCAGCGGTTCGGTGGTGAAGTGGTCGACGACGCCTATTGGGCGGACCTGAACGAACATCGCCTGGCGTTCTTCGACGAGCGCCTGCCGCTGTGGCGCCTGTCGCTGCCCGGCACTACCGGCCCGCTCACCTTGCCCGGCGCGCAATTGATCGACTGGGGCGGCGCCCAACGCTGGTTGAAAACCGATGCAACTACGGTGCAAGCCCTGGCCCTTGAGCTGGGCGGCCATGCCACCTGCTACAGTCATGGCGTCAGCGAGACACCGTTTCAGCCGCTGGCCCCGGCGTTGCTGCGTTATCACCGTCAGCTCAAGGCCCGACTGGATCCGCTGGGGCTGTTCAACCCCGGTCGGATGTACCCGCAGCTATAGGGAGCTATGGTATGCAAACCCGTTTCAGCGACGACGCCAAACGCCTGCCCCGCGCCGAAGAAGCCGAACGGATCCTGCGCAGTTGCGTGCATTGCGGCTTCTGCAATGCCACCTGCCCCACCTATCAATTACTGGGCGACGAGCTGGACGGCCCACGCGGACGCATCTACCTGATCAAACAGGTGCTCGAAGGCCAACCCGCCACGGCCAGCACCCAACTGCATCTGGATCGCTGCCTGTCCTGTCGTAACTGCGAAACCACCTGCCCGTCCGGCGTGGATTACCACAACCTGCTGGACATCGGACGGGCGCTGGTGGACCGAGCCGTTCCGCGCCCGGCCGGCCAGCGTGTGTTGCGCCTGGGCTTGCGCAGCCTGGCCGCCAGTCCCGAACGCTTCAAAGCCCTGCTGCGCCTTGGCGCCGTGTTCCGTCCGCTGCTGCCGACGAGCTTCACTGGCAAGCTGCCGCGCCCCGCGGCGCTCCAGGGCGAGCGCCCGCCGGTGCGTCATGCCCGCCGGGTGTTGATGCTCGAAGGCTGCGTGCAACCAGGGCTCTCTCCCAATACCAATGCGGCGGCCGCACGGGTCCTGGACCGCCTCGGCATCAGTGTCATCGCCACCCCTGATGCAGGCTGCTGCGGCGCCCTGGATTATCACCTCGACGCCCAGGGAGCCGGCCTGGATCGCGCCCGACACAACATCGACGCCTGGTGGCCACACCTGGAAAAGGGCGCCGAAGCCATTGTCCAGACCGCCAGCGGCTGTGGCGCCTTCATCAAGGACTACGGACACCTGCTGGCACATGATCCAGCCTATGCCGTTAAAGCCAGACAGGTCAGCGAGCAGGCGCTGGACCTAGTGCAAGTGCTCGGCGAGGAACCGCTGGAACAGATCTGCGCGGCCAGGAACCAGCGCATCGCCGTCCATTGCCCCTGCACTTTGCAGCACGCCCAGAAACTCGGCGGCCACATCGAGGCATTACTGACGCGCCTGGGCTTCAACCTCACCGACGTGCCCGACGGTCACTTGTGCTGCGGCTCGGCCGGCACCTACTCGCTGACCCAGCCGGTTCTGGCGAAACAGTTGCGCGACAACCGCCTCAATGCCCTGGAAAGCGGCCAGCCGGAGCTGATCGTCACGGCCAACGTCGGCTGCCAGAACCACCTCGACAGCGCCGGTCGCACGCCCGTGCGGCACTGGATAGAGCTGGTGGATCAGTCCCTGGCAGAATGAAGTCCTGAAGATTCTTCGTTTGTCGGGACTCATGAAGACTGCGATCTTTCCCGGCACTTCCCACAGCCCGCGCCAGGAATTCACAGCATGAGTTTCGTCAGTCCCGACCTGATCCGCCAACGCTTCTCCCGAGCGATGTCCGACATGTACCGCGACGAGGTGCCGCTGTACGGCGCGCTGATGCAACTGGTGGAACAGACCAACGCCCAAGTGCTGGCGCGAGACCCGGCGCTGGCCGCGCACTTGCGCAATACCGGTGAACTGGAGCGCCTGGACCTTGAGCGCCATGGCGCGATCCGCGTCGGCACGGCGGCAGAGCTGGCAACGCTGGGGCGGTTGTTCGCGGTCATGGGCATGCAGCCGGTGGGCTATTACGACCTTACGCCGGCCGGGGTGCCGGTGCACTCCACTGCGTTCAGGGCTGTGCATGAAAGCGCGCTGCAAGTCAGCCCGTTCCGGGTGTTTACCTCGCTACTGCGCCTGGAGTTGATCGAGAACGCCGACCTTCGGGCCTTCGCCGAGTCGGTCCTGGACAAACGACAGATCTTCACCTCCCGCGCCCTGACGCTCATCGACCTTGCCGAACGCCAGGGCGGCCTGACGCAGACGCAGTCCGAAGACTTTGTCCTGCAAGCCTTGGAGACCTTTCGCTGGCACCACAGCGCCACCGTTACCGCAGAGCAGTACCGGCAGTTGAGTGCCCAACATCGTCTGATCGCCGATGTGGTGGCATTCAAGGGCCCGCACATCAATCACCTGACGCCGCGCACCCTGGACATCGACATCGTCCAGGCTCAGATGCCGGTGCAGGGTATTACCCCCAAAGCCGTGATCGAGGGCCCGCCGCGCCGCCAGTGCCCGATCCTGTTACGCCAGACCAGCTTCAAAGCCTTGGACGAGCCCGTCGCCTTCACTGATCAGCCGCAGTCCCAAGGCAGCCACAGCGCCCGCTTCGGCGAAATCGAACAACGCGGCGCCGCCCTCACGCCAAAGGGGCGAGCACTCTATGATCAATTGCTGAATGCGGCACGTGATGCGCTGGGAGCGTTTCCCAACGAAGCCAATACCGAGCGCTATAACACGCTGATGGTCGAGCACTTCGTCGCCTTCCCGGATACTCAGGATGAATTGCGTCGGCAAGCTTTGGCCTACTTCCGTTATTTCGTGACGCCCGAAGGCCTCGCCGCCAAGGACTCCTTCGACCAAGGCACGACGCTCGAACAGCTGCTGGAACAACGATACCTGCGCGCCGAGCCTCTGGTGTACGAAGACTTCTTGCCGGTCAGTGCGGCGGGGATTTTCCAGTCCAACCTCGGCGATGCGGCCCAGAATCACTATGCCGGGCAGTCCAACCGCCAGGCTTTCGAAAAGGCCCTGGGACGCGCGACGATCGATGAGCTGGGGTTGTACGCCGAGACGCAACAGCGTTCCATCGATGAATGCCTGGCGACGTTGGGCGTATAGCAAAAGGCGGTAAGACGGGGACGGCAGGAAGTTGCGTTGGGCTGGGCAAGGCTTGATGCATTTTTTTGCCTGCGCAGCGTGTACTTGTGCAGGATGAATACTCAAAGCATTGATCCGTAAGACTTTTTCAAACATGGCACAGCTCTTGATAACCCGTCTGGCCCCTCGGGACGATTCACGTCCTCGAGGTCTTCGTTATCCAGGAAGGAGCGTCCATTGGCTATCCCCGCATACATGTCCATTATTGGCCCGAACGACGAATTGGTCACCGCAGACGCGTCCACCCCCAAGTCGGTAGGCAATCTGTATCAACCCGGTCACACAGATGAGGTGATGGTACAGGCTATCGAGCATCGCATAACGGTCCCATATTCCCCCCAGTCCGGTCAGGTAGCTGGCCAGCGCCTCCACCATCCTCTGGTGGTCACCAAGATATTCGACAGGACCTCGCCTTTGCTGCAGGGATTCCTGAGCAGCCGCCAGCTCCTGAAGAAAGTTGAACTCCGCTGGTACCGAACGTCCAGCGAGGGCAAGGAGGAGCATTACTACACCACTACCTTAATGGACGTGTCGATCGTCGAGATCAAGGACTACATGCTCCACTGCCAAGATCCGGCCAACGCGCATCTGACCCACATGCAAGAGGTGCATTTCTCGTACCGCCAAATCGATTGGACTCACATCGGCAGCAGTACGTCGAATACCGACAGTTGGGGTGCGGCACCCGCCGCTTGATGCCGACACGGCGACGCACGCATCGACCAACCCTGCTGGTCGATGCCCAATCGGTTTAAATCAGAAGAACTCAAACGGATGGTGTTCGCCCAGTGCAACGGCCTCGGCATTCCATGCACTGGTAAAGAGCCAACACTGGGCGAACGGGCACAATAATAGTGGAACTTTCGGACGGCGTCCGCCGTCCCGTTTAAATATTTGTTTATCTTTAGTCGTAATTATCGACCAAATGAAAACACTCATCCGTCCGTGCAGTTACATTTGATGGGCAGCGCTTACTGTGGCCAGGGATGCTCCCGCTCTGCCACGCAGTGGGCGCTGCTTTGAGGGCCTGCTGCGCAGTCCAGCGGGAGCAAGCTCCCTCGCCACAGAATTGTATGTGGCCCGTTTCATCTGTAAATAACTGTACAAACAGCTATACAAAATCAACCAGCAAGGACAGAAAGTTCTCAGCAGGCAGCACAATACTTCACAGCAGGATTAACCAATTATTAAAAAACTCGTTTAATAACTGACAATATCGGGAAGTCAGTCATTCCGCCCGGTCTTCTGCGCATCGGTTTCCCCTGCCTCAGGATCGCCTTGTTGCTTACGCTTTGCCGGATCGTTCGGGCGCAGGGCGTCGTTGTCACGCTCCACTTCGCCGGGCATTGCCGGTTCGTCGGGGTTTTGCTGGGTTTGATCGGTTTGATCGGGATGGCGCTTCATAGCAAGCTCCTTGGATCGTTCGCGCCTGGGGATCAGGCATCGGGGTCGGCGACTTCTTCAGCAACGTTGGCATCCGGGGAGCGCTGGTGCAGTTGCTCGGCCTTGGTCTTGAGCTCCTGCCACTGCGTCAGGTCGATGGCGCCCTGGCCGAACAGGTCATCCGCCACCCGCATCAATTCGGTGAAATGAGCGTCCGGGGACTGCTGCCAGTACGCCTGGTCATCGAACAGTCGCTGCCAGTCGGCCAGGGACGGAAGTTTGAGGTCATCGCTCATCACGGGCTCCTGCGAGGCATTCATAAGCTATGAGGGTCGAGGTTGGGGGGGAGTTCCGGCGGATCTCAGTAGCCGGTCATTTCCAGATAGCCATTGCCGCCGTGGCTGCCTTGCAGCTGCACCGGCCCCTCCCAATACGGAATGCGCAGGTCCATCCAGGCGTCGGGGTTCAGGGCCTGGGTGGTGATGTCGAGCTGCTTGCCGGGAATTTTGATCGACCAGCGCACCGGCATCGAACGCCCGGCGACCTTGGCGCGGTCCAGCGGCACGAGGTCTATGTCCCCGACATGCAGAGTCTGGGTCTGGCCCTGGGCATCGATCCAAGTGCCGGTGAGGTACGGCGCACCGTCCTTGTGGCGCATGCGATAAAGCATCACATGCTCGCCATTGTCCAGGTGCAGGGAGAACCAGTCCCATCCGGTCTGGTTGGCTGTAAGGGGCTGGCTGCTCCACTCCCGGTCAAGCCAGGCCGGGCCGCTGACCTGATAGCGCTGGCCGTCGATCTCCAGTTGGCCGCTGGCCTGGAAGAACGGCTGACTGTAGTAATACGACGCCTGGCCGGCAGCGGATTTCTGGCTGAAGCCGTTATCGCCCTGCAACACCAGCGGCCGGGTCGAGGTGAGCCGCAACTCGTAACTGAAGCGCGGGTCACGGGCCTGCAGTTGCATGTCCGCCAGAGGGTTGGTCCCTGGCGCCTGTGTGCCGAACTGCCAGTCATCGATCCAGGCATTGAATGGCACAGCCTGCACCCCGGCCTGCCCCACCCCGCCGCGGGCATAGCGTTCGGCGGCATGGTGCACGCTGGCAGACGTGACGGCGGCGTGGCCGAGCCAGATCGTCTGGTTGCGCCAGCCACTGGCCTGGGGCGCGGCATTCAGGGCGCTGCGAAACAGCGTCCATTGCACGCCGAACTTCCGACCTTCGGTGTCCTTGAGATTGGCGGTGACGTACCACCACTCGATGCGAAAACCTGCATGGGCGCCATGGTCAGCCGGAAAACTGAACACCCGCCCCGGCACCACCGGCGCGAATGCGACAGCCTGGTCGCCCAGACCGGCAAAGCCCTTTTGCGGCGCCTGGGCGTTGTCGCAGCCGCTGAGCAACGCCAGCAGTATCAGCCCGATTCTAATCTTCATGGGCAAAGGTCCTGAGCAAATCCGCCGGTTGCGTGCGATATAGCGCATACAGCGGCCATGCCGACGCGAGCAGCGTGGCAAGCATCGCCAGGGCCAACAGTTGCGCCAGTTGCAGCGGGAACACCTGCAACGGCAGGCGCCAGCCGAAGGCCTGCACGTTGATCACCGCATCGAGGCACCAGGCCAGGGCGATGCCCAGCGGCACGGCCAGCACCAGGGTCAACAGCGCCAGCAGCCAGGTCTGCCCGAGATTGAGCAGCATCAACTGGCGCCGTGTCACGCCCAACGCCCAAAGCGGCGCCAACTGGCCGAGACGACTCTGGCTCTGGGTCAGCAGGCTGATGAACAGCGCCACCCCGGCCACCGCCAGGGTCAGACTGTTCAGGGCGGCGGTGGCGGCAAAGGTGCGTTCGAAGACCTGGGTTGACCAACCTTTGAGCCGCGCCTGGTCGACAATGTGGTTGTCGTCCAGCGTGAAGCGGCTTTGCAGGGCTGCCAACAGCGAAGGGATCGCGGACGGCTCGATGCGCAGGTTGAAGCGATTCGGGGTCAGTTCCGGCCAATGGGCCAGCAAGTGATCGGCATTGATCAGCACATGGCCCTTGGGATTGCCGTAGTCGGCGTAGATCCCGACGATGCGCGGCGTCCAGGCCCCCTGGGGCGTCGGCAGCGTCAATTGATCGCCCACTTTCACCTTGAGGCGCCGGGCCAACTGCTCGCTGAGCATCAGGGTATCGGCGCCGGCCAATTGCTCCCAGGGTTTGTCCCCGGCGGACTCCAGCAACGGCCAGTGCTGGCGGTAGTTGGGGTGATCGATGATGCCGTAGAGGTCGGTCGGCCAGCCTTGCACCGGCAGCGACACTTGCCAATTGGGTAACACGGCGCTGATAGTCGGTTGTTGCGTGAGCCAGGTTCCAAGCTCACCCGCCTGCGCCGGGGTTTGTGGGTTGATGTACAACTCAGCGGTCAAGCGTTGTTCGAGCCAGTTGTTGAAGGTCTGGCGGAAACCGGAGGTCATGCTGCCAGCGCCGATATTCGCCGCCAGCGCCAGCAGCAGCGCCATCAGTGCCAGGCTCAACGCTGGCAATTGCTGGCGGCAGTCAGCGAGAAACCATTGCCCGAGCACTGAACGCCCGCGCCGCGCCAACAGGTTCAGCGCAGCGTTGAGCAGCACCGGCAAGGCCAGCGCTGCGCCCAACAACAGGGCCGTCATCAGGACAAAACCACTGGCAAGGCTATCACCCCAAAGCAACGCCGCCACCGCGATCAATGCCGCCAATGTGGCCACCCAGCCCTGGCGTCGCAACCAGCGTCCATGAGCCAGATGCCAGGCTTGCGGGTTAGCCAGCGCCAGCAAGGGCAGGCGCGCCGCCCGCAACAGGCTGTCGACCCCGGCCAGCAACGCGCCGAGCAGGCTCAAGCCGATACCGCTCAACCACCAGGCCGGGCTGAGGTTCAAGTGCCCGGCCACTTCGGCGCCGTACAAGCCACGCAGGCTCGCCGCAACATCAGGCAGCAGCAGGCTCGCCAGCCAATAGCCGCTGACGACCCCGGCGATCCCGCCCAGCAAAGCCAATGCAGCCAGTTCGATCACCAGGCTGACGACCACCATCCGTGCACTGACGCCACAGGCGCGCAGGGTTCGCAGAAGACTGCGGCGTTGCTCCAGGGCCAGGCCGATGGCCGCATGGACGATGAACAGTCCAACCACAAAAGATAAAAACCCCAGCGCGTCGAGGTTCAGGTGGAAGCTCTCGGTCAGGCGCGACAGGTTGTTTTCTTCATCGGCGCGCTTGAATTGCAGCCGACCGCTGAACGCTTCCGGCAGCGCGGCGCTGAACGTGGCGGGCAGTAGCAGTCGCGATAACCGGTCCGGCAGGCCGAGCACCTGCTGGGCAAAGCCGATGTCCATCAACAGCAGCCCCGGCGCCATGTCCAGCTGGACATGCAGCGGCGGCAGGGTCTGTCCGTCAACGGTCTGTGGTCGGTCACCTTCATTCAGCCCCAACGCCTGCAAAGTCTGAGGCGCGATCCAGGTGCGTCCGGGGTCGGTGAAAAATTCCACCACCTCGGCCATCGCACGCGCCTGGCCCGCCAGCGCCGTACCGGGCGGCAGCGATACCGGGTCGATGCCCATCAGTTGCAAGCGCTGGCCCTCATGCCCTTTTAGTACCACCCGGGCCTGTAGCACCGGCGACACCGGCCACCCCTGGCGCCGCAGCTCGACGAACCACTGCTGGGCAAAGGTGCCGCCATCAGGCGCGCTGAGGCTGGCCTGGGGCTGGCCGCCAATCAGTTGGCTGGCCCGGGCATAACTCTCGCGAGCCTGACTGTTCAGAGCCTGGACGCCGGTCAGCAGACTGGTGGCGAGCCAAAGCCCGGTCAATACGCTGAAAAACTGCACCGGGTGCTGCCGCCAGTGGCTGAGCAAGGCCTTGAGGGTCTGGCGAAAGATCATCACTCTTCGACCACCTGCGCCAATCGCCCACGCTGCAACACCACACGCTGTGCCAGACGCGCCGCCACACGTGCGCTATGGGTCACCATCAACAGGCTGGTGGAGCTACCATCCAGAAGCTCCAGTAACAGTTGCAACACTTCATCGCTGGTGGCTTCGTCGAGGCTGCCGGTGGGTTCGTCGGCCAGCAGCAGCGGCGGGCGCGAAGCCAATGCCCGCCCCAGCGCGACCCGTTGCTGTTGTCCGCCGGACAGTTGTTCGGGATAGCGTTGCAACAGATCCCCGAGCCCGAGCCGGCTCACCAGGTGGTTCTGCCAGACCGAGTCATAGCGACCGCACAGGCGAGCCTGGAACGCCAGGTTATCCTCCACCGACAAGCTGCTGATGAGGTTGAACTGCTGGAACACGAGGCCGATTTGCGTACGCCGCCAGTTCGCCAATTGGCTTTCGTTCATGGCATCCAGCCGATACTCGCCACTGCGGATGCTGCCGCCATCAACCTTGTCCAATCCGGCGACCAGATGCAGCAAGGTGCTCTTGCCACTGCCGGATTCCCCCATCAACGCCAGGCTACTGCCGGGCGGTAGCGCCAGGTCGATGCCTTGCAGCACCGGTAGCGGGCCCTGGGGGGTGAGGTAGCTTTTGAACACTTCGCGCACTTGCAGCATGGACAGGCCCGATGGATGAACGTGGGCTCAGGATAGCGGAGTTGAGCGGCGCACCCACCGGGAAATGATGACGCGACCGTTTTGCAGCCACTGCAGACTGACAGGAAGCTATCGCGAGCAGGCTCGCTCCCACAGGGGATCTTGGGTGGCCGTGGAATTGATGGTTAACCCAGGAACATTGTGGGAGCGAGCCTGCTCGCGATGAGGCCGGCACACTCAACATTCATGCAAGCTGAACCGCCGCTTTCGCGGGCAAGCCCGCTCCCACAGGGATCTGTGCCGAACGTCAAATCCGGGAACACCTCGGACAAACTGTGGGAGCGAGCCCGCTCGCGATGAGGCCAGCACATTCAACATCACTGCAAGCTGACACACCGCTTTCGCGAGCAAGCCCGCTCCCACAGGGAATTGTGGCTGAGAACGCCCTCAATGCCCCGCCGTCATTGCAGCCTGAGCCGGTTCGGGTGTGACGATGCTGTCCAGATCGATATGCCTCCACGCCGGTTTCGCTCCCAGGCGGGCGTTGAAGCGATAGTTGAAGGTGAAGTCGTCATTGGTGGGCTGATCCAAGGCCTTGCCATAAGCCGCTTCAATCGCGCTCGGTTCGTACCCCATCAACCGCAGCAGCGTCGGGAAGATATTGTAGTGACTGGAGCGATCCTTGTTCTGTGCCCAGGCCCGTTGCCAATCCAGGGTGTGCAACGGCGCCCCCTCTATCACCACCAACGGCACCAGCCCCTCTTCCGCTACCGGATAGCCACCGCAATGGGTGTTGAGCCCGGGATTGCCGCGCTCGTGCAAGTCCTGGCCGTGGTCGGAGGTGTAGATCACCACGGCATTGCTCAAATTGCCCTGCTGGAAGATTCGCTTGAAAAACTCCCCGACATTCCAAAGCAGGGTGTTTCGGTAAGCATTGCGGTACAGCACCCAGTCATCGATCTGACCGTTGAAGCCATCACGATTGCCGGTGTCGGAAATGTCCTGGTACTGCCCACGAGGCAAAGCCGGGCGGTAGCGCATGAAGTCGTCGGGGTATTTGTCGTGCACCGGAAAATGCGCCCCCACCTTATTGACCACCACCAGTTCGGCCCGGTCATCGCCCAGCAGCTCGATCAGCTTCGCCGCAGCGGCCATGTCGCGATCGAGCACGCGGGCCTGGTCGAATTGGACGAACTCGTCGATGTCCTGTTTTTCGCCATCGGTCATCAGGTTCTGCAGATTGCCACCGGTGCGCTGGGCGTCGATGTACACGGTGCGCAAACCGGCTTTTTTGGCGTACTGCCAGATCGACGGCAAGGTGCTGTTGATGCGCACATAGTCGGCGCGGGTGCCGCCGTAGCGCAGGGTGACATTGGTGTCGGCGCTGCAATTGGCGATGGAGGCCGCATAGCCAAAATTGAAGACATGGACGCCGTCAGGCGGCGTTTCAAGCCCCGTGGGCACACCCCCCGCAGTGTTGATATCCAGGTAATTGCCCGCCACGCTCTCATCGATGATCAGTACGATATCGTGATTGATCGGCGAGGTTAGCCGCGCGATACCAATCGGCTCGCGAGGGCCGATCGTGTTGTGCAAGACCTCGTAGCCGAACAGATTCAGGTAGGCCAGCGGCGTGTACATGATCGGCAGCCCGCGCGCGCCCTCGCCCGCCCGCACGAACAGCACGGCACTGAGCAATAGCACCCCGAGCACTGGCGCGGCGACGGGCAGCCAGGCCGGTATCGCCATCCGCCGACGCGGCTTGAGGCCGATGCCCAATAACAACAACAGGCCACCGGCCGCCGCGCTGA
Source organism: Pseudomonas sp. SMV71 (assembly GCF_052042015.1). Lineage (NCBI taxonomy): Bacteria > Pseudomonadati > Pseudomonadota > Gammaproteobacteria > Pseudomonadales > Pseudomonadaceae > Pseudomonas > Pseudomonas sp. SMV71. Next base: position 115,047 of record NZ_JBKGGU010000004.1, on the reverse strand, counting down.
TGATCACCTGGCGATACTGGTAGGCCGCTTCCTGGATAAAGCCACCGGAATACATCAGCGACACGAACTGGCTATAGGTCAGGTAGCTGTCGGTTACCCGCCCATAGACCTCGAAAAATACCGCCGAGACAAACATCGCCAATGCGAACAGATGCCGCACCAGCGCCTGGCGGATGTAGGCAGTCATCCACAGCGCCATCACCAACGCCACGAACATCGCACCGTACAGCAGCGTGGCGAAGCCGACACCCAGGGCCGCGAGACGATCCAGGTAATCGTGATAGCCACGGATCAGGTACAGCAACAGGAGCAGTTCCTTGACGTATCGGGCCATGGTTTTCTCGACGGTCTCAAGGCGATGGAAACAGGGTTTGTCTCTGGACACTAGCAGCGACTTTTCAAAGCGCAAGAAAACACTGCACGCGCATCGCGTCAAAAAACTGCTACCCCATAAATGACACACTTTTAGGATAAAAAAGGCCAAAAACTATGGATAAATACCGTTCATCGTTTTGTTGAACAGCCTTTTCACCCTTTAAATCCGGACTTTTTCCAATTCAGTCAAGGACTTGATGTCAAAACGCCAAGTCCTGTCTAATTTTACCGAAGATGACAACTGTCATTTTGCTGACACGCTTTTCTGAGGCTGCGCTATACCCCCTCTTAACAGTTTCATCCGAGTTACATAAACCGGTTGATGAGGCGTGCCGAAGATGGATGTGAGCGTATTTGGAACGGGGTATGTGGGGCTGATCCAGGCGGCGGCGCTGGCCGACGTCGGACACCGGGTTTTGTGCATCGACATCGACCCGAACAAGATCCGTCAATTGCAGCAGGCCGTGCCGCCGATCAGCGAACCCGGCCTGTCCGATCTGCTCGAAGACAACATCAAGGCCGGTCGCCTGCTGTTCAGTTCCCAAGCCAGCGATGCGGTCAACCATGGCGGGCTGATATTCATCGCCGTCGGCACCCCTGCCGACGAAGACGGTTCGGCCGACCTGAGCCATGTACTGGCCGTGACCCGGCAGATCGCCGACTTCATGGACAGCGACCGCACCCTGATCATCAAGTCCACCGTGCCGGTGGGCACCGCCGACAAAGTCGCCGAATGTGCCCGCCAGGCGCTGGCTCGCCGGGGCCTGAAACAACTGAACGTGCGAGTGGTATCCAACCCCGAGTTTCTCAAGGAAGGCAGCGCCCTGGCCGATTGCATGCGCCCGGACCGCATCATCATCGGCACCGCCGACCTGCTGGCCCGCGACCAGATGAGCGAGCTCTACGCGCCATTCTGCCGCAACCACGAAAAACTGATGTTCATGGACAACCGCAGCGCCGAACTGACCAAGTACGCCGCCAATGCCATGCTCGCCACCCGCATCAGCTTCATGAACGAACTGGCCAACCTCACCGAACGATTGGGGGCCGACATCGAAGCGGTGCGCAAAGGGATCGGCTCGGACCCGCGTATCGGTTATCACTTCATCTATCCCGGCTGCGGCTTCGGAGGCTCGTGCTTTCCCAAGGACCTGCGCGCCCTGCTGCAAACCGCCGAACAAAGCGGCATGCCGCTGCGCCTGCTGCGTAGCGTCACCGATGTCAACGACCGCCAGCGGCATATCCTGTTCGAGAAACTCGCCCAGCAATTTCCCGACGGCCTGGCCGGTAAATCGATTGCCGTCTGGGGCCTGGCGTTCAAACCCAACACCGATGACATGCGTGAAGCGCCCAGCCGTTACCTGATGGAAGCGCTGTGGCGCGAAGGCGCACGGGTCCAGGCGTATGACCCCGAAGCCATGGCCGAATGCCGTCGCCTCTATGGCTATCGCAAGGATCTGAACCTGTGCGCCACCCGCGACGACACCCTGGAAGATGCCGACGCGCTGGTGATCTGCACCGAATGGAAAAATTTCCGAGTGGTGGACGTCGACCTGCTGGCCAGCAAACTGCGCGCCCGGGTAATCATCGACGGTCGCAACCTGTACAACCCCGAGCACCTGGCCGCCGCCGGGCTGTTGTATCGCGGCATCGGCTTGCGCCATACCATGCCGGACGGCTACGCCACAGGGCCGCAGGCGTGAATATCCTGGTGACCGGCGCAGCCGGGTTCATCGGCGCTCACTGCGTCCTACGGCTGATCCGTGACGGCCATCGGGTCTGCGGATTGGACAACTTCAACGCCTACTACGACCCGCAGCTCAAGCACGACCGGGTGGCGTGGGTGAAAGACCAGGTCGGTGAATTCCCCCTGGCCCGGATCGACCTGACCAACGCCACAGCCATTGATGAACTGTTCCACGCCCGTCGTCCGGACGTGGTGATTCACCTCGCCGCCCAGGCCGGCGTACGTTATTCGCTGGAAAATCCCCGGGCTTATGTCGACAGCAACCTCAGCGGATTCCTGAATATCCTGGAAGGCTGTCGCCGTTATCCGGTCAGGCACCTGGTCTACGCCTCTTCGAGCTCGGTCTATGGCGCCAATTCGCGCACGCCCTATTCAGTGCAGGACAACGTCGATCATCCGCTGTCGCTGTACGCGGCAAGCAAGAAAGCCAACGAACTGATGGCCCACAGTTACAGCCATCTGTTCGGCATCCCCTGCACCGGCCTGCGCTTCTTTACGGTGTACGGGCCGTGGGGCCGGCCCGATATGTCGCCGATCCAGTTTGCCCGCGCCATTACCGAAGACCGGGTCCTGCAGCTGTTCAACCACGGGCAGCATCAACGGGATTTCACCTATATCGACGACATCATCGAAAGCATTGCCCGGCTGCTCGAACACGCGCCCCATGTCACGCCACAGAACGCTGACGAACAACCCGGCCCCGGCACAAGCCGGGCGCCCTGGCGGATCTACAACATCGGCGGACAGCATCCGGTGGCGTTGCGCACTTACGTAGCGCTGCTGGAAAAGCACCTGGGCCGGACCGCCCGCATCGAGCTGCTGCCTCTACAGGCAGGCGATGTACTGAACACCTGCGCCGATGCCAGCGACTTGGCCCGGGCCACCGGATTCACGCCAGGCATCGCGCTGGATGAAGGCCTGCGCCGTTTCATCCAATGGTTCCTTGATTACTACCCACTGCCTGTCGCCCATGCGCCGCTTGCGGCCGAAGTTCAGCGGAGGAGTCTATGACCCGACATGAGCAAGACCTACCCACCGACACCCTCGGACGCGACAAGCGTGTAGACCCCGAGCACCGCCGGCGCCTGGACGCCGCCATCCACCGCCAAGGCCGTGGCTGGCTGACCGGTCGCTACGGTGGCCGGCCCTGGACCGTCTCGCGCACCAACCGAGTGATGGCTTCGCTGGGTGCGCTGGCCATTTTGCTGCTGATCAGCCCCGTGCTGCTGGGCCTGGCCTTGCTGGTCAAGCTGTCGAGCCCCGGTCCGGTGCTGTTTGTGCAGAAACGCACGGGCTACCGCGGCCGCGTGTTCGGCATGTACAAGTTTCGCACCATGGTCGCCGACGCCGAAAATCTCAAAGAGTCATTGCGCCATCTGAACAAACACGGCGCCGATGCCATCGATTTCAAGATTGACAACGACCCGCGCATCACCCCTATCGGTCGGTTCCTGCGCCGCAGCAGCCTGGACGAACTGCCGAACCTGATCAATGTCGTCACCGGCGACATGCGCCTGGTGGGCCCGAGGCCGACCTCGTTCAACGCCTATCGCTACAAGGACAACCATCTTGTGCGCCTGAGCATCTACCCCGGCATGACCGGTCTGTGGCAGATCTCCGGGCGCAGCAATATCGACTTCGACCAGCGCGTGGAACTGGACCTCAGCTATATCGCCGAGCAGAGCCTGTTGCTGGATTTGAAGATCCTGATGATCACCCCCTTCAAAGTATTCAGCGGCCACGGAGCGAGTTAAATGGACGGTTCGACGAATATCCTCACCATAGCGAGCCCGAGCGAGAGCAACCTGACCTCGACCGTGCTCGACCCTTCACTGCGGACCTTGCTTCTGACGTCCGCCAATACCGGCACCGGCACCAGCACCAGCGCCATGGCGCTGGCTGCCCAACTGGCGCAGATGAGCAGCGGTCCCGTGTTGCTGGTGGATGCCAGCCAGTCGCCGCACAACCTCAGCCAGCAGCTGTCGTTGCACAAGGAGCGTGGCTTCAGCGACCTGCTGTTCAACAGCCTCGCCCCGCCCCTGTTGCAAGACTGCGTGGTGCAAGTGTCCAGCCTGCCCTTCGATGTGCTGCCCCAGGGTCGCCTGGGGCGCAATGCCGAACGCCTGAGCCCCGAGCGCCTGCGTCCGCTGCTCAAGCAATTGTCGTCACGCTACCGCTTCGTGGTGATCGACGCCGACGCGGTGTATTCGGCCAGCGACACCCTGGTGCTCAGCACCCAGGTGGACGGCGTGGTGCTGGTGGTACGCGGCGAGGACACCCGCTGGGAAGTGGCGCAGGCCGCCCGCCAGCGCCTGGCCCAGGCCGGCGCGAAAGTGGTGGGCAGCGTGTTCAACCGCCGCAAGTACTACATGCCCAAGTGGCTCTACAACAACCTGTAAGCCTGCAAAAGGATGACGAGATGAACGCCAAGATGCTTGTCCTGCTGTTGCTGCCGCTTGCCGGTTGCTCCAGCACTTCCGATACCCGCTCGATGCCGGTGCAGATCCTCACGGCACCACCGGCCAATGCCCAGGCCACCGACATGCCCAAGGTCGAACAGACCTTGCGGCCCCAGGATGTGCTGGATGTGATTTTTCACATCGACACCACCTCCTCCCAGGCTTACCGCGTGCAGCCGGGCGACCAGGTTGCCCTGAACTTCACCGCCGCCAGCCAACTCAACGGCACGCAACAGGTGATGCCCGACGGCAGTATCGAACTGCCGGGCGCCAACACCTCGGTAAAAGTGGCGGGCCTGACCGCCGAAGAGGCGCGCCTGGAGGTGCAGCGTGCCTATAACCAGAAGATGCTGTTCCAGCCCAATCGCAACCAACTAAGCGTAATGGTGACCAGCCCGCTGTCCGGCGAGACGAACCTGCGCAACACCTTGACCCACCCGGCCACCGGCATGAGCCGGGAAATCATCGTGGGCCGGGATGGCTACGCCAGCTTCCCGGAAATCGGCTCGGTGCCGTTGCAAGGGATGACCGTCACCCAGCTTGAGACCTTCCTCAACGAGCGCTATGCCCAACTGCCCGGCCACATGACTGTGGACGTGCTGCTCAAGTCCACCGCCGGTAACGAGATCTATGTGCTCGGTGAAGTGGCCCAACCCGGTTCCTACCCGATCCGCCGGCCGATCTCCGTTCTCGAGGCGCTGACCCTGGCCCGGGGCACGAACGTCAAGGCAAGGCTCGACTCGGTGGTGATCATGCGTCGCAACGGCAATCAGGTTGAAGCCCGCCACTACGACGTGGAGAAGGCCCTGAGCGGAGACGCCTCGCAGATCGCCTACCTGCAACCGGAAGACATGCTTTTCGTGCCCAAGACCGGCCTGGCCAAAGCCGGTGAAATGGCCCGGCAGCTGGCCGATGTGGTGCTGTTCCAGGGCGTTGGCGTCAGCCTCGGCTACGACCTCGACGATAAAAGCAGCAACAGAAACTGACCCAGGTGACCGATCATGAACCCCAAGGAAAACTATCTGCACGAATTCTTCAGGATCTTCTTCGCCAACAAGCAGTGGATGAAGCGCGTCTTCCTGATTTTTGCCGTGATCGCCCTGGTGCTGCCGTTGATGCTCAAGCAGAGCTTCGATATCACCGCCCAAGTGATCGTCCAGTCGAAAAAGCTCTCCCAAGGCGACGCCACGACTTCGCTGAACCAGGAAAACGCGACGTTCGTCCCACCGTCCCTGGCGGACATGGAAACCGAGACCAACATCCTGCGCTCACCGGCGTTGATTCGCGAAACCATCAAGACCCTGCGCGACCAGGGCGAGTACACCCCAAGCCCGGGCATGCTCAACAAGTGGGTAAGCGAACCACTCAAGCGCTACGTCACCCAGCCCCTGCGTGAGTATGTCATCAATCCGCTGCGCGACGGCTTGGGGCTCGAGGTCGATCCGGTACGCGACACCGTGCTCGATACGCTGACTGACCAAGCCATTGAAAACCTGAAGATCGAGACCTTGCCCGGCTCCAACGTCATCTCCATCGTCTACAGCTTCGGCGACCCGGCCCAAGGCACCCGGTTCGTGGCACAACTGCTGGAAAACTACCTCACCGGTCGTCAGAACCTGCAATCGATAGAGTTGCCGCAGACGTTCTACGAGCAGAAAAAAATCCAGTACCAGGCTCGCCTTGACGGCTTGGAGGGTAACCGCCTGACGCTGCTTGAAGGCGTAGGCTCTTCCGATCCCAAGGAAGAAATCACTTTTCGCCTGAATGCAATCAACACCGAGGAGCAGGCGCTGAGCCTGTACCAGGACCGTCTGCTGCAAGGCCAACGCTGGCTGGACTACCTCAAGACCAGCCTGGCGGCGGCGAACAGCTCGCGACTCAACGACTACACCTTCCCGTTCACCTTCACCACCACCGTGGACAACGTTGCCTTCGACGATCGGGAAATCAGGCAAATGGGTGAGCAATTGACCAGCCAGGTCAGCCGCTACATGAACGACCTGGCGATCTTCCAGCCCGGCAGCGAACCGATGCTGCTGGCCCGGGAGCAGATCATGCGCACTCGCCAGCAATTCCTCAAAGTGGTGAACAACCGTATCCAGGAACGCACCACCGACCTGGCGGTGGTCAGTTCGGTGATCAACCAGAAAGTCGAACGTATCGCCGCCTTCAAGGAACGTATCCACCAACTTCAGGAAACCCAGAGCAAGCTGCGGCAGATGGACACCGAGATCAACGCCCTGCATGCGGCGTTCTCCACCTATGCCCAGCGGTTCGCCGAAGCCAGCTCTACTCGTTCGCTGGACAACGACCTGTCCAACGCCCGGGTCTTGAGCCCGCCATTCGAACCCACCGCGGCGGCGTTTCCCAAGCCGATGCTGATTATCCCGTTCGGCTTGTTCACCGGCCTGCTGTTGGCGATCGCCCTGGTCTATGTCCGTGAGTTCTTCGACCATCGCTTCAAACATCCGGCGCAAATCGGCCATCAATTGGACCTGCCGGTGCTGTTGGTAATCAACGAACAGTCTCCTGACCAGATCAATCCGCATCGCAACTGGAGCGTGCCCAGCCTTGTCCATTGGGTGAAAAATTGAACGCGCCGTTCAACCCGTCCCAACGCAGCCGCCCTCTGTCGATCATTCATCTGCTCGGCAGCGGTGGCTTCTATGGGGCCGAGCGGATGCTGCTCGATCATTGCCTGGCGACGCCCGGCCAGCATCAAGTGCTGTTCCTGGAGGCGCCGCCGACTTTGATCACGCGGTTCCGCCAGGCCGGGATCGACTGCCACCCCTGCGCCAGTTGGCCCGAACTGTTGCAGCATCTGCGGCAACGGCGCGCCGAGCGCCCGCTGATCAACACGCACAACTTCAAGGGCCTGTTGTTCGGCTGGGCGGCGGCGACCCTGTTGCACCTGCCGCTGGTGATCACCCAGCACGGCTTCACGCCACGCAGCCCCAAGCAACGCTTCTATAGGTGGTTGAGCCTGCAACTGTGCCGCACCGCGCCGGTCAAGCGCGTGGTATGCGTGGCCGAAAGCATCGCGACGCTGCACCGCCTGGCCAGCGTGAGCGCGGAAAAACTCGCCGTGATCCCCAATGGTCTGCCGGCCGTCACGACGCCGCTGCCTCATCGCGACGACGGGCAACGCTGGCGGGTCGGCTACGTCGGCCGCTTGAGCAGCGAGAAAGGCCCGGACCTGTTCCTCGACGCGATGATCCCGTTGTGCCAGCGCCATGCGTCGCTGCACGCGGTCATGCTCGGCGACGGCCCGGAGCGCCAGCCCTTGCTCAAGCGCATCGCTGACGCCGGGCTGCCCACGCGCATCGAATTGCCCGGTTATCAGACCGACATGAACGCCTGGTGGAGCCGCCTCGATGCACTGGTGATCAGTTCACGCACCGAAGGTACGCCGATGATCCTGCTCGAAGCCATGCAGGCCGGCGTGCCCGTGGTGGCGTTCGGCGTGGGTGGCATTCCTGATGTCTTGCAGGACCGTCACAACGGCCTGCTCGCCACGCCGGCCGACAGCGAGGAGCTGGCACGCCAGATCGAAACGCTGTTCAGCGAACCGCCCCTGGCGCGGATCCTCGCCGACAACGCGCGCCGCACCCAGCGCGACCGCTACGACCTGCGCACGCTGGCCGAACGCTGGTCGCAGCTCTATATCCGCACGGCGCGGGAGGCTCGGCCATGATTGTCCCACTCTCGATCGTCAGTCTGCTGGGGCTGGTGTGCCTGGCCTTGCTGGTCAGCCCTTATCCGTTTCTCGCACCGGGTGCGGTGCTCGGGCTGGTGGGCGTCGCCATGCTGTACCGCAAGCCCGGCTGGGGTTTGCTGGGCATTGCCGCGCTGCTGCCGTTCGAAGGCCTGTTCAAGGACAACGCGTTGTCCGGCAGCAAATTCCTCGGTGTGGCGCTGATCCTGATACTGATGCTGCAGTTGGCCGTGCATCAGATTCCTGCGATGCGCTTGCGTAGCAACATCTGGAAGCCGTTGCTCGGCTTCATGGCGTTGTATGGCCTGAGTCTGTTGCTCTCGGAAAACATGGAGGCCTCCCTGACGCATCTGCGTGAACTCGCAGTCGGGCTGATCCTGTTCGTGATCACGTTGTTGATCGGTCGCGAGCTGAACCTGGAGATGTTCGCCCGGCTGATGACCGTGAGCGTCACCACGACCTGCGTGCTCGCGATGTTTTCAGCCAGATACCAGGATCAGGGTCGCGCCTCGGGTTTGCTGGAAGACCCGAACGCCTTCGCGCTGTTGATTGCGTTTACCGTACCGCTGGCATTGTTGTTGACCATACGCAGCCAGAGCCTGCTGCACCGGTTGTTCTGGGGTGGCGCTTTCATCCTGTTGTTGGGTGGAATGACCAAGAGCGAATCGCGTTCAGGACTGGTCGTGCTGTTGCTCACTCTGATGATCGGGTTATATCACTATCGGGCGCAGCTACCACGTATACGCCCTCGGCACCTGGGGTTCGCGATGCTCGGCCTGGCACTCATGGTCCCGGCGACAATCGCCTTGATGCCTGCCAGCTACATAGCACGCATCCAGTCATTGAGCATCCTCAGCTCCGGCACCAACGACTACAAGGACGGTTCCTTGGGGCGCCGCACCTCGTACATTGTGGTGGGCAGCCAGATGATCCGCGAGAAGCCGATACTCGGTTCAGGCCCCGGGACGTTTCCGCAGCACTACGCCCCCACCGGCTATGCCAAGGCGTTCTCGGCCAATCGCAAACGTGGGGACCTGTACCGTGAGGCCCATAACACCTACCTGGCAATCTTCAGCGAAATCGGCGTGCCAGCCGGTTTGATGTTTGTCGGCATGATTGGGCTGGGCCTCTACAACCTGGTGCGCACGCGCCAACTCTGGCTCCAGCGTCGGGACTGGGCCCAGGCGGACCTGTTGACGCACCTGGGCATGAGTTTCCTGTCGCTGGCACTGTTCCTGATGTTCTTGAGCGCGCCGAACCACAAGTTACTGTGGATCATGCTCGCCTTGACCAGCGTATTGCGCTACGACGCCGAACAGTCCGCCCCGCAGGAGGCCCGTTCATGAGCCGCATCAGTATCGTCATCCCAATGTACAACGAAGCCCGGCATATCGCCCGGACGCTGTTGGCGGCGCAAGAAGCGGCACGACAGGCGCAACTGGAATGCGAGTTGATCGTGGTGGACAACGGCTCCGACGACCACGGCCCGCGCATCGCCAGCGAGCTGGGCGCGCGAGTGCTGCTGGTGCCCGGCGTGCATATCGGTGCCCTGCGCAACCGCGGTGCTGCGGTCGCCAGTGGTGAGTGGCTGGCGTTCATCGACGCCGACATGGAAATGCCGGCCGACTGGCTCACGCTGCTGATCGAATTGGAAGGCCACCAGGGCGACGTGCTGGCCCTTGATTTGGACATGCCCGGGCAAGCGCCGTGGTTCGCACGAGCCTGGCAGCGGCGCAGCCAGCGCCCCGGTTCACGGCCCATGCACCAGGTGCAGTGGCTACCCACCAACACCCTGCTGATGCGCCGCGCCTGGTTCGATCAGGTGGCAGGCTTCGACGAAACCCTGCGCACCGGCGAAGACAAAGATTTTTCCCTGCGCCTGCGCCAAGCCGGTGCGCAATTGTTGCAGGTCAACAAAAGCGTGGCCATGCACTGGGGCTACGAAGGCAGTTGGCGCGAGTGGATGAGTAAGGAACTGTGGCGCCAAGGCAGTCATTGGCAGCTGTTGCGCAACCACGGGCCGAGCCTGCGCCTGTTGCGCTTTCCCGCATTGTCGATTGGCGCCTGGGGCCTGGACGGTCTGGCACTGGTCGCCCTGCTCCAGGGTCAGGCACGCCTGGGCCTGACCCTGCTGTTGATCAGCACATTGCCGGCCCTGGCTCTGAGCCTGCGCCAGAGCCACAAGCACCGCAACCCGTGCCTGACCCTGCAGCTCTGGAGCCTGCACTGGGTGCGCCTGCACCTGGCCGGCGCCGCGCTCATCCTCAGCCTTTGTCATTGGAAAGCAAGGAGGCCTGCCCGTGGCTGAATTCATTTATTGGGCCTGCCTGTTGCTGCCGGTGTACGCCTACCTCGGTTACCCACTGATACTGAGTCTGCTGACACCGTTGTTTCCGGTCCGGCGCTACGGCAAGGCGCTGCCGATGGACATCAGCATCGTCATCGCCGCCCACAACGAAGCACGGCACATCGAAGACAAGTTGCGCACCTTGCTCGCCCAGGATTATCCGGCGCGCTCGCTGCAGATCATTCTCGCCAGCGACGGTTCCAGCGACGACACCGTGGCCTGCGCACGCAAGGTGATCGATCCGCGCATCAGCGTGCTCGACCTGCCCCGCCAGGGCAAGGCCGCAGCCCTCAATACCGGCGTGGCCCACAGCAGCGGCGAGATCCTGGTCTTTACCGACGCCGACAACCAATGGGCCCATGACACCCTCGGCCATTTGCTGGCTCCGTTGGGTGATCCGGAGGTCGGCGCCTGTGCCGGACACATGGAAATTCCCGTGCCGGGCAAGGGCCTGAGCCTGGGCGACAGCCTGTATCGGCACTACGAGGGCTGGTTGCGGCGAGTGGAGAGCCGCACCGATTGCATGGTCTCGGCTGATGGCGCGTTGTTGGCCCTGCGCCGGGAACTGTTCGAGCCGATTCCGGCCCAGGTCAACGATGATTTCTTCCTCAGCACCTGCGCGCCGGCCGCCGGCAAGTCCATCGTCTATGTGCCGAAGGCCCGGGTGATCGACCAGGGCGTGGACGAGGCCGACAAACAGTTTCGCCGCCGCCAGCGGGTCACCGTCGGTGGCCTGCAGAGTCTGGCCCAGCGCCGGACGCTGCTCAATCCGATGCGGCATGGTCTGTACGCCATCGGCCTGATCAGCCACAAGCTGATCCGCCGTCTGGCACCGGTGTTGCTGCTGCCGCTGCTGCTCAGCAACCTCTGGTTGTGGGGCGACCAGGGATTCTATCGCCTGAGCCTGGCAGCCCAGGCGCTCGGCTACGCCATGGCGCTGCTTGGCCTGCTGGATCTGCACCACCGTTTGCCCCGGCCCTTTCGCCTGGCGGCGTTCGTGCTGGTGACGCTCGCGGGCATGAGCGTCGGCCTGTGGCAGTTCCTGCGGGGCCGGCGCTACAGCCAGTGGAATCCCGAGCAGAACCGCTGAGGAGCGTGGCCAATGTCGATCAAACAAGTCTTCAAGCTCACCGGCGGCTGGCTGTACCTGAACACAGCCCTGGGCCGCGGACCTTTGCGGGGTACCGGCATGATCCTGATGCTGCACCGTGTGCTAAGCAACGACCGCGCCGCCGAACTGCCCCATCGCAACGAACTGTGCGTGGGGCCGCAAGCCTTCGAGCACTTGCTGATCTGGCTACAACGGCATTTCGAATGCGTTCCCCTGATGACCCTGCTGCTGGCCGACCCCGCCACCGTTCCGGACCGTCCGCGGGTCGCCCTGACCTTCGATGACGGCTGGCGCGACAACGCCATGAATGCTTTCCCCTTGCTGCGCCAATATCAGGTGCCGGCGAGTATTTTTCTGTCCACCGATTTCATCGGCAGCCGCCAGCACTTCTGGTGGGAAAGCATCGGCGAAACCCTCTGGGGCAGTCACGGCCAAGTGGCGCGACTGGCGCTGATCGAACATTTGCAACAGGCCGGACGGCCGCTGCCGGTTATGCTCGATGACCTGGATGACGAGCGCCGCAGCCTGTCATTGCTGCACTATCTGCAAAGCCTCAAGACCCTCGATCCAAAAATATTGAGCGACCTCACCGACGTCTGCCCACAAGGCTCCCAGCCCCAGGCGCTGGACTGGACCCAGGTGCGCATGCTGGAAGACTCCGGATTGATCCGCTTCGGCCCCCATGGCGCCAGCCACGCGATCCTCACCGGGCTGGACGACCATCGCCTGCACGAAGAACTGACCCGCAGCCGCACGGCCCTGGAAAACGGCTGCGCCCAACCCTTGCCGGTGTATTGCTACCCCAACGGCGACAACGACGCTCGTGTGCGCGAGCAGGTGGCAGCCCACGGTTTTGCGTTCGCGTTGGGCACCGCGGCCGGACTGTATCGCCATGACCGCGACCCGCTGAACCTGCCACGTTTCGGCGTCAGCCAACGCAACGCCTGTCATCCCGAGTTATTGGCCTGGCGTATTCGCCGAGGAGCCCGTTCATGAACCGCGCACGTTACCTCAGGCTCCTGGCGTTGAGCATGGGCACGAGCCTGGCGATGATCGGCCTGCGCCTGTTGCGCAACGTGTTGCTGGCACGGATCCTGGGGCCCAGCGAACGAGGGCTGTTGGCGCTGCTCAGCACCCTGCCGGACCTGATCAGCGCCACTACCAGTGGGGGCCTGAATTCCGCCGTGGGTTATCAGGCGGCGCAGCATCGCCCGATGAGCCTGTTGCTCAGTCATGTGCTGGTCTTCGGGTGTCTGCTGGCGGCGTTGCTGACGCTGCTGGTGGTGGCACTGGCGCGTGAGTTCGGCGCGGGACTGGACATCACCCTGCAACTGGGACTGCTGGCCTGGTTGCTGTTGCTGGCCGTGCCGCTGGCGGCGCTCAAGACCGGCCTGCTGACGCTGCACAATGCCTCCGGCGGCGTCGGCGTGTTCAACGCGTTGCGGCTGATGGAGTCCCTGATCCCGCTGTTGCTGTTCCTGGCGCTGTTCTGGATGTGGAAAGACACGGCACTGGAAGCGGCGCTGATCAGCTGGCTGACAGGCCTGAGCCTGGTGGTGCTGGTGGGTTTGATGTGGTTGCGTCGCGATCATGCGGTCACCCTGCGCTGGGATCGCACCGGCCAGATCGAACTGTTGCGTTACGGTGTCCGCAGCCATCCGGACCTTTTGTTCCAGCAACTGTTGACGCGTTCGGATTACCTGTTCATCGGCGCGCTGCTGGGCAGCACGGCGCTAGGGCACTACGCCATGGCCAGCGCGGCGGCCGAACTGCTGCATATCGTTCCGGAAGCCGTCACTACACCCCTGATGAAACGCCTGCTGCAGCAGGACAGCGACATGAAGCGCCTGACCCCGCTGGCCCTGCGCCTCACCGCCACGGCCATGCTAGGCGCCTGCCTGGGGATGGTGCTGGTCGGCGAATGGCTGATCGTCACCCTGTTCGGCATCGACTATCAGCCGGCGTACCCGGCCCTGCTGGCGCTGCTGCCAGGGGTGTTCGGCTTGTGCTATGCGAGCATCCTGCGCCTGGACCTGTTGGGCAAGAACCGCCCCGGCACCGTTTCACTGCTGATGGGCGGGGGGGCACTGCTGAACCTGGCGCTGAACCTGATTCTGATCCCGCGCTACGGCATCGTTGGCGCTGCCACCGCGTCCTCGATCGCCTACCTGAGTGTCACCCTGGGGCTGTTGTTGATGTACTGCCGTCTCAGTGGCGTGGCACTGTGGCAAACACTGATCATCCTGCCCAGCGATTGGCTGCCGATGCGCCAGATGCTATTGGGGAAATCGGCATGAAACGCTTCGTCGCCTGCCAGTACGCCATCGCGAGCAGGCTCGCTCCCACCCTGGACGGGGGCCGATCGCAAAGATTGTGCCCAGCATCAATCCCCTGTGGGAGCGGGCTTGCTCGCGAAAGCGGTCGCTCGGCTGGCCGTGATGTTGAGGGTGCCAGCCTCTTCGCGAGCAAGCCCGCTCCCACGGGGGCCAATAATGCCCTTGTGGGAGCGAGCCTGCTCGCGATGGGGTCAACGCGGTGGTGCTGGAGAATCGGCCTGTGGCTGGGCCTGTGGGGCCTGGCGCTTTCGGCCCAAGGCGCGGCCATGCAATGGACCGGCATCCGTGATGGCAGCCTGTATCTGCAAACCGACCGCCCGGACATTGTCACCGTGCGCTGGGTGCCCGCCTGGAAAGCCGAGACCAATATCGAACACCTGTATCTGCTTGACGGCCAGGGACGATTGGCGGGTGAGCGCGTGGTCCAGGCGGATCAGACCCGTGGTGAACAGCAATGGCCGCTGGCACCAGGTCCCGCCAGTTATCGCCTGGAAATTCCCGGCTACAGCTTCCGTCGCTACACCGTTGAGCACGACGCGCGCACCCGCGCTCTGTTTGCCCCGGCAAAGGTGCATTTCAATGCCGAAACCCATGACGGCGACGAGCTGTATTTCAAGGTCGCGGCTGGCGAACAGGCGGTGCTGGCAGGCAAGTCTCACGGCGGCGTACGTGCGCTGCAAGCCCGGCGCGTCGGCGACGGCAAGCAATTACAACTGAACCTCAAGCCGTACCGGGCCTATTGGCAGTTCGATCAGGTCGCGCTGCCAGTGGCTGACGTCGAACAAATCTGGCGCTTGCATCTACAGGGCAACGGCAAGGCCGCGTTCTGGCTGGACGGCACCGCCAATCTGTTCGCCCAGGATCCGGCGCAGTTGCTGCCACTGCGCCAGGATCCGGGTCAGACCCACCTGAAACTGTACGACGAGGCGCTCGGCACGACCCCAAAGCTGGGCATATACCTGCCCTATGAGTTACTGCCGCCATCCAGCTACGCTGCGCTCGATGCGCTCAAACCCCAGGCGGCGAGCCTGTACAGCTTCGTCGATATCACGGCAGCCAGGGCCACTTATGAAGATGCCTTCCGACGTTTGTACCAAGACCGCTTCGCCATCAGCCAAGACATCACTCTGCTGGCCGGCAGCCAGCGGCAGTCCGATCTAAAGCCCGACCAGACCAGTCACAGCGGCTTGCAAGCCTGGCTCACGTCGACCCGCGCGTTGGGCGGCAAAGGCCTGCACTACCTCAGTTTTGCCGATGAGCCGAACCTCGGTTACCCAGATTTCGCCAGTTTCCAGCAAATGTTCCAGAGCATGGCTGCCCAGGTCCGCGCCGATCCAGCCAACGCACGTGCCGGTGTCCGCATCGCCATGCCGGCCAGCTCGCAGTTCGTCAACGGCCCCTTCACCGAAAATGCCGCTGACAGGCGTGGGATCGACTGGGCACGGCGCCTGCTGGCGACGTCCGACGACCAGATCGACGCCCTGGCCTGGCATGAATGGATGATCCGCGACCTGTTGGCGACCCGGGTCTACCGCGACAGTGTCCGCCAGGCCGCCAACCTGGTGGGACTGGACAACCAGGGTCGGCCGCGCAAGGCCTTGCTGTTGGACCAGACCAACATGTCCAGTGGCTCGAGCCTGAGCCCTTACGATCAGGAAACCCATTACGCCGGCCTGTGGTGGACATCCGTGGCCATCAACGCCTCGGCCGACGGCTGGCTGGACATGCTCAACTGGTTCATGGCCGCCGATGAACCGGAGTACCCCAAAGGCATGGTGCGGGTTCTGGACGA
The DNA here is from genome assembly GCF_052042015.1 of Pseudomonas sp. SMV71. Classification (NCBI taxonomy): domain Bacteria; kingdom Pseudomonadati; phylum Pseudomonadota; class Gammaproteobacteria; order Pseudomonadales; family Pseudomonadaceae; genus Pseudomonas; species Pseudomonas sp. SMV71. The sequence goes on along the minus strand of NZ_JBKGGU010000004.1, from coordinate 99,165 downwards.
TCAGCGCTTCGAGCTCAAGCCCGTGGGCCTGGCCCAGCAGTTCATTCAACAACATTGGCTCGATCAGGTGCTGCGCCTGGACAACGACGCGTTTGAAGTCGACGCCCTGGCCATGGCCACCGGGAAGCAGCGCAGTCTGCTGGGCGTGAACAAAAGCACCCGAGCCCATCAGGTCAGCCTCGACGGCACGGCCTGCCCTCAACCTGGCATGACGCTGTGGTATTTCGGCCCAGACAACCGTAGCCACAGCGCTGCGCTTGACTGCAAGACCGGCCAGGTCAGGTTTCTCCTGCCAGGGGAAACCGTGTTCGCCCTCAGTTGGATAGCCCCTCTCCCCCCCAACCCTGCCACTCGTCAGGAGGCACCATGAACGCTCTTCAGACATTGCGTGATCGCATCCAGAAAAAAGGTCTACGCGCCGTTCTAAAGCAGCTCTGCAAACGCTACGTATTTTCCCACACCCGACTGGTGTGGCTGGAGCATGATATACGGACCCCGCTCCCCCCCCATAACCTCAAGCCCTACCCACCGATGCGCCTGGAGTTCATCACGATCAGCAATGCCGATGCTTTTGCCCGGCACTTCGCCGACCGTGTCGAAACCATGCGCGAGCTGGCGGCCGAAGGTTATACAGGCTTGATGTACCTGGATGATCAGGGCGATACCGTGGGTTTCGCCTGGGCCAGTACACGGGACTATTTCGACCACCATTTCTATCACTGCAACTTTCCAATCAAGCCTGGCGAGTACTTTCAGTTCGGTGGCGAGGCCATCCCTGAATACTGGGGTTCCCGCATCTCGGCGGACATGCAGTTGGAAGTGTGGAAAGTCATGGCAGAGCACGGTTGCAACACCATGGTCGATGTCTGCGATCTGCATAACATCCAGGCGATCAAGATGCACATCCGCATGGGCTTCCAGGAGCGCGGGCAGATCACCCACCTATACTGCTTGCTTGGTCGCTGGCGGCTTCTGCGCAATACGTCTTACACCGGCACGGTACTGGACGCCTTTCGTAAACCGGCCCAGCCGGCTGCCTCGACTTCAGCGGCCTGATCCCCATGGCGATCCGGTTCCAATGGTGTCGCTCCCTGGGCGCGGCGGACTTTCCTGCCTCAGCTTATGAACAGCTGCGAAACCAGGTGGCCGACGCAACACCGTTCAACACCCTGGCCTGGCTGCAAGCAGCGGAAATCGTCCTGTTGCCCGAGCAGCAACTGCATGTGTTGCTGGGCTGGCAGGACCAGACCTTATGCCTGTGCCTGCCCCTGATATCAGGACTTGAACGTATCGGTGGGTTGCGGTTCCGGGTGCTGCATCACTTGGGTTTTCCAATGGCCGACCGCATCGCCCTGCTGGCGCGCCTGGACGCCGAGGACATGGGCCAGGCGCTGATGCAGATCCGTCGGCACTTGCCTCATGCATTGCTGCAGTTGAACGAAGTGATCGAACCGGACGGTGAACAAAGCGTCCTCAGCGCCTGGATGGCGCTGAGTTCCACCGCAGAGCGACGACTCAGTTGCCGGGCTCCGGTGCACCTGATCAGCGACAGCGACCATCAGGAGGTCTCTGGTGATCCACGCTACAAGTTGCGTCGAGCGCGCAAGCGAATCGCTGCTTGTGGCGGCGAGATCCGCCGGATAACGCCAGATGCCATCAGCATGGGGCATTTGTTGCGAACCCTGGCTGAAGTCGAGGACGCCAGCTGGAAAGGCGAGGAAGGTGTCGGCATCTTCGCCACCCCCGTTCGCCGCCAATGGATGAACCTCGCCTTCACCGCCCTCGCTGCCCAAGGGCTGGTGCGGGTGGTAACGCTGGAGCTGAACGGCCAGTGCATCAGCTATCGCCTGGGTCTGCTGGACCAGGGCCGATTGTACGACTACAACCTGGCGTTCCTGCCACAACACGCTGACCTGGGGAGTGGCCGGGTATTGCTCGAAGAATGGATTCGCTGGGGCCTGGACGAAAACTGGCGGTGGATCGATGCGTCACGGGTCAGTCTCAATAACTCCAGCCATCAATTGCACGAACGCATGACCGGACAACTGGAGCATTGGCGTTGGAGTTTTTATTCATGGCAACCCGATGGCCTGATCCTCGGGCTTGCCCTTCGGCTCTGGAAAAGCTTCAAACAGGCCCGGCTTCGAACGAGCCTGTGACCTGGCCCAACAACCGTTGCTCGACGGGCGCGTCGACCTGCACTCCACATTGACCTTGTGGCGAGGGAGCTTGCTCCCGCTGGACTGCGAAGCAGTCCCCTGGAACAAGGGCCGCTACGCGCTGGAACGCCAGCCCGGCCCAGCGGGAGCAAGCTCCCTCGCCACAGGTGTGATTCTGGATCCAGAGACAATGTGACGCCGTCAGCGGTCGAGCCCCCGCTCAACCTGCCCGATCTTGTCCTTCAGCTTTTCGGCGTCCTGCTCATGGCTCCTGATCGACGTGGGAGTGATCACCTTGTCGACCTTGTCAGTGTCAGGATCGGGCCGGCGGATATCCCGCTCCACCACCGGGACCGGTTCACCGCTCGCATCCCTGGCCGGCAGGGCCCCCGCCTCTTTATCCGAACGTTGCGTCGTCATGATATCGACCTCAATGTTTGTGGGTGTCGAGTTTTCGAGTGGGAGCGTGACGCAGGAGTTCGATTGGATTGAAGAGGCTCGGCCTCTGAGCCGAAAGACCCTCCATCCATTGCAGGAATCTGTTAAAACGCATCTTCTGTTTCCGGTAGCGAATCGCGTCGATGTCTTTATTTTCCCTTCCTGTTCTTAAACGGCGCTGGCTGGCACTGTCGTTCATGGCGGCAATGGTGGTCGGGTTGCCGGTGGGTTGCGCTGTGTTGCAGCACAAGGAACGCGAGCTGGTGTTTCGCATCGAGCCAGGGACCGCAACCTGGTTCAGCGGGATTCCCAACGGCCTGCAAGAGTTCGATCTCAAGCCGAAGCGCTTAAAGGCCGGGGAAAACATTCATGGGTGGTGGTGGCCGGTCGCGCGCAAGAACGCGCCGGCGATCCTGTATCTGCATGGGGTGCGCTGGAACCTGACCGGCCAGTTGTTTCGTATCCAGCAGTTGAACGCGATGGGCTTTTCGGTGTTGGCCATCGATTACCGGGGCTTCGGCAAGAGCCAGGGCGATCTCCCTTCGGAAGCCAGTGTCTATGAAGATGCGCGAATCGCCTGGGAACGTCTTGAAGTGCTGCAACCGGACCCGGCCCTGCGGTTGATCTACGGCCATTCACTGGGAGGCGCCATTGCGGTGGACCTTGCGGCAGAGCTGGGGCAGAAGGCTGTCAAGGAAGGCGGCGTCGTGCCGGCCAGGGGCTTGATCATCGAGTCCACGTTCACTTCTCTGGGGGATGTGGCCACCGCCATGGCAGACACCTCCCTGCCGGTACGCTGGTTGCTGTCGCAGAAGTTCGATTCCATCGACAAGATCGGCGAGATCAACATGCCGCTGTTGATCGTCCATGGCGCGGCCGACCGTTACGTGCCGCCGCGCTTCAGCGAGCAATTGTTCAACGCCGCCCGGCAGCCCAAGCGCCTGTTGATGGTGCCGGGCGCCACCCACAACAACAGCATGAGCCTGGCGGGCCGAAGCTATCGCCAGGCCCTCGATGCATTGATGAGCACCCGACCGTCGCCCGTGGCGGTACAGCCCCGGGCAGGTTCGGCCAAGGCGGGCTAACTCGCTCCCCCTGTGGAAGCGCGCCAGCCGCAAGTCTCCAATACACCTCAAATCCACTGTGGGAGCGAGCTTGCTCGCGATAGCGGTCGGTCTGCTTGCACCTATGTTGAATGTGCCGCCATCATCGCGAGCAAGCTCGCTCCCACATTGGACTGGAAAAAAAACGGCACCTTTCGGTGCCGTTTGTCTTTCCCTATCAGACGTTTTACTTGCGGGCCGCCTCCCAGGATTTCAGCAGCTCGTTGTAGTTCACCGTCTCGCCTTTCGGCTTCTCGTTCGCCAGTTTCGGCTTCGGTGCGCCCGGTTGGTCGAACCAGTATTGCGCGTCGCGCTCGGGGTTCATTTTCGGGGCGCAGGTGGCCTGGGCCTTGGAGCGCTCCAGGCGAGTCATGATCGCGTCCTGATCCTTGGCCAGGCCGTCGAGCGCCTGTTGCGGGGTCTTCTCGCCGCTGGCGGCTTCGGCGATGTGGCTCCACCACAGCTGCGCCAGACGCGGATAGTCCGGCACGTTGGTCCCGGTCGGGGTCCACTGCACACGGGCCGGGCTGCGGTAGAACTCCACCAGGCCGCCAAGCTTCGGCGCCAGGTCGGTCATCGCCTGGGAGTTGATGTCCGACTCGCGAATCGGCGTCAGGCCGACGATGGTTTTCTTCAGCGATACGGTTTTGGAGGTCACGAACTGCGCATACAGCCAGGCTGCCAGGCGCTGTTTCTCAGGCGTGGATTTCATGAACGTCCACGAACCCACGTCCTGATACCCCAGCTTCATGCCCTCTTCCCAGTAAGGACCACGCGGCGAAGGTGCCATGCGCCATTTCGGCGTGCCATCGGCATTCATCACCGGCAGGCCCGGCTTGGTCATGTCGGCGGTGAACGCCGTGTACCAGAAAATCTGCTGGGCGATGTTGCCTTGGGACGGCACCGGGCCGGATTCGGAGAAGGTCATGCCCGCCGCTTCCGGTGGAGCATATTTTTTCATCCAGTCCACGTACTTGGTGGTCGCGAACACGGCTGCCGGGCCGTTGGTGTCGCCGCCACGGGTCACGCTGGAGCCGACCGGATGGCAGTCTTCGACGCGGATCCCCCACTCGTCCACCGGCAAGCCGTTGGGCAAGCCCTTGTCGCCGCCGCCGGCCATGGAGAACCAGGCGTCGGTGAAACGCCAGCCCAGGGACGGGTCTTTCTTGCCGTAGTCCATGTGCCCGTAAACGCGCTTGCCGTCGATCTCCTTGACGTCTTCGGAGAAGAACTTGGCGATGTCTTCATAGGCCGACCAGTTCACCGGTACGCCCAGCTCGTAGCCGTATATTTGCTTGAACTTGGCTTTCAGGTCCGGCCGCTCGAACCAGTCGGCGCGGAACCAGTAGAGGTTGGCGAACTGCTGGTCGGGCAGTTGATAGAGCTTGCCATCCGGCGCGGTGGTGAACGAGGTACCGATGAAATCCTTGAGGTCCAGGGTCGGCGATGTAAAGTTCTTGCCTTCGTTGGCCATCATGTCGGTAATCGCTTCGGTCTTGCCGTAGCGAAAGTGCGTACCGATCAGGTCCGAATCGTTGACCCAGCCGTCGTAGATGTTTTTATCGGACTGCATCTGGGTCTGCAGTTTCTCCACCACGTCGCCTTCCTGCAGCAGGTCGTGGGTCAGCTGGATACCCGTGATTTCGGTGAAGGCCTTGGCCAGCACCTTGGATTCATATTCGTGAGTGGCGATGGTTTCCGACACCACGTTGATTTTCATGCCGCGAAACGGCTCCGCCGCCTTGATGAACCACTTGAGTTCTTCAAGTTGCTGATCGGCTGTCAGGGTCGACGGTTTGAATTCATTGCCAATCCACTTCTTAGCGGCGTCTTCATAGGCGTCGGCCCAGGCCGCAGCACTCAGCCCGCTGAGTGCCAGCATGGCTGCCAATGAAACGCTATGTCGCAGCTTATTGTTTTTATCGAACATAGAGACCTCCTGTTTGGGTTTTAGAGCCTGATCGCCTTGCGACTAGCCCCACCGCATCACTGCCAACAGCCACACCAAAGACAACGCGAACGCTATCCAGATGCTCCAGTCGGTGGCGCCTATCACCATCAGGTGCAGGTAGGCGCTACCGAGAAGACCGATAAACAACCGATCGCCACGGGTGGTGGTGATCGGCAGGAAACCACGCCGAGGAATGCTCGGCGACCGAAACTCCCACGTGGTCATGCCGGCCAGCAGCAAGGCAATGACCCCAAAGAACGCCGCCGTGGGGACGGTCCAGTTCATCCATTCCATCATCGACTCCTCAGACCCGGCCCAGGGCAAAGCCCTTGGCCACATGGTTACGAACGAACCAGATCACCAGCATGCCCGGCAGGATAGTCAACACCCCTGCCGCCGCCAGCACCCCCCAATCGATCCCCGAGGCCGACACGGTCCGCGTCATCACCGCGGCGATCGGCTTGGCGTTGACCGAGGTCAGCGTGCGCGCCAGCAGCAGTTCGACCCAGGAAAACATAAAGCAGAAGAACGCCGTGACGCCGATGCCGGAGCCGATCAACGGGACGAAGATCTTCACGAAAAACTTGGGGAAACTGTAGCCGTCAATGTAGGCCGTCTCGTCGATTTCTTTTGGCACCCCGGACATGAAGCCTTCGAGGATCCACACCGCCAGCGGCACGTTGAACAGGCAGTGGGCCAGGGCCACGGCAATGTGGGTGTCGAACAGGCCGATGGACGAGTACAGCTGGAAGAACGGCAACAGGAACACTGCCGGCGGCGCCATTCGGTTGGTCAACAGCCAGAAGAACAGATGCTTGTCCCCCAGGAACCGGTAGCGCGAGAACGCATAGGCCGCCGGCAGCGCCACGGCCAGGGAAATCACCGTGTTCAGGCTCACGTAGTACAACGAGTTCAGATAGCCGGTGTACCAGCTCGGGTCGGTGAAGATCACCTTGTAGTTGTGGAAGGTGAACGCCTGCGGCCACAGGGTCAGGCTGCCGAGGATCTCGGTGTTGCTCTTGAACGACATGTTCAGCAGCCAGTAGATGGGCACCAGCAGGAACAGGATGTAGATCAGCAGCGCAATCAGCTTTCTCTTGTTCATGGGACGGGCCTCAACGGTTGGCGTCGGAGTGCGTCATGGCGGTATAGAACAGCCACGACACCAACAGAATGATCAGGAAGTACACCAGGGAAAACGCCGCCGCCGGGCCCAGGTCGAACTGACCGATAGCCATCTGCGTCAAGGTCTGGCTGAGGAATGTGGTGGCGTTGCCCGGCCCGCCGCCGGTGAGCACGAACGGTTCGGTGTAGATCATGAAGCTGTCCATGAAGCGCAGCATCACAGCAATCAGCAGCACGCTCTTCATCTTCGGCAACTGGATGTGCCGGAACACCGCCCAGTTCGAAGCCCGGTCGATCCGCGCCGCCTGGTAGTACACATCCGGAATCGCCCGCAGCCCCGAGTAGCAGAGCAAGGCCACCAGCGACGTCCAGTGCCAGACGTCCATCACCAGCACCGTGACCCAGGCGTCCATGGTGTTGGCCGCATAGTTGTAGTTGATGCCCAGGCTGTTGAGCGTCGAGCCCAGCAAACCAATGTCGGCGCGACCGAAAATCTGCCAGATGGTGCCCACCACGTTCCATGGGATCAGCAGCGGAATCGCCAGGATGATCAACACCAGCGACGACCACTTGCCCTTGGTCGGCATGGTCAGCGCGATGGCGATGCCCAGAGGGATTTCGATCAGCAGCACACACGCCGAATAGATGAACTGACGCAGCAGCGAATCGTGCAGCCGTGGGTCCATCAGCACCTGCTTGTACCAGTCGGCACCGACGAAGTAACGGCTGGACTGGTCGAAGATGTCCTGCACCGAATAGTTGACCACCGTCATCATCGGGATCACGGCACTGAAGGCCACCAGCAGGAACACCGGCAATACCAGCCACCAGGCCTTGTTGTTCTGCACCTTGTTCATGGCTGCACCTCGCTCAACGGTTCCAGCAGGTATTCATCGGCATAGACCATCAGCCATTGCGCCGGAAAACTGATGTACGCCGTGCCCTCGGGCACCGGTTTGTCCTCGGCCAGGCGCACTTTCAACGGCGCGCCATCGAGGTTCAGGGTCAGGATCTTGTAAGTGCCCAGGTCTTCGACGTGGACGACTTCGGCGCGCATCGCGTCGTCGTATGGCCCGTCCCAGACGTGAATGAACTCCGGACGGATGCCGACCTTCAGGCGCTTGCCCTGCGCCTCGGCCACCCGCTGTTGCAGGGTCGCGGAGAGCGGCAAATGGGTCGAGGCAAAGCCCACGCCACCGGGTTGCGCCGTGACCTCGATCAGGTTCATGCCGGGGCTGCCAATGAAATATCCGACGAAGGTGTGGCTCGGGCGCTCGAACAAATCACGGGGCGTACCGAACTGCACGATCTGGCCGCCATACATCACGGCGATCTTGTCGGCGAAGGTGGAGGCCTCCAACTGATCGTGGGTGACGTAAACCATGGTGATGTTGAACTGCTCGTGGATCTGCTTGAGCTTGCGCCGCAGCTTCCATTTCAGGTGCGGGTCGATCACCGTCAAAGGTTCGTCGAACAGGATCGCCGACACGTCGTCGCGCACCAGCCCACGGCCCATGGAGACTTTCTGTTTTTCATCGGCGGTGAGGTTGCGGGCTTTCTTGTCCAGCAGGTTCTGCAGGTCGAGCACCTCGGCAATTTCCTGCACCTTGGTATGGACTTTCGGCTCGGCCATGCCTTGGTTGCGCAGCGGGAACGCGAGGTTGTCGAACACCGTCATGGTGTCGTAGACCACCGGGAACTGGAACACCTGGGCAATGTTGCGCCGCTCCGGGCTCAGCTCGTTGACGACCTTGCCGTCGAACTTCACCTGGCCCTCTGAGGGGCTGAGAAGACCGGATATGATGTTGAGCAACGTGGATTTACCGCAACCCGATGGGCCGAGCAACGCATAGGCGCCGCCCTGCTCCCAGACGTGGTTCATTTCGCGGATCGCGTAATCCTCGGGGCCCGCCGGAGTGCTGGTATAGCTGTGGGCGAGGTTCTGCAAATGAATTTCAGCCATCAGGCAACCCTCGCGATGCGCTGGCCCGGCGCCTGGACCAACTTGCCCTGGGCGTCGAAGACAAACAGTTTGTGGGTCGGGATGTAGATGCGGATCGGCGCATCCACGTCGTACTCGTGAACACCTGGCAGGTGCAGCACCAGCAGGAAATGTTCGTTACGCACGTGCAGGAAGGTTTCCGAACCGCTGATTTCAGCGACCTCGACGGTGACCGCCAGCTCCAGGTCATCGTCGTTGCTCGGCACCAGGGAAATATGGCTGGGCCGCACACCGAAGCGGAACTCGCCCTCGCCCACTGGCCGCAGGTCGACGTTCAGCGGGAAGTGCACGAAATTGGCGAAGCTCACCTCATTGCCGGCAATGCGCCCCGGCATCAGGTTGATCGGTGGTTCGGAGAACAGCTCGGCGGCCAGCACGGTTTGTGGCTGGTGGTAGACCGAGGACGACTTGCCGCTCTGGATCACCCGCCCTTCATGCAGGATCGTGGTCGTACCGCCCAAGGCCAAGGCCTCGTTGGGTTCGGTGGTGGCGTAGACAGCAATGGTATGGCGCGCCTGGAACAGTTCACGCATCTCCTGGCGCAGCTCTTCGCGCAGTTTGTAGTCCAGGTTCACCAGCGGCTCATCGAACAGGATCAGCTCGGCGTCCTTGACCAGCGCCCGGGCCATGGCCGTGCGCTGTTGCTGGCCGCCGGACAATTCCAGAGGATGACGCTTGAGGAATTTCTCGATCCGCAGCATCCGCGCGGTTTCCAGCACCTTGCTCTGGATCACCTCATCGGAGACACCGGCCTGGCGCAACGGCGAGGCGATGTTTTCGAAAACGGTCATGGTCGGGTAATTGATGAACTGCTGATAGACCATCGACACGTTACGCAGCCGCACGGGCTTGTTCGTGACGTCGACGCCGTTCATCAGCACGCGTCCGCTGTCGGGCTTGTCCAACCCGGCCATCAGCCGCATGAGGCTGGTCTTGCCGGACAGCGTACGGCCCAGCAGGACGTTGAAGGATCCGGGTTCGAAACTCAGATTGGCATCGTCGATCCAGGTCTGGCCTTCGACGGTGCGACAGATGTGCTCAAGCTTTAATGACATGGCTCGGCCTTTTTATTATTTGGAGTCAAGCGGCCCACGTGCAAAAGCGAAAGCCATGCCAGAAATTGCAAACCCTTGATCTGGCTGTATTTACCTGAAATCCGTCAGGAAAAAGTGTTCGTTGATGAACGAAAGTGAACAACTCAGGCTGAACAACTGAACAGTCCGAGCGTTGACAATGAACAAATTTGAACAACACTGAAGGAAGGCATACCGGGCCGGCTATGATCCCCTGTGGGAGCGAGCCTGCTCGCGATAGCGGTGTGTCAGCGCCGATAATGTTGACTGACCCAACGCCATCGCGAGCAGGCTCGCTCCCACAGGGGGAATGTGCATTAAGTGATATCCAGACCTGCCCCAGCACAAGGAGGATGTGCGAGACTCACCCAACAATAAAAAGCTCCTGCGAGAGTGCCCCATGGCCGCACCTGCTCCTGCCTTGTCCCACGAGGCCATCATCCAGGCTTCCTGGTCCCGTTGCCGCGCCTTTGGCCTGAGCCATCAGAGCGTGCCGTCCTTCGACCCGCTGCCCGCCGAAGGCATTGCCCAGTTGCTGGAGAGCCAGCATTCACTGGTGCAGACCACCCACCAGGAAGTGCTGCCGTATTACGAAAACATCCTGAGCAACTCCAACTGCCTGATCATGCTGGCCGACAACCAGGGCCAGGTGCTTACCTCGTGGGGCACCCAACGCTTCATCGAACCGAAATTGGCCCATGGCTTCAGCGCCGGGGCAAGCTGGATGGAGCGCTGCACCGGCACCAACGCCATCGGCACCGCGCTGGCCTGCGAGCAGGCCGTGCACATCGAGCACGATGAACACTTCCTCAAAGCCAACCGGTTCATGACCGGTTCGGCCGCGCCGATCTTCGATGCCGAACGCAAGGTCATCGCCGTGCTGGATGTTTCCAGCGACAGCTACCTGCCGCCCTCTCACACCCTGGGCATGGTCAAGATGATGAGCCAGACCGTGGAGAACCGGCTGATCCTGAACCTGTTTCGCGGCGAACACTTCCAGCTGACTTTCAACACCGGTTTGAACAACCTCGACAGCCAATGGGCCGGATTACTGATTTTCGATGAAACCGGCCAGGTGCTGTCCGCCAACCGCCGGGCCGACAACCTGCTGGGTCTGAGCCTGTCCAGGGTGAGCATCGAAAGCCTGTTCAAAGTCTCGCTGATGGAGCTGCTGAACCAGCCCGACGGCCTGCCCTTCTCCTTGCAAGCTTCGGGACGCAACCGCTTCCAATGCCTGCTCAAGCGCCCGAGCCAGTTGTCGATCAAGCCGCGGGTGTTTGCCGAGCCCCCACCCACACCGGCTCCGGCGCCCGCCAGCAACGTCATCAACCTCAACACCCTGCATTTTGGTGACAGCCGCGTAGAAAAGGCCGTGCGCCAGGCCGAACGTTTGCTGGAAAAAGACATTCCGTTGCTGATCCATGGCGAGACCGGCGTCGGCAAGGAAGTGTTCGTCAAGGCCCTGCACCAGGCCAGCTCGCGCTGCAAGCAGGCGTTCATCGCAGTCAACTGCGCGGCGATCCCCGCCGAGCTGGTGGAGTCGGAACTGTTCGGTTACGAAAAAGGCGCCTTCACCGGCGCCAACCAGAAAGGCAGCATCGGCCTGATTCGCAAGGCCGACCGTGGCACGCTGTTTCTCGACGAGATCGGCGACATGCCGCTGCCGACCCAGGCCCGGCTGCTGCGGGTATTGCAGGAGCGCTGCGTGCAACCGGTGGGCAGCGCCGAGCTGTTCCCGGTGGACATCCGCATCATTTCCGCCACCAACCGTTTGCTACGTGAACAGGTGCAACTGGGCCGGTTCCGGGAAGATCTGTACTACCGCATCGGCGGCCTGACCCTGGAATTGCCACCGCTGCGCGAGCGTAGCGACAAGCAGGCCCTGTTCAGACGCCTGTGGGAACACCACCGCGAACCGACCCAATGGGCCGGCTTGAGCCGCGAGGTCCTGGAGCTGTTCGAGCGCCATCCGTGGCCGGGCAACCTGCGCCAGGTCAGCAGCGTGCTGCAAGTGGCCCTGGCGATGGCCGAGGAACAGCCGATCCGCCCGGAACACCTGCCGGACGACTTCTTCGTCGACCTGGAAATGGAGCCGGTCGACACCCCCGAACCGCTGGCGGTGGACTTGAACGATGCCGAAGACTTGAACAGGCAGTTGCAGGCCGTCGGCGGGAATATTTCACACCTGGCGCGACGGCTGGGGGTCAGCCGCAACACCTTGTACAAGCGCCTGCGCCAACTTGAAAACTGATACGAAACCTGCTCGCGATAGCGTCAGCTCAGCCGATAATGCAGCAACTGACGGACCGTCATCACGAGCAGACTCGCTCCCACATAAGGTTCGCTTCACCGACTGGCCAACGCGTCAGTCGAACGCGCCGCTCAGCACTTCATAGATAATGCCGCTGGCAATCGCCACCAGAATCAGGTCGGTGCCTGCCTGGCGCCATTCGTAGCCATCGTAGTGCGGCAACCGACCCAATAAGCGACCGTCCAGTTTCTTTGCGATACCGGGAGGCAACGGCTTGCCTCGGGCGAGGTTTTTCTGAATGCCCGGAGGCAGTGCGGGGCCCGGGCTCCAGTAATCCCGATAGCCGCCGATCACATTGATGATGCCGCCTCGATCAATGCTGGGGCCGTTGTGCCAATCGCCGCCGCCCTTGCCGCCCTGATTCCCCTTGTTGCCAGGATTGCCCTGCCCACCCTTGTTGCCCGGTCCACCCTGGCCTCCTTGCCCATGACCCTGGCCATGGTCGAACTGTGCGTTGCCCTTGCCGTTGCCTGGATCCGCCATGGCAACTTCGGAACCTGCCACCAGGGCCAGGCAGGTAAAAGCTGCAATCAACGAACGTGATGTAAGCATGGTCATTCTCTTGAGAAAGGGAGATACCCCTAAATGTAGACGATCAGTACGGTCATTGGGTGCACGCCGCCAGAACCCTGTACGAGGCCCGGACGCCAAGGCGACGTGCCATTTACCCTCAGCGTTCGTTCTACGGGTGTTCAAGATTATTCTTACTTGTATAGAAGATCGGTCTTTAGGCAATTTCTCACATTTTTTCGCTTCTTCATTATTGTCACGACACCGTGACAAAAACCTTGCACCAACACGACTCGACACGCTTGACAGTCAAACTTGCGAATGGAACTATCAGGCCGACTTCGAGCTTCAGCTTCATCATGGATGGCAATAAAAATAACAAGGAGTTCACGCTATGCCACCTCTCGCTGCCGCGCTGTATATCGCTTCTGAATATTCATCCCACTCCTGTACAGGCGCGTGTTTTTTCTCGCCTCGTATCACCGCCCAGGTAAATCCTCGACTCAATTGAAACAACAGGCAGTTAATGCAAGGGATCGCTGATGCCTCTTTTTCATCATTTCTTTGAAAATAATGCCCGTCGTACACCTGGCAAATCCGCCCTGGTGATCGATGGCGTCCACACGCGCTACGACGCCCTGGAAAAACGCGCCACATCGATCGCAGCCTTGTTGATCAAGTGCGGCGTCAAGCGCGGCGACCGTGTAGCGCTGTACTCTCGAATCAGCGCGGACCTGGTCGCGGCTTTTCTGGGTGTCTTGAAAATCGGCGCCATTACTGTCGCGACGCACCCCACCTACAGCCGCAGTAAACTGCTCTATCAACTCGAACATACCGATGCCCGGGTATTGCTCACTGATCGCTACGAGGATCCTGAAGCCCTGGCCTCGGCGGCGGACCTGCAGACGTTGCTTGTCTTCGGTTCACTCCAGGACCTCCCGGCGGACGCTTCCAGTCTTGAAAAGGCCTTGCAAGCGTTGGCTCCGGAAGATCTGGAGGAGCCCTTTCCCGCTGTCGACGAACGCTTGCCGACCTCGATCTTCTATACCTCCGGGTCCACCTTCAATCCCAAGGGCGTAGTGGTCAACCACGCCATCATGATCGCCGCAGCGACCAGCGTCATCGAGTACCTGGGCAATACCGCCAGCGATGTCATCCTCAGTTATTCGACCCTGGCTTCCGACTACGGCGTCTACAACATCATGATGCCGTTGTTCTTTGGCGGCACTGCGGTAATCGAAAGCCAACCTGCCCACTGTGCCGTTGACGTGCTCAACGTGATCAGACGGGAACAGGTAACCGGCTTGCATGTCTTCCCGCCGGTATTTTTCCTGCTGGCAAGCATGGACGAGCATTGGCAACGGCAATTACCCTCACTTCGTTATATTTCCAGCAGTGGCCAGCCGCTTTATCCGAAACATATCCAACAAATAAGACGGGCACTTCCCAACGTCGATATTTTTTCCAACTACGGTCTTACCGAATGCAAGCGAGTCAGTTATCTGCCCCCCGCCGATATTGCAAGTTATCCCAATTCGGTAGGCAAGCCGCTTAAAGGCGTGCACGCGGTGATCGTCAACGAACATGACGAACCGGTTACAGAGCCGGAAGTGGTCGGCGAACTTCTGGTGAGCAGCGACTATTTGATGCTGGAATACTGGAAGATGCCTGAGGAAACGGCCAAGGCGTTCAAATACAACAGTTTCGGCCGAGACAGACATTACCGTACCGGCGACTTCTTTCGCAGGGATGCGCAAGGTTATCTCTATTACGTCTGCCGCAAGGACGATCTGTTTGCGCGCAATCTCTGGAAAGTGAACCCGCGCGAAATCGAACAATGCCTGGCGTCCCACCCATCGGTCGCCCAAGTCGTGGTGGTTCCCGTTTCCGACGAGTCCGCCGGCTTCGTCCCCAAGGCCTGCGTCGTCCTGGAAGCCGATTGCCAGGACACGACCGAACAGATGTTGTTGGAACACTGCCAAGCGTCGCTGGACTGGCACATGGTGCCGACCCAATGCGTCTTCATGGAGACTTTGCCGAAAACCGACTCGGGAAAGATCACCGCCAAGGGACTGATCTGATATCAGGGAGCGATATAAATGGACGCTGCACAACCGGTCATTTCGTTCAGCCCGGACGAAGACCTGAAAACCAGCTCGATGCTGCATCTGGCCGAGCATTTCCATCGCCTGGCCACCGGAGCGACCCAGGTTCCGGCGCAAGCGCTGACCAGCCATCTGCGGCACGCCATGACGGACGCCGAAGTCGTGGCCTATCACGACCGCCTGGTGGCGGACGCCGGCCCGCTGTTCCTGCACTTTTTGGCGAGCGTTCCGTACATCCTCGAAGAGATGGCGCGTATTGGCGTCGCCCTTACACGACTCTCCCAGGCGCGGCAGGCCACAGAGCCCCGGACCTTCAGTTTTTTCGAGATCGACGCGTTCGACGGTAGCAACGGGCGCGCCCTGGCTGCGCTCTCACAGGGCTTGATCAACACCTTCACCACCTCGCCCAACAAAGCCAACCAACCGCACTTCGACCGGTATGCCGACCCGGCGCGTTCCGTGTTCTATCCCCAGTCGTTCCTGACCCTGCAACCCGGAGTGTTCACCGAGCAGCCTTACAGCCGCTTCAAGGAAGGGTTCGACTACGTCTATGAAACCGCAGCCTTCCAGTTCTATACCCGCGACCGCAAAGCCCAGGTCAACCACATCAAGCCGTTGTTGAAACCTGGAGCCCTGGTGTTTTTTCTTGAAAAGCTCAACCACGCGGACGCTGGGCAGTACCTGGAGCGTGAGCGGAAGAAGGACGATGGCTTCAAGACGCGTTATTTCAGTCAGGAAGAGATCGACTGGAAACGCCGGCAGATGCTGGAGCAAATGCAAAACGGCCAAGTGCTGATGGGTGAGCTCGTCGAAGCATTGTCCAGCCATTTCAAATACGTCTATCTGTTGTGGAACAGCACCAATTTCTATGAGTTTGTTGCCACGGACGATGGAGCCCGACTCGAGCAATTCCTCGCCTTGCTGGGCCCGATCCACCAACCTGAAGGGTTTTGCTTCGAGGCCTCTGCCATCGGCTATCTGAGTCGCGCCCCGCGGCCTGTCGAAGAGGAACGCGCCAATGCGTGAGGACGACATGCACGGCGTCGGCAAGACGATCCGGTCGACGCCCGTGGAACGGGTTCGACAACGCCTGGCGGATTGGCAGCAGCGCGCGGCGGATGCCGAGCAGAATCGAAAACTGAGCCAGATGACGTTTAACGAGCTGTTCGATGACGGGTTGCTTGAACTGGTCTCCCCTCGCCGTCAGTCCCTGGACACGCCCGGCTGGCCCGTGCTGATGGAGACTTCGCGACTGGCCGCCCGCGCCTGCGCTTCGACGGCCTGGATGATCAGCCTGGTCGGTGGGCATGCCGCCATTGCGGGCCGCCTGAGCCAGGCATGCCAGCAGCGGTTGTTCGAGAATGACCGACCGCAGCTGTTCGCTTCCGCATCGGTCGGTCCTGAAAGCCGGTTGTCCCGGGACGCGGACGGGATTCGGGTCAACGGCACCTGGCGCTTCAGCTCGGGGATCGAGCACGCCACCTGGTTATTGCTCAACGCGCCCGTGACCGACCATGACGGAACGCTTGGCTCGGAACGCATGCTGCTGGTGGTGTCGACCCGCGACGTGGAGATATTGGATACGTGGGACACCTGCGGCATGGCCGCCACGGGCTCGCACGATGTATTGCTGCGCGATGTCCGCGTCCCCGCCGGACAGGTGTTCCGTCTTGAGGAGATCTTCGCGCATCGCACAAGCGAACTATCGGACGATTACCTGTACAGCGTGCCCATCGTGCCTTTTATCACCACGTCCCTTCTCGGCCCTGTGCTGGGCTGCGCCGAAGGGGCTTATGCCAGTCATATCGAATCACTGAGACAGCAGAGGATCCCGGCCTCGGCCCAGGCAAGGGAGCGGCTGGCCCACAGCGCCGCGCAATTGTCGGCGGCGACGGCCTTGTACACCACGCTCGTCTCCGGGTTGCACGAGTCCGGCCAGGCACGACGGTCATTGACCACGGACGAATTGCTGCGGCTCAAGCGCGATCGCAGCTATGTGGCGCGGCTTTGCCTTCAAGCCGTCCAGCGCCTGGTCGAACATGCGGGCGCCTCGTCCATGACCCGCCACAACATGCTTCATCGTCATTGGCGCGACCTGCAGGCCATGGTCGCGCACCGGGACGTCCATTGGGACAGCGCCATGCAAGGCTTCGCCGACTTTATCGTCGACGCGCCGGCCAGCGCCCAGATAACTATCGCGCCGTAACACCACCAAGGAGACAGGTATGTTTGTTCGCAACAAATCCGACATCGAAAAAACCGCCCATTTCGTCGAGTGGGGAGCCGGCACCAGCCATCGGCTGCTGACCGAGAAAGACGGCATGGGCTACACCGTGTGCCATACCGTAGTACGCGCCGGGACCGAGTCATTGCTGCACTATCGCAACCATCTCGAAGCCTGCTACTGCATTGCCGGCGAGGGGGAAGTCGAAGACATGGAGGGCAACGTGTATCCGATCCGTCCCGGCGATATCTATGTACTCGACCAGCATGACCGCCATTACCTGCGTGGCGGAAAAGACCAGGACCTGATTCTGGTCAGCGTTTTCAATCCGCCTCTCAGGGGCGACGAGCGACATAACCTCAACGATGCGTCCGGCTCTGCCTATTGAGCTTCGACCGGCTCCCCGCTCCTCGATACGAGAACACCATGCGCAAGGATTACCTGGCCTTTTTCACCTCGATGTTCCTCTCTCGGCTGGCCGATCAGATACTGCTGTTCATCGTCCCGCTGATTGTGTTCCAGACCACCAACAGCGTCTCCTGGGCGGGCCTGGCCTTCTTCGTGGAATCCCTGCCGCGCTACTTGTCGTTTCCGATCTGTGGCGCCCTGTGCGACAAGTTCCCGCCCATCCGTATTCTGCACATCAGCCAGGTCTATCGCGCCGCGGCTTGCGTCGCGGCAGTGGTCCTATATGCAATTTTTGGAGGCATCTACTGGATCGTGGCCCTCTCGGCACTGTGTGGTGTGCTGACCACCCAGGGCATCATGGCCCGCGAAGTGGTGATGCCCTACATATTCAAGCACTACACCTACACCAAGACCTTGTCGTACTCGCAAATCGCCGACCAGACCGGCCTGGTACTGGGCCCGCTGCTCGCCGCGCTGATGCTCGAAGTGTGGGCGTGGCACTGGGTAGTGCTGGCGATTGCCGGTCTGTTCATGCTGGCGGACCTGGCGATGCTGTACTGGCAACGCACCAGCTCGGTCACCCTGGAAACATTCGAGCAACACCACGACCTCTGGCTCAACCCGTTGCGCATCGCCTTCGGCCATATCCGCAATCTGACGGAGCTCAAGAAGGTCATCAGTCTGGCCGTAGGCGTCAACCTGATCATTGGCGTCACCCTGGCGACTTCGGCCGCCATGGTGATCGGCCAATACAGTGCCGGTAAGGATTATTATGCCGGGTTACAGGCGGCGGGGGCCGTAACCACTATCCTCATCCTGTTTTTCCTGGCCCGGGTGACCCTCCCCTCGAAACTCCTGGGCAGCCTGTCCTACTGCCTGATTGTCGCAGGCGCCTTCATCACCGCCTTCAGCCCGCACGCATGGGGCTATGCGGTCGGTTTCCTGCTGATCGTCGGTTTCGACAAGATGTTCAACGTGTACATGCGCAGCATCCGCCAGCGAGTCATTCCGCCTCAGGATTTCGGCAAGACCGTCGGCGTCATGACGCTCCTCAATAACCTGTCGCAACCGCTGGCGGGGCTACTGGTGGCGGTATTGGCTGCGCCTGTTGGAACGCAACGGGTGATTCTGTTACTGGCAGTGCTCAGCAGCCTGATCGGCGTCGTGACCGTTTTGCTTGTAAGACCGACACGCGCGGCGCCTGTCTGCACGGCAGGGACAGACTGACCGAAAGCCCCGGCTCCGACGGGACGGCTTGTATTACCAGTGACTTATTGTTGAGGCATGGTTGATACGTCGTCGGCGTTGTTGACGTCGTTCGGCGCAGTCCGCGTGCGCCATTCGTCACCTGTCGAACGTGGCCCGCACACCGCGACCATGTCTGGCTCAGGGCTTGCACAGGATGCTGTCAGCAGCCCAAGGACGACGTGCGTCTGACGCGGCGGCAATTTATCAATACAGGGTCAGCCAACCGGAGATGTACCGTGTCAACTCTCAACGAAATCGCAGCGAACCACGCGAGAATGGCAAAGGCAAAGGAAGAAGAGTCAATCCGGCTGGGCGAGCTTCATGGGCAGGTCGTGGGTGGATTTGAAGTGGCGTGCGTTGAAGTGAAACAAGCCATACCGCTGCCCTTCATGGTCACGATGCAAGAACAGACGTTTGGTGAGGGAGCGGCGGCATGACCTGATATTCGGTCGAGGGCTCAAGGGGTTTCCGCCCACTTTTCAAGCAGTGGGCATTCCCGCCAGATCGCTACAACAAGCAAAGCCCACTCTCGCAACACTAACCCATCGTAAGTTGACCGTTTGTCGCACCTGTCATACCTGACAGTTAAAAACCGAACATGAGCCAGGCTACATAAGTAGTTACTCATTCAACTCGTCTGTCGCAAAGCTGACCGCCTAATATCCGGAGTACATCGAAACCTGATTTCAACGTTGAGGTAATAACTCGACGTTTCCTGCGTAGGAAGCAGTGCCATGGACCGTCAACTTGAAGAACTGCCTGATCATTCAATTACCGAAGCCAAACTCACACGCCGCCTGTCTGCGCGTATAGGTGCATTGTTTAGTTCCGTTTCCGAAATGCTGGAAGATGTTGATCTTGATTACTCGACACTATCGGCCGGCGACCTCCTTCTAGCGCAGGGCTGGCGTTATGAAGTCATGATCCAGACCGCTGAACCTCATCTTGTAACTGCCGCAGGGTTGAAGCTGCGCGTACTTCCCGACGCATCGGAGCGGATGTCCCTGGCGGCATTCGGTGCAGACGCATCAGGCAACGAGGATTGCTTGCCCGCGCTGCAGAAAGCAGCAAGCGCGGCCAACGAGGCACAAGCGACGCTGGTTGCAAGGGGCCGATTCAAGCTCCTGGGTAACGGCCTGGTTGAACTCACCACCGATTGCGATTTCTCTGGCGCCATATTTGATTGTTCGTCCTGGTCCGGGCGTTTCGTGTTCACCCGACAGAACAGCCCACAGACCTATGGACCGGACTCCCCGGTCGTCCGGCTTTTGATGAGTTCCCAGGATCTGGACGTAGGCTCGTCGCGATTCTCGGGCTGGTTCGGCCGTCCGGAAGTCAGCGACAGCTTTGTCATCATCTACACCGAGCAGGATTTTTATACCTATCGCTCGGAGATAAAAAAACGAATTGAGTTAAACAGAGTCTACAAAGATGGCGTGGTGTGCTCGCCATTAAGATATTCCTTGGCGGGCGTTAACGTATCCTCGGTCAAAGTGTTTCGAATGGAAGAACGACGACGCACGGTCAAGGGATTAACGTTGGATATCCGCAACAATGCCGTGTCGAGTGAATATGTCCGGGTAAGTACCAGCCTGCTCGATCTGGATGTGCGCTTCATCCAGGATGAAAGTATTTATACGCCACGCAATCCAACCTATATTTACTTTTTCGAGTGCTGCCAGGTTACGGCCCGAACGGAAATGCAATGGGCCATCCGCAACGAAAGCTTCAATTATGCCTATAACTTCCAGCTCAATACCTGCTACGACATAGAAGTAACCCCCCGTGCCGACGGTGAAGGATGGGGGGCGACTGGTAATAATCTCTGCCAACGGGTCACCCTGCGAGACGGCGTGCTCAGTCGTGTGGATTTCCATCAGCCGTTCATGGAATGGTTGCGATTGCGCAACATGGTGGTAGGCCACAGCGGGATCCTGGTTACCGCGCTGGGCAATCTGGACCTCGACACGGTCACCTTCCACGCCCGAAGCATGGCGCTTCGCAGTGACGGGTTCGTCAAAGGAAGAGGCGACACGGGAGGCTTCTGCGATGGCGACCTCTTGATGCGTAACATTACGATCATCAGCCACAGAGCGGTCGGCGACCTGGAGCTGCTCCTGCATTCGCAAAGCCCTGGCACAGCAAAACCCGCGGGAACCCCGATCGACTATCGATTCTGGCGCAGGATCATCGTCGAGGGTCTTCAATATCGATCCCAGTTGAATGTGCCCCAACGGCTCTGGGTCAGGCCTGGCCGAATTCAATTCATCGATGCTTCCATCGCAGTTTGCGAAGAGTTCACCCTCCACAACGCCCATGGCAGCGGCCTGAGTGTGGACGTCAACCTCAATGACAGGCTCCCCTCGAAGCCGTCCATGTTCGCGCTCAAGCTCGACCTGGAAAACATCGTGGGGGAATCCATTGCTACTCAGGGCGATAACACGAATTTGCGGATCATTGCGTCCATCAGAAATTGCCGTGGCTTTGGCCAGGAAGACGGGATCGCCTTCAAGCCACAGGCGCCGGGCGAATACACCATGACTGGCGGTTGCGTCTCAAGAATCGACTGCTCAGCCCCCCAGCCACCCGTTGCGCCTGTCCTGCTCCAGACGTATGGCGCATTGCTCATTGATACTGACGATGATCAGGACTGGGTCAGTGCCGGACAGAACTGCGATATCCGTTTGATCGATTGCACATTCAGGGTACGGGTGCAGGACAGGCTTGCAACACTCCTGGGTGCATTGCTGGAGCGCCCGAAATTCTTCATCAACAACAGCAGGAAACTCTGGCCTCTCGGCGAGGACCTGCATGGCAAGCCAGGAGACCTCGAGCTACCGCACCCCCCGCGAGAGGGACAAAAAGTCAGGCTGGTCATGGGGTACACCAGTAACTCGACTGTAACCGAAGTGGAGTTGCTCATACCCGCCGTAGGGGGACGTACGGTCTTTGCCGGCTTTCATGAGGACGATGAACCAGGCCTGGGCATCCTGCATCGCATCACCGAGACCACTCTCGCCGTTTCCGGCGATGTCTGGTTCAGGTACTTGCGTCTTGGATGACAGCAAACTCGGCGCTGCCAGGCGGCGAGCGACCTGCGGACTGATCGCGATGAACCGAAGAACCTTCGGCAATGATCTGGCACAAATCGTTAAGCCCAGCGGTCTACCTTGTTGTCGCCTGGCGATCCCAGGCCTTATGCAAGGAACGAAGCAATGACTGATAACTTGAGCAACCGCGGCCCCCAGGACCGGAACCGCATCAATACTTCCGAAGAATGGGAATTGAAGTACTGGACGAAGGAGCTCGGGGTCAATGAAGACCAGTTAAAGGCTGCCGTAAAGGCGGTTGGACCGATGGTGGTAGATGTTCGCAAGCACCTGGGTCAATGAGCACCTCGAGCCCTACGCATGACGTGGGGCTCCTTGATAAACCGCTGGAATCCGCCAAATAGAAAAAATGAATTATTGCTGAAGGCCCTCGGTCAAGAATTATGAATGCAGTCAACGCAGTGACGCAGTATCTGACGAGGTAACAGCAATGACTATCGAAGCAGAAACACTCGTACAACTGACCGAGGCACTTCAGGACCGTGGGATGGTGATGGTTTGCGATGTAGCTTTCACACGAGCCCCGTACAGACAGAATCATCGCTGGGTTTGCATCGTAGAGTAGACGCCGCGCCGGTGGCCAGGATCCGGTTATCCAAAGCGCTTTGAGGGCGGCTATGAACCGTCCTCCTGAACCTCACCAATCCTGAGCTCGCGCACGCCACCTGGGGCGGCGAAACGAACCACCGCTGCCTTTCCCTGGGCCAAGGCATGGAGATGGTCGATCAGCGCTCGGTGAGTCTCGGCGCGCATGATGATCTTGTAGCCGTGCGCTTTATAGAGCGTCCACCTCCCCTCTTCGAATTCGATCCTGTAGACATCCATACCGGGTGCTCCGAACGTGTTAAAGATAGATGACCGGCCGACCGTCGCGTTCCACGTTTATGCCGGGCGGAAGAAACCAGTGTCGGAAAGTTGCACCAGCACCCCATCAAGACATTCGCTACGATGTCCCGTGAAGCGGTCACACTGAAGAGCGTGGCGCGCTGAGAAAATGAGAATTAGGCGAGACAGCTCATGAGTACGCTTGAAAAGGCCATATCCATTGCAGCACAGGCCCACGAAGGGCAAATCGATAAAGGTGGCTCACCCTATATCTTGCATCCGCTGAAAGTCATGCTGCGCCTGAGGGGTGACGAAGAGCAAATGGTGGCGGTGCTGCATGACGTGATCGAAGACACCGAGGTAACGCTCGCCGACCTGCGCAATGCAGGCTTCAGCGAAGCCGTCCTGGTCGCCATTGAATCCCTGACCAAACGCGAAGACGAGACTTACCAGGCCTTTATCCAGCGTGCGGCACATAATCCGCTGGCCCGCCGGGTGAAGTTGGCTGACCTTGCGGAGAATAGTGATTTGTCTCGGATCGAGCACCCAGGTCCGAAAGACCTGGAGCGGGTGGAGAAATATCGCAAGGCCAGCGAATACCTGGCCCGGTTGGAGCAGGCCAACTACAACGGACAAGTCCCGATAACCGAATAGTCTGGACTGGAAGATGAGATTTGCACCGCCCAACCCTTGGCGAAAACCAATTCGTTCTGCTCGACAAGTGCGCTGATTTGCGGACAGAGTTTTTGGGCGTCTTCGGCAGAGCCGTCTATGACAATGTTGACCGTCCGGCTCTTGGCCGAGAACTCCGAAGCCTGGGTCAAGGCGTCGAGGCCATCGAGTATTCTGCAGAGCGTTGATGCGCTCTCTTCAGACTCATCCACCGCGCTGCTGTAAGCAGTCTGAACAGTTAACACACTCAGCAGACATAACGCGCACGCCACTAACTTGCTTGTCACTTACGTGCTCCTTGTTCAACTCAGGAAATCGGCTCATGGATCGCCGGCATAGCTGACGGCTCAGTCCCGAGCAGGGTCACTGGCAAAAGCGGTATACGGCAGGAACAACGTATCGACGACGATGCTGAACGGCAGGTCGATCACCGCCAGCGGTACCAGGGCCCGTAGGATCCCGGCATCTTCGTCCGTCGCGGCCTTGATCAGCTCGATATCACTGGCGGATCCGCAATAGGGATGAGGCCCGCAGCGGGGGCGATCGTCGAAGGTTTCGGAGAGTGTGGAGCAGCCTGCGAGTGATACAACGGCCAGGGTGGCCAGGAAGAACTTCATGCGGTGGCTCCGAAATCGCTACGCACGGACTTACCGTCGCACAATTGATATTTAATAGTCGCCAGAGTTCGTAACCTTGTCCACGTACCCGTGCACGAACCAATCCGGTATTTCCTCTTCATGGAACTGGAGTTCCGTCCCATCGGTTACTTCAGCCAGCAGAACGGACTGCTCCCCGGAGTTATCGAAAATATAAGCACGATTCGAAGCAGCGATGGCGGCAGGAAGAAGCTCAACCGAACGGTAGTAACGTTCAATAATCTTGTCTTGCGCCACGTCGTGACCACCATCGTCGACACGGTTCGCAACCCGGTTGATATTGATTTCTGGGGACTCGGTCGCGACAAAATATAGATATGTTCTGTAGCCATTGGCCCGTGCCAGCTGCATGAACTCAACTTTGTCCTTAAAAGACATTACGGTTTCAAATGTAAAGCTGACCTTCTGGGCAAGCAGATTGTGCCTAATGAAGTCAGACATTACAGAAGCATAATAGGAGTTCATCTGGACGCCGCGAAAGTCCACGCGCTGATCGTTTAGAGTTATCAGGTCTGCATGATCTTGCTGTCCTGCTTTTTGAAGCAGTGGGTGATCCGCGAAGAACGTTTGCAAAGCTTCTAGAGTCGTTGTGATATCAAATTTTGCAAGATCAACAAAACCAGAAGCGTTGGCCTCCTTCTCTATCTCGTCAGCGTTTACATACGTGCCGATGAGATTAGCGGGGATCTGCTCTTTGATCGTGCTCTTGCCGGATCCGTTAGGGCCTGCAAATACTCGCAATCTAGGCACTGGCATTGATACAACGAACTTTGACGACTTCTCCTACAGTCACCTTGCGACGAGGCTTGGCTTCGCCAACCACCCGTACACTGCCGTCAGCCTTCGACTCAACGATCTGGTTACCTTCAACCTTGAGCACCGCATGTCCAGCCGCGAGGGCGCGGAAAAACGCCGCATGAGTGGCTCCTGCTGCCACATCAGGGATCTGAAGCTCCAGATTCCGAATAGCTTGCTCTGAAAGAGGTTTTTTTACAGTTTCAGTCATGAATTTCCCCTCCAAGATTCCATCGTACTATTGACACGAATGAGCTTTTAAAGGGCTACCGCGTTCCTCCCCTTGCTCAGAAAAAAGACCTGAGAGTATCGCCGCAACGACAGCATGATACAGGCTAACGAGACCACTGTAGTGCTTTTGCAGCTCCCTGGGAACGTGCGCCCAGAAGCCGCCCGTTTCAGTTATTCCGCCGCCTCCGCCCGCAGCCGTCTTCCAATTACGTCCCACCACGTCACACCTGCCACACAGCGACGTTGTTTGTCATTTACGAAAAACGGCATCTGAACTGATATCCGAACGAAACGCGATATTTTCCAGCACCTAAGTGACGGTGCGGATGCGGTAAACGGCGATTTCGAAAACGACATCGATGAGCGCGTCGGTGTCGAAGAGCAGTCAAACATCAATGAAGAACCCTGCGGCTCTGACCTATCCTGATCCTGTCGAGCGCTCTGTTTAAAGCATCCAAGGCGCTCAGCAAGGCTTTCGCCTCCGCTTCCCGACCGTCCCCCCAGAGGCGTTCAGCCATTTTGTTGAGTGCCTGGATAGAGCGCTCAATGTCGGCAGCAGTCACCGCTGTGCTTTCCTCAAGCTTACTTGTCATTGGTTAACCCTTCTTCGAGGTCAAAAGCACAAAAGCCGAGTAATGCGTGGTCTTGCGGCGCTTCTATTGGAAGTGGATATTGTCGGTTCGACGAGCCCAGCCCTATGCTGGGCTTCTTTGCCTTTTACACCGCCCAGATTATTTTCTGCGGCGTATTCTCGTTGACACGGATGATACCAACACCCTCCTTGTCCTGGGGGCTCGGTATCCTGGTTTCGACAAGGTTGTAATCGGCACGGGTTGCTTCCGCTCGCAGAGCGTCATTCCATTCCTGCTTCAAACGAGCTCTGAAGTAGGATTTGCAAAAATTTTGCAAATGGCAGAAAACAAAAAGGGGTTACCGTTTCCGGTAACCCCTTCTAGACCGCCCAGCAGAGCGGATTTTGTTTGGTAGGCGCGATTGGACTCGAACCAACGACCCCCACCATGTCAAGGTGGTGCTCTAACCAACTGAGCTACGTGCCTGCTGTGAGGCGGCATTCTACGGAATTCCAAAGGGGTGTCAACACCTTTTTTTCACCTAACCCTATGAATATGCAAAATATTTAATTTCCCCCGCCGGGCGAAGATTTGCCGGTGGCTGGCGGGCGATTTTTATCTCGGGTAGGATCTGCGCATTCGTAAAAAATATAAAACAGAGGTTGCAGAATGGCGAACACTCCCTACCCAGCGTCTTATTACGCCGCGTCGGCCAATCCGGCCCCGTCGCGCCCGGCCCTGCAGGATGACGTCGAGACCGATGTGTGCGTGATCGGCGCGGGCTACACCGGCCTGTCCTCTGCCCTATTTTTGCTGGAGAACGGTTTCAAGGTCACGATCCTTGAAGCAGCCAAGGTCGGTTTTGGTGCATCGGGTCGCAACGGCGGACAGATCGTTAACAGCTATAGCCGCGACATCGACGTGATCGAGCGCAGCGTCGGGCCCGCGCAGGCGCAGTTGCTGGGCAACATGGCGTTCGAGGGCGGCCGGATCATTCGCGAGCGGGTGGCGAAGTATCAGATTCAGTGCGATTTGAAGGATGGTGGTGTATTCGCCGCGCTCACGGCCAGGCAAATGGGCCACCTGGAGTCCCAGAAGCGTTTATGGGAGCGTTTTGGTCACACCCAGCTGGAGCTGATGGATCAGCGCCGTATTCGCGAAGTAGTGGCTTGTGATGAGTATGTCGGCGGGATGCTGGACATGAGCGGCGGGCATATTCATCCGCTCAATCTGGCGCTGGGCGAAGCGGCGGCGGTGGAGTTTTTGGGCGGGGTGATTTATGAGCAGTCGCCGGCCATGCGCATCGAGCGCGGCGCCAGTCCCGTTGTGCATACACCTCAGGGCAAGGTCAGGGCCAAATTCATTATAGTGGCGGGTAACGCCTACCTCGGCAATCTGGTGCCGGAGCTGGCAGCCAAGTCCATGCCGTGCGGTACACAGGTGATAACCACCGAACCCCTGGGTGAGGAACTGGCTCACAGCCTGCTGCCCCAGGATTATTGCGTCGAGGACTGCAACTACCTGCTCGACTACTACCGGCTGACAGGCGACAAGCGCCTTATCTTCGGCGGCGGCGTGGTGTATGGCGCGAGGGATCCGGCGAACATCGAAGCGATTATCCGGCCGAAGATGCTCAAGGCCTTCCCGCAACTCAAGGATGTGAAGATCGACTACGCCTGGACCGGAAACTTCCTGCTGACGTTGTCTCGTCTTCCTCAGGTCGGACGCCTGGGGGACAACATCTATTACTCCCAGGGTTGCAGCGGCCATGGCGTGACCTATACGCACCTGGCGGGCAAGGTACTGGCGGAGGCACTGCGTGGTCAGGCTGAGCGTTTTGATGCGTTTGCCGACCTGCCGCACTACCCGTTCCCGGGTGGCCAGTTGTTGCGTACGCCGTTTGCGGCGATGGGCGCCTGGTATTACGGGTTGCGGGATCGGCTTGGGTTTTGAGGTCCCGCCTCAAGCGCTTCGTGGATGTGGAAAGGGGCTGCTTCGCAGCCCAGCGGGAGCAAGCTCCCTCGCCACGATTCTCATCATTATGCTGAAAACAAAAAACCCCGGTCTTTCGACCAGGGTCTTTGCTATCGATGGGAAGAAGCCTACGGCTTTCTTCTTAGCTTCAAGGCGTTCAGCGGGCCTCGAAGCAGATATGGCGCAGCGGACGGGACTCGAACCCGCGACCCCCGGCGTGACAGGCCGGTATTCTAACCGACTGAACTACCGCTGCGTATCGCTGTGGACTTGCGTCCAATTAACTCGTCTGATCAAAACCCTAGGGCTCTTGATCTCGAACCAGGCGAACCTGCTTCGGAAAATATGGCGCAGCGGACGGGACTCGAACCCGCGACCCCCGGCGTGACAGGCCGGTATTCTAACCGACTGAACTACCGCTGCGCGTCGGTGGAGGCTTTTGACAGCTTCCGTCTTGCTTTCGCAAGACTCTCGTAAAACATGGTGGGTGATGACGGGATCGAACCGCCGACATTCTGCTTGTAAGGCAGACGCTCTCCCAGCTGAGCTAATCACCCTTTGCTTCGTTGAGGCCGCGAAATTTACGCAGGTGCCGAAGCTAAGTCAATAGCAGGATTGGTTTTTTTTCAAAAACAGCTTCGAGCGGCAAGCTTCAAGCTGCAAGTCAGAAGCGCCGACACCACACAGTCGCTTGCAGCTTGTAGCTCGCCACTTGCAGCTGCCCCCTCACTCATAAATCATTTTCTTGGTCATGCCGCCGTCTACCACGAACTCCTGGCCTGTGACGAAACCGGCATTGCGTGACAACAGCCACGCCACCATCGCTGCCACGTCCTCCACCGTGCCCACCCTCCCCGCCGGATGCTGGGCGTGGTCTGCGTCAGTTAACGGCTCAGCGCGACGCTGGGACGGATCCCGCGCGTCGATCCAGCCCGGGCTGACGGCGTTGACCCGGATCTCCGGGCCAAGGCTGATAGCCAAGGCATGGGTCAGGGCCAGCAAACCACCCTTGCTTGCCGCATAGGCCTCGGTATCAGGCTCCGATTGGCCGGCGCGGGTCGAGGCCAGGTTGACGATGGCGCCGTTGTGGGCGCGCAGGTACGGCGCACAGTGCTTGGCCAACAGCATCGGCCCGCCCAGGTTCACCGCCAGGACCCGATTCCAGTAGGCCAGGTCCAGGCTTTCCAGGGTGATGTTGTGCGGGTCGGCAATGGCCGCGTTGCACACCAGCGCGTCAAGCCGCCCGAATTGCCCGAGCACTTCGGCAATACCGGTGGCGACCTGCGCCTCGTCCGCGACGTCCATGGCGATGAACCAAGCGTTGTCACCCAAGGTCTTCGCCACTTTGGAACCGCGCTCGCGGTCCAGGTCGGTCAATACCACCTGCCAGCCTTCGCAGATCAGCCAGGCAGCGATGCCCAGGCCTATGCCGCGTGCGGCGCCCGTAACCAGTGCGACCCGGCCATGAGTGCCGCTGGGCGGCGTAGCCAGCTCGATCACAAAGCCGCCAACCCACGAGCCAGATCGGCTTGCAGGTCGACCACGTCTTCCAGACCGACCGCAACGCGGATCAGGCTGTCACTAATGCCCGCCGCTTCACGCTCCTGGGGCGACAAACGGCCGTGGGAGGTGGTGCTCGGGTGGGTGATGGTGGTCTTGCTATCACCCAGGTTGGCAGTAATGGAGATCAGCCTTGTCGCGTCGATGAAACGCCAGGCGCCCTCCTTGCCCCCCTTGACCTCAAAGCTCACCACCGCACCAAAACCGCGCTGCTGGCGCACGGCCAGGTCATGTTGCGGATGACTCTTGAGGCCGGCGTAATGCACTTTCTCGATGCCGTCCTGCTGTTCCAGCCACTCGGCCACGGCCTGGGCATTGGCGCAATGGGCCTTCATCCGCAGGCCGAGGGTTTCCAGGCCCTTGAGGAAGATCCAGGCGTTGAACGGGCTAAGGGTCGGCCCGGCGGTACGCAAAAAGCCCACCACCTCTTTCATCTGTTCGCCACGACCGGCCACCACGCCACCCATGCAACGCCCCTGGCCGTCGATGAACTTGGTCGCCGAGTGCACCACCACGTCCGCTCCCAGCTTCAAGGGCTGTTGCAATGCCGGGGTGCAGAAGCAGTTATCCACCACCAGCATGGCGCCCTTGGCGTGAGCGATTTCCGCCAGCGCGGCGATGTCCACCAGCTCGGCCAGGGGATTGGAAGGCGATTCGACAAACAGCAGCCTGGTATTGGCCTTGATCGCTGCATCCCAACCGGACAAATCCGCCAGGGGCACGTAGTCGACTTCGACACCGAAGCGCTTGAGGTACTTTTCGAACAGGCTGATGGTCGAGCCGAAGACGCTGCGCGACACCAGCACGTGGTCACCACCACTGCACAGGCTCATGACCACAGCCATGATCGCGGCCATGCCAGTGGCGGTCGCCACGGCCTGTTCGGCGCCTTCCAGGGCGGCGATGCGCTCCTCGAAAGCCCGTACGGTCGGGTTGGTGTAGCGCGAGTAAACATTGCCCGGCACTTCGCCAGCAAACCGCGCAGCCGCATCGGCGGCGGTGCGGAACACGTAGCTGGAAGTGAAGAACATCGGATCGCCATGCTCGGCTTCCGGTGTGCGGTGCTGGCCCGCACGAACCGCCAGGGTATCGAACGCTACGCCCTCAAGGTCGCTGTCCAGCCGACCGGCATCCCAATCCTGACTCATGCTGCCACTCCTTCAATCGGTTAAACGCAAACCGGCCCCTCAGGGCCGGTTCGTCTTTCAGTTGTTGTACAGATCGATGATCGCACTGACCGCCTGAGTCTTCGCCTTGGACGCATCGTTACGTGCGTGCTCGATCTTGTTCAGGTAGGCCTCGTCGATGTCGCCGGTGACGTACTTGCCGTCGAATACCGCGCAGTCGAATTGCTCGATCTTGATTTTGCCCCCGCCAACCGCTTCGATCAGGTCCGGCAGGTCCTGGTAGATCAACCAGTCGGCGCCGATCAGGTCGGCCACGTCCTGGGTGCTGCGGTTGTGAGCGATCAGCTCATGGGCGCTCGGCATGTCGATGCCGTAGACGTTCGGGTAACGCACGGCCGGGGCCGCAGAGCAGAAATACACGTTCTTGGCGCCGGCTTCACGGGCCATCTGGATGATCTGCTTGCAGGTGGTGCCTCGGACGATGGAGTCATCCACCAGCATCACGTTCTTGCCGCGGAATTCCAGCTCGATGGCATTGAGCTTCTGGCGTACGGATTTTTTCCGTGCCGCCTGGCCCGGCATGATGAAGGTACGACCGATGTAGCGGTTCTTGACGAAGCCTTCGCGGAACTTGACGCCCAGGTGGTTGGCCAATTCCAGGGCCGCCGTGCGGCTGGTGTCAGGGATCGGGATGACCACGTCAATGTCGTGGTCCGGACGCTCGCGCAGGATCTTCTCGGCCAGCTTCTCGCCCATGCGCAGGCGTGCCTTATACACCGAGATACCGTCGATGATCGAGTCCGGGCGCGCCAGATACACGTGTTCGAAGATGCATGGGGTCAGGGACGGGTTGGTCGCGCACTGACGGGTGTGCAGTTTGCCGTCTTCGGTGATGTACACCGCTTCGCCTGGCGCCAGGTCACGGATCAGGGTAAAACCCAGCACGTCCAGGGATACGCTTTCGGAGGCGATCATGTACTCGACGCCTTCGTCGGTGTGACGCTGGCCGAACACGATCGGACGGATGCCATGGGGGTCGCGGAAACCAACGATGCCGTAGCCGGTGATCATGGCCACGACCGAGTAGCCACCCACGCAACGGTTGTGCACGTCGGTCACGGCGGCAAACACGTCTTCTTCGGTAGGCTGCAGCTTGCCGCGCTGGGCCAGCTCATGGGCAAACACGTTGAGCATCACTTCCGAGTCGGAACTGGTGTTGACGTGGCGCAGATCCGATTCGTAGATCTCCTTGGCCAGTTGCTCGACGTTGGTCAGGTTGCCGTTGTGCGCCAGGGTGATGCCGTACGGCGAGTTGACGTAGAACGGCTGGGCCTCGGCCGACGTCGAACTGCCCGCCGTCGGGTAGCGCACATGGCCGATGCCCATGTGGCCGACCAGGCGCTGCATGTGGCGCTGGTGGAACACGTCACGTACCAGGCCGTTGTCCTTGCGCAGGAATAACCGGCCATCATGGCTGGTCACGATACCGGCAGCGTCCTGGCCGCGGTGCTGGAGCACGGTTAGCGCGTCATACAGCGCCTGATTGACGTTCGACTTACCGACGATACCGACGATGCCACACATGCGACGCAACCCCTACTTAATGGATCTGAACTGAACAACCCTCACTGCGGCGTTTTGGCCATCGGCAAGAGCTGTTCCTTGAACGGTATTTCAGCGGGTACGCTGATACCGCTGGCAAGCCACTGACTGCTCCAACCCAGGATCAGGTTCTTGGACCAGTCTGCGACCAATAGAAATTGTGGCACGAGCCGGGACTCCTGCCACCACGTATCCTGCTGTACCGGCCCCAGGCTCAACAGCCCGACAGCCACGACCACCAGCAACGCGCCACGCGCGGCACCGAAGGCCATGCCAAGGAACCGGTCCGTCCCGGAAAGCCCGGTGACGCGAATCAGTTCGCCGATCAGATAGTTGATCATGGCGCCCACCAGCAAGGTGGCGATAAAGAGAATGGCACAGCCCGCGATCACGCGAGCCGACGGTGTTTCAATGTATCCGGCGAGGTATTGGGACAGCGAGCCACCAAACATCCAGGCTACGACTCCCGCGATGATCCAGGTCAGCAGCGAGAGGGCTTCCTTGACGAAGCCACGGCTCAGACTGATCAAAGCAGAGATGGCGACGATCGCAACGATCGCCCAGTCAACCCAGGTAAATGGCACGGTGCAGCCTACGGACGGATAAGGCGGCGCATTTTAGCAGAGCGCAGGGCTGTCGGTAAGCTGCGTGTTTCAAATCAGATAAATCGCCGTCAACCGCGTTCAGGCTGGAAACGCACCACAAAACCCTTGAGGTTCTGCTGGCGACTCAACAGATCGCGCAGGCGGTCGGCTTCGGCACGCTCGATCAACGGGCCGACGAAGACCCGGTTCTTGCCGTCTGCTGAACGGATATAGGCGTTGTAGCCTTGGCTGCGCAAGGTTTTCTGCAGGTTTTCGGCACTCTCGCGACTGGTCAGACTGGCCAGTTGTACCGACCAACTGACCGACAGACCATTGGCATCCACCCGACTCTGGGTCGTGTCCGGCTTGGTAGGCGCAGCGGTAATGGGCTGGGTCGGGGCCGGCTTGACGGCCGGAGCGGCCGGAACCGGCGTCGGCGCGACAGCCGGCTTGGCGGGCGTCGCCGCAGCGGCTGGAGTCGGGGCCACCGGTGCAGGGGCAATCGGCGTCGAAGGCGCAGCAGGCTGCCCGGCCATCTCTTCGTCGCTCGGCACAGGCTCCTGGGGCAGCGCCTGCGGTTCGGGCACTGCCACCGGCTCGACCTGCACCGGCGTAACCGCCGGCGCCTGGGGCGCAGCTGGCGCATCGACAGTGACCTGGCGCTGCTCGTCCTGACGGGAAAACAGCATCGGCAGGAAAATCACCGCCAGGGCCACCAATACCAGTGCCCCGACCATGCGCTGCTTGTACGCCTTATCCAGCAATGCCATCTGCAGCTTCCTCCGTGGAGTGCCGGGCCAGCCATTGAAGGGCCTCGGCAACACAAAAAAATGATCCGAACAGCAGAATCTCGTCATCCACCGTCGCCTGGGCGGCCTGCCCCTCCAGAGCGGCCGCCACGCTGCCATAGGCTTGCACGGCGGCACCGTGACGCTGCAAGGCGTCCTGCAACTGCGCCGCCGTACGTGAGCGAGGTGTATCCAGCGGTGTGACCGCCCATTGCTGGACACTAGCATCCAACGCGGCGACAACGCCATCCAGATCCTTGTCGGACAGCAGCCCGAACACCGCCAGACGCCGGCCCACCACCGGCCGTCGCGCCAGGCGCTCGGCCAGGTACTGCGCCGCATGGGGGTTATGACCGACATCCAGCAGCAGATTAAGACGCTTGCCTTGCCAGTCGAACTGTCGACGGTCGAGACGACCGACGATGCGAGTCGCTTGCAATGCTCCGATGATCTGATCGGCATCCCACGGCAGTCCCAGCAACAGGTACGCCTGGAGCGCCAGCGCAGCGTTTTCCATTGGCAGGTCCAGCAGCGGCAGGTCACGCAATTCCACGGGATTGCCCCGGGCATCGCTGCCACGCCATTGCCAATGCTGCTCGGTCATTGCCAGGTCGAAATCCCGACCGCGCAGGAAGAATGGACAGTTCAGTTCGCGAACCTTGTCCAACAATGGCTGGGGCGGATTGAGGTCGCCACAGAGTGCAGGCGCGCCCTGGCGAAAGATACCGGCCTTCTCGAACGCCACCGATTCGCGGGTATCACCTAAGTAATCGGCATGGTCGACGCCGATACTGGTGACCAGCGCGATGTCCGCGTCCACCAGATTGACCGTATCCAGTCGCCCACCCAATCCGACTTCCAGCACCACGGCATCGAGGCCGGCCTCGGCAAACAGCCAGAACGCTGCCAGGGTGCCCATCTCGAAGTACGTCAGGGAAATATCGCCACGCCCGGCTTCTACTGCGGCAAACGCCTCGCACAGCGCGGCGTCAGAGGCTTCGACACCGTTGACCTGCACCCGCTCGTTGTAGCGCAGCAGGTGCGGCGAACTGTAGACACCGACGTTCAGCCCTTGGGCCCGCAGCAGCGAGGCCACAAAAGCGCAGGTCGAACCCTTGCCGTTGGTGCCGGTGACGGTGATGACCCGGGGCGCCGGCTTGGCCAGTCCCATGCGGGACGCTACCGCTTGTGAGCGCTCCAGCCCCATGTCGATGGCCGAAGGATGCAACTGCTCGAGGTAGGCGAGCCAGTCGCCCAGGGTGCGTTGGGTCATAGCCCGGCAGGGACCGGCGGAACCACGACCGGCTCGATCGGCGCGGCGACAAAGGTCGGCGTCGGCAGGCCCATCAGTTGCGCCAGCAGGTTACCCAGGCGCGGACGCAGCTCGCGACGGTCGATGATCAGGTCAATCGCGCCGTGCTCCAGCAGAAACTCGCTGCGCTGGAAGCCTTCCGGCAGTTTCTCGCGCACGGTCTGTTCGATCACTCGCGGACCGGCAAAGCCGATCAGGGCTTTCGGCTCGCCGACGATCACGTCGCCCAGCATTGCCAGGCTGGCGGAAACACCACCGTAGACCGGGTCGGTCAGCACCGAAATGAACGGGATGCCTTCTTCACGCAGACGCGCCAGCACCGCAGAGGTCTTGGCCATCTGCATCAGGGAGATCAGTGCTTCCTGCATCCGCGCACCACCGGAAGCGGCAAAGCAGATCATCGGGCAACGGTTTTCCAGGGCATGGTCGGCCGCACGAACGAAGCGCTCGCCGACGATGGCACCCATGGAACCGCCCATGAACGAGAATTCGAACGCCGAGACCACCACCGGCATGCCCAGCAGGGTGCCGCTCATGGACACCAGGGCGTCTTTTTCACCGGTCTGCTTCTGGGCGGCGGTCAGGCGGTCCTTGTACTTCTTGCCGTCACGGAACTTCAGACGGTCCACCGGCTCCAGGTCTGCACCCAGCTCCACGCGGCCTTCAGCGTCCAGGAAGATATCGATACGGGCACGCGCGCCGATGCGCATGTGGTGGTTGCACTTGGGGCAAACGTCCAGGGTCTTTTCCAACTCCGGGCGGTACAGCACCGCTTCGCAGGACGGACACTTGTGCCACAGACCTTCAGGCACCGAGCTTTTCTTCACCTCGGAACGCATGATCGAAGGGATCAGTTTGTCTACCAACCAGTTGCTCATGCTTTCTTTCTCCAGTACCGGCGACCCGAACGCTCTGGTTCGCGGCCCCGCGTATGCCCTTGAGCTAAATTCATTGTGCGGCGAGGGTCCAGCGGCCACCACGGTCAGTGCGAAACATGACCTGCGTGCAGCCCATCTACCTCAGCCATCCCGACAACCGCTGCACCGCGGTTGCCCCTACGCTTTTGGCCCGCCCGAAGGCGGTGCCTGCCTGCTTTGTACAGTGCAGGTATGGACGGCGGCAGTCTGCCAGCCGTCACATTGACTACTGGCAACCGCGCACAGCCGCCATGAACGCATGAATCTTTGCCGGGTCCTTGATGCCCTTGGCCTGCTCCACCCCACCGCTCACGTCCACCGCGTAAGGGCGGACCTGGCGAATGGCCGCGGCGACGTTTTCCGCCGTCAGGCCACCGGCGAGGATGATCGGCTTGCTCAGGCCCTGCGGCACCAACGACCAGTCGAATGCTTCCCCGGTACCGCCAGGCACACCTTCCACGTAGGTATCGAGCAAGATGCCGCTGGCGCTGGCAAAGGCGTCGCAACGAGCAGCGATGTCATCACCGGCCTTGACTCGCAATGCCTTGACGTACGGACGATGCCAGCCTTCACAGTCGGCCGGACTCTCATCGCCATGAAACTGCAACAGCGCCAGCGGCACGGCATCGAGTATCTCGCCCAGCTCGCAACGACTGGCGTCGACGAACAGGCCCACCGGGGTCACGAACGGCGGCAAGGCCTGGATGATCGCCCTCGCCTGCTGCACCGTCACCGCCCGCGGACTCTTGGCGTAGAACACCAGCCCGATGGCGTCGGCTCCGGCCTCGACCGCCGCCAACGCGTCCTCGACGCGGGTGATCCCGCAAATCTTGCTGCGAACGGCCGACATGTCGTGAAAACCTCAGGTAAATCCGTGAAAGTCCCGGATGGTAGCAAATGCTGCGCAGAGCGTCAGCCGTCGAGTTCGCAGAAGCCCGTGAGGAAATGTGGCCCGATGTAACGCTCCGGCAGCTCGAATTCGTCGCGATATTCGACCTGCACCAGATACAGGCCGAATGGATGGGCGGTCACGCCGCCCGAGCGCCGGATCCGACTTTCGAGCACTTCCTTGATCCATTCCACCGGCCGCTCACCGGCGCCAATGGTCATCAGTACGCCGGCGATGTTGCGCACCATGTGGTGCAGGAAGGCACTGGCGCGGATGTCCAGCACGATCATCTTGCCGTGGCGGGTCACGCGCAGGTGATGCAGCTCCTTGATGGGTGATTTGGCCTGGCACTGCCCGGCACGAAACGCACTGAAATCATGGATGCCGACCAGGTACTGCGCGGCCTCGGCCATGCGCTCGACGTCCAGCGGACGATGGTTCCAGGTGATTTCTTCGTTCAGGTGCGCCGGGCGGATCTGATCGTTGTAGATCACGTAACGATAACGCCGGGCGATGGCCTTGAAGCGGGCATGAAAATGCGCCGGCATTACCTTGGCCCAACTGACGCTGACATCATGGGGCAGGTTGATATTGGCACCCATGACCCAGGCTTTCATCGAGCGCTCGGCCTGGGTATCGAAGTGCACCACCTGGCCACAGGCGTGCACGCCGGCATCGGTCCGGCCAGCGCAATGCAGCGACACGGGCGAGTCGGCGACCTTGGACAGTGCGTTTTCAAGGGTTTCCTGCACGGTCAGTACGCCGGAAGCCTGACGCTGCCAGCCACGATAGCGCGAGCCTTTGTATTCAACGCCCAAGGCGATCCGGGAGAAGCCTTCGGCCGCCATTTCGGCGGCCGGGTTGTCTATGTTTGCCAAGGAATTACAGCCTGCTGAAGTACGCAAAGGCGGGCATTATAAGGCCGAAGGTTCGGGATGCCAGCGCAACTGTTGATACGGTGGTGGATGGGCTGGCGTCATCGCGAGCAGGCTCGCTCCCACAGGGGGAAGCGGCGGTAGACGCAGAACTTGCGCAAGCCCTCAACCCATGTGGGAGCGCCTGCTCGCGATGACGGTGGACCAGCCAACATGATGTCGCCTGACACGACGCTTTCGCGAGCAAGTTCGCTCCCACAGAGGGCATCGGTAGACGCAGGATTTGCGGGGCACCCAAATCCCCTGTGGGAGCGAGCCTGCTCGCGATGAGGCTCGGCCAGGCGCCACCTCTTCGCGCCCCAAACAAAAACGGCAGCCTCACCGGCTGCCGTTTCTGCTGACCCGAGAACCTTACGCCAGGCGCGACAGCATCTCCTTGGCTTCGCTCTGCTGGGTGGCATCGCCTTCGCTGAGGACTTCTCCGAGGATGTCCCGGGCGCCGTCGTTGTCACCCATGTCGATGTAGGCCTGGGCCAGGTCGAGCTTGGTCGCCACCTCGTCAGTACCGCTGAGGAAGTCGAAGTCCGGCTCCTCTTCCGCACCGACCATCGCGTCTTCGGCGGTGAAAGTCGGCTGGCCCAGGCTGTCGGACAGCCGATCCAGCTCGGCGTTGACATCGTCCAGTTCGGACTCGAAGGCATCCTTGGGTGCTGCAGGCGCGTCCATTTCATCGGCCAGGGACAGATCGAAATCCGCCGGCAGCTCCAGATCGTCCGCCGGCGTGTCGGCCAGGGCGGACGCGTCGGCCGCAGGCGAGTCGAAACCTTTCAGGTCGTCGCCCAGGTCCAGCAGGAAGTCTTCATCGTCCAGTGCCGCCACCGGAGTCGGAGCATCGGCCCCCAGGTCCAGGTCGAATTCCGACAGGTCATCCAGGCTTTCGTTGGCCTGGGTCTGCTGCTTGAGTACCGACTCGAAACTCAGGTCATCGTCCTCGGGGAACGCATCCAGCTCGGCGACAGGCTCGGGGGCCGGTGCGACCGGCGCCGCGTCCAGGTCATCCAGGCTCAAGTCGAAAGCGCTGTCCAATTCCTCGTTGGTGGGCGACGGATCTTCCAGCAGCTCCTTGACATACTGCGCGTCCAATTCCGCCGCGACAGCCGCTGCGGCCACACCCGCAGTGGCGGCAACCGCCATGGCCGGGAAACGGCTCTTGAGCTGTTCGACCTGGGCATAGTTATCGCCATTGGCCACCAGTTGGCGCTCCTGGGCGACGAACGCATCGCGGTCACCCTGCTGACCATAGACTTCCATGAGTTTCAGGCGCAGGTCGCTGCGCTGTGGCTCGGCCTTGATGCCCTGCTCAAGCATGTCAGCGGCCTGGTTCAAACGACCACGGTCGATGTGGGCCTGGGCCTGGGGGAGTACATCATCGGAGCGCTCGGCTGCCGGCGCCACCAGTGGTGCGGCAATCGGCGGCGTAACGATCACTGGCGCGACCACCGGAGCCGGCTTGGGCACAGGCGCGGGGGCCGGCGCAGGTTTCGGCTCGAGTTTTACGCTTGGCGGTGGAACTTCAATGCCCTCGAAACTGTTCGGGGGCAGATCGAGCTCCGGGGAGAAGTCGGCCTCCTCCTCGAGGGCGCGCGCCATGCGCAAATGCTTTTCGGCTTCCTGTTGGGCCTTGCGTCGCCGAGCGAGCAGCAACAGCAACAACAGCAGGAGCAGCACACCGCCACCGATCAACCCCAGCAGGATCGGATTGGTGAGCAGATCATTGTATTTGGCCTCGTTGGACGCAGCGGGCGCCGGCTCGATCGGAGCCACAGGTGGCGCTGCTTCAGGTGCAGGTGCAGGCGTAGGCGCAGGTGCAGGTGCAGGTGCAGGTGCAGGTGCAGGTTCCACGGCCGGGGTCTGGGCCGTCGGGGCCTGGGCCAACTCGGCCGACATCACGGGAGGCGCTTCACCAGCCGGTGGAACCGCAGCACCTTCGGCCTGCATCTTGGCCAGTTGATTGTTCTTCAGCTCGATCAGGCGCTGCAGTTTGTCCAGTTGGCTTTGCAGATCCGCCATGCGGCTTTTCAGCTCTTCGTTATCCCGGCGAGCCGCATCGAGGCTTTCCTGGGTCACGGCAAGCTTGTTGTTCAGTGCCTGGGCATCACCTGCAGCGCCCTTGCCCTTGGCGCCCGCCTTCGCCGATTCGGCCGAGACCAGGCTCAGGTTGTCGCGACCGGCGGCCGGCGCCGGCGCGCCTTCGCCGCGACCACGCCTGGTTGCGTCCAACTGCTGCTTGCCGCCACCCGCCACGCTGCGGCGACCGGAACGCCAGGCGGCGTTCTGCGCGGCAACTTCAGCGATGGCCTGAGGCTGCGGCAAGGCCGTACTTTGCACCGGGTCCGGCAGACGCAGGACCTGGCCGGTCTTGAGCAGGTTGATGTTGCCATCAATGAAGGCGTTCGGGTTCAGCGCCTGGATCGCCAGCATGGTTTGCTGGACAGATCCGCCGTTGCGTACCTTGGCGGCGATTTCCCACAGGGTGTCGCGCGGTGTGGTGGTGTACTGGGACGGCCTGGTCGCGCCAGTGACCGGCGTGGACACGACCTGGGACGACTTGGACCGAGCGGCGTCAGCGGCCTGTGGCGAGAACTTGGACGGATCGAGCAACACACTGTAGTCGCGTAACAGGCGGCCGTTGGGCCACATCACCTGCACCAGGAACTTGACCATCGGTTCGGACAGCGGTCGGCTGGACGTTACTCGCAGCACGCTCTTGCCATTGGCATTGATGACCGGGGTGAAGGTCAGGTCATTGAGGAAGGCCTGGCGGTCGATCCCGGCCTTGGCGAAGTCATCGGGCGAGGCCAGGCTTGGCACGACTTCGGCTGCGGTCAACTGCTGGACATCGAGCAGTTCGATCTCGGCGACCAGAGGCTGGTTCGGCGTCGACCTCAGGGTCAATTCCCCGAGCCCGAGCGCTTGCGCCATACCGGAAGACAGCGCCGAGGCGGCCGCTATTGCTAATACCAGTTTGCGAACTTGAACCATAGCCTCTTCCTTTGTTTGAACATTCCTCGGCCAGCGAGAACGTGTTGGTGCCGCTGCCGTAAGGCATTGCGCGCAGCCCCGAAGCGACGGTGCGCGCGATCATTTCACTCATGCCCCGGGAAAGCCCCCAGAGGGAGGTTCGCCTTCAGCATCCTGACCAAGCATAGCGCCCAGCTAGAATCATTCGACAAATTGCCGCCAAGTATCTTTTACAGCAACTCTTTTATCAACAGCTCCGCCACCTGCACCGCATTGAGCGCGGCGCCCTTACGCACGTTATCTGACGTCAGCCACATATTCAGTTCCGCCGGATCGTCGATCCCGCCGCGCACGCGCCCCACGTAAACCACATCCTGGCCCACCGCATCGCCTACTGGCGTCGGGTAATCCCCCGCCTCCACCAGCTCGATACCGGGCGCGGATTCCAGGGCTGCATTCACCTGAGCCAGGTCGACGGCCTTTGCAGACTGCACAGTCACGCTCAAGCTATCGCCGAAAAACACCGGAGCTTGAATGCAAGTCACTGAAATTTTTAACAAAGGTTGATCCAGCACCTGGCGCAACTCACGCACCAGGCGTTTCTCCAACTGCGTGTGGCCCTGCTCATCCGCAGGCCCCACTTGGGCCAACAGATTGAATGCCATCTGCCGGTCGAAAAACTTTGGCTCCAACGGGCGAACATTGAGCAACTCGGCGGTCTGGCGCGCCAGTTCGCTCACGGCGACACGCCCCTGGGCGGATACCGCGAGGCTGGCGGTCACGCTGATGCGCTGCAGGTCAAGGCAGTCCCGCAGCGGTGCCAGCGCCACCGCCAGCGCCGTGGCCGACGCGCTGGGGCTGCTGACCTGGAAGGGCTTCTTCAGACCGGCAAGCACCTGGGCGTTTGCCTCCGGCACGATCTGCGGCGCCTGCTCCGGCGGCAAGGCGCCCGACAAGTCGATCAGCGCGCAACCAGCAGCGCTGGCACGCGGAGCGAAGCTCAGGGACACCGCCGGACCAGCGGCGAAAAACGCCAGTTGGACTTTGCTGAAGTCGAAGTCGTCGACCTCCCGCACCCGCACGTTTTTCTTGCGAAACATCACCGAACTGCCTGCTGATTCGCTGCTGGCCAAAAGGTGCAGGTTGCCGATCGGGAAGTCCCGCTCTTCGAGAATCTGGACAAGGGCTTCGCCGACAGTACCGGTGGCGCCGATCACGGCAATATCAATGGACTGGCTCATGGGTCTACCTCGGGTAAAACGGGGGGAGCGGCACTTTACCGGGCGGTTGGCGGGCAAGCAATTGAACACAGGAGAACCTGTGGCGAGGGAGCTTGCTCCCGCTCGGTTGCGCAGCAACCGCTAGAGTTCTGGGGCTGCTTCGCAGCCCAGCGGGAGCAAGCTCCCTCGCCACAGGGAACTCACCCAACCGAGATAAAAAAACCCGCACCTCTCACAAGGCGCGGGTTCGTTCACAGCCACATCGAATCAACGCTCGAGCAGGATCCGCAGCATGCGGCGCAGCGGTTCGGCCGCGCCCCACAGCAACTGGTCGCCGACGGTGAAGGCGCCAACGAACTGCGAGCCCATGTTCAGTTTGCGCAAGCGGCCCACCGGCACGTTCAGGGTGCCGGTGACCTTGGTCGGGCTCA
The DNA here is from genome assembly GCF_052042015.1 of Pseudomonas sp. SMV71. NCBI lineage: Bacteria > Pseudomonadati > Pseudomonadota > Gammaproteobacteria > Pseudomonadales > Pseudomonadaceae > Pseudomonas > Pseudomonas sp. SMV71. The sequence goes on along the minus strand of NZ_JBKGGU010000004.1, from coordinate 57,347 downwards.
GCTCCTGCATGCTGATGTCGCGGTTGTTAGGCACCAGCTTGACCCAAGGGTTGTGCTGGCTGATCAGCCCTTCGATGTCGGCGATTGGCACGTCCTTGTTCAGCTTGATGGTCAGCGCCTGGCTGTGGCAGCGCATGGCGCCGATGCGCACGCAGATGCCGTCCACCGGGATCGGGCTCTTGAAACGGCCCAGGATCTTGTTGGTTTCGGCCTGGGCCTTCCACTCTTCACGGCTCTGGCCGTTCGGCAGTTCCTTGTCGATCCATGGGATCAGGCTGCCGGCCAGCGGCACGCCGAAGTTCTCGGTCGGGTACGCATCGCTGCGCATCGCCTCGGCGACCTTGCGGTCGATGTCCAGGATGGCGCTGGCCGGGTTGGCCAGGTCATCGGCGACGGCGGCGTGGGTCGCGCCCATCTGCTTGATCAGCTCACGCATGTTCTGCGCGCCCGCACCCGATGCCGCCTGATAGGTCATGGCACTCATCCACTCCACCAGACCGGCCTCGAACAGCCCGCCCAGGCCCATCAGCATCAGGCTGACGGTGCAGTTGCCGCCGATGTAGTTCTTGGTGCCCGCATCCAGCTGCTGGTCGATGACCTTGCGGTTCACCGGATCGAGTATGATCACCGCGTCGTCCTGCATGCGCAGGCTGGAAGCGGCGTCGATCCAGTAGCCCTGCCAGCCTGCTTCACGCAGCTTGGGGAAGACTTCGCTGGTGTAGTCGCCGCCCTGGCAGGTCAGGATCACGTCAAGGCTCTTGAGCTCGTCGATGCTGTAGGCATCCTTGAGCGCACCGGTGTCCTTGCCCACGGACGGGCCCTGGCCACCGACATTGGAAGTGGTGAAAAACACCGGTTCAATGAGATCGAAATCCTGCTCTTCCAGCATTCGCTGCATGAGCACGGAACCGACCATGCCGCGCCAACCGATCAGACCTACACGTTTCATCGCAACTACACCTATACAAAAGTGGGCCACCGTCGAAGCAGTGGGCCCGAGAGATTACAGATTCCGCAGCGCGGCGACTACTGCGTCGCCCATTTGCTGGGTACCGACTTTGGTACAACCGGCCGACCAGATGTCGCCCGTGCGCAAGCCCTGGTCCAACACCACGCTGACCGCTTTCTCGATCGCGTCGGCGGCGTCCGTGAGGTTGAAGCTGTAGCGCAGCATCATCGACACCGACAGAATGGTCGCCAACGGGTTGGCAATGCCCTGCCCGGCGATGTCCGGCGCCGAACCGTGGCACGGCTCGTACATGCCCTTGTTGTTGGCATCCAGGGAAGCCGACGGCAGCATGCCGATGGAACCGGTGAGCATCGACGCTTCGTCGGACAGGATGTCGCCGAACATATTGTCGGTGACGATCACATCGAACTGCTTCGGCGCACGCACCAGTTGCATGGCGGCGTTGTCGACGTACATGTGGCTCAGCTCGACGTCCGGGTAATCCTTGGCCACCTGCTCGACCACTTCACGCCACAGTTGGCTGGAGGCCAGCACGTTGGCCTTGTCCACCGAGCACAGTTTCTTGTCCCGCACGCGAGCCATGTCAAAGCCGACCCGGGCGATCCGGCGGATTTCGCTTTCGCTGTAGGGCAGCGTGTCGTAGGCCTGGCGCTCGCCGCTCTCCAGCTCGCGGGTGCCACGCGGGGCACCGAAGTAGATACCGCCGGTCAGCTCGCGAACGATGAGGATGTCCAGGCCGGAGACGATTTCCGGTTTCAGGCTCGAGGCGTCGGCCAGTTGCGGATAAAGGATCGCCGGACGCAGGTTGCCGAACAGGCCCAGTTGCGCACGAATCTTCAGCAAGCCGCGCTCAGGACGAATGTCCCGCTCGATCTTGTCCCATTTCGGGCCGCCCACGGCGCCCAGCAGCACCGCATCGGCGGCGCGGGCGCGGTCCAGGGTTTCGTCGGCCAACGGTACGCCGTGCTTGTCGATGGCGGCGCCGCCGATCACGTCGTGGCTGAGTTCGAAGCCCAGGCCGTACTTGTCGTTTGCCAGCTCCAGGACCTTGACCGCTTCGGCCATGATTTCCGGACCGATGCCGTCACCTGGGAGAATCAGAATCTGCTTGCTCATGCTTTCCTCGTTTGTTCTGGCGGCCGGCCCCTGGTTCTGCAACCCAGGACCTGCCGGAAAAAATTCTATCGCTCGGCCCACAGCACCAGTACATCTGTACTGAACGAACCATCGGCCTCAATCTCAAAATATTCGCGTACTTCATCGCCCATCGAGCGCTGCAACTGCAGGATGGCCGCGCGCATCACCTCGGGCGTGCGCATGCGCTCGACCCAGGACTGGTATTCCAGGCGCAGGCGTTGGCGTGAGGTACTGCGCACATACAGCCCCGCCTCGCTGACCTGGCGCAGCCACTCGGCGGCCGAGTAATCGCGTACATGGCTGGTGTCGCGCAGCACTTCGATGCTTTGCAGGTAAGTGTCGAGCAACGGCGTGCCCGGCGACAAGATATCGATGAACGCCATCACCCCACCCGGCTTGAGCACTCGGCGCACCTCGCGCAAGGCCAAGCCCAAGTCGCTCCAATGATGCGCCGAATAACGGCTGAACACGAAATCGAATTCGCCATCACCAAATGGCAAACGCTCGGCGGCACCGCACACCGTGGTGATATTGCCCAGGCCACGATCCGTTGCCGCAGCGGCCACGACGTCGAGCATCTGCTGGGACAGATCGTACGCCACGACCTCCTCGGCCAGGGAGGCCACATGGAAACTCACATGCCCGGCACCGCAACCCAAGTCGAGCACGCGGGCGCCAGCATGACCGGCAAGCTCAGCCTGTAGCAGCGCGAACTCGGCGCCCTGGGCGTGCACGGCACTGCTCAGGTAGGCCGAGGCCTGCTCACCGAATTGCTTTTGTACGACTTGGCTGTGGGCGGTGTTGGTCATGGGATGTCCTTAAGGGTTGTGTTGCCTGGGCTGGCCTCATCGCGAGCAGGCTCGCTCCCACAGGGTTCTTGTGAACGCCGCAAATTCAATGTGGGAGCGAGCCTGCTCGCGATGGCGCCATTACGCCTTATGCAAAATCAAGCATCACGAAACAACCAAGGCTGGCTCGTCCGGTGCTTGGCTTCGAACGCCGCAATCGCGTCGCTGTCCTGCAAGGTCAGGCCGATATCGTCCAGCCCATTGAGCAGGCAGTGCTTGCGGAACGCATCGATCTCGAAGCTCAACACTTTGCCGTCCGGACGGGTCACGGTCTGCGCCGCAAGGTCGATCTGCAACTGGTAGCCCGGGTTGGCCTCGACCTGCTGGAACAGCTCGTCCACTTCAGCGTCGCCGAGGATGATCGGCAGCAAGCCGTTCTTGAAGCTGTTGTTGAAGAAAATGTCGGCGTAGCTCGGCGCGATGATGCTGCGAAAACCGTACTCTTCCAGGGCCCATGGCGCGTGTTCGCGGCTGGAACCGCAACCGAAGTTCTCCCGGGCGAGCAACACACTGGCGCCCTGGTAGCGCTCGGCGTTGAGGACGAAATCCTTGTTCAAAGGGCGCTTGGAGTTGTCCTGGTACGGCTGGCCGACATCCAGGTAACGCCATTCGTCGAACAGGTTCGGGCCGAAGCCGGTGCGCTTGATGGATTTCAAGAACTGCTTGGGAATGATCTGGTCGGTGTCGACGTTGGCACGATCCAAAGGCGCGACAAGACCGGTGTGCTGGGTAAAAGCTTTCATGCTGCGCTCCTTCAGATCAATTCGCGGACGTCGACGAAACGACCGTTGACAGCGGCCGCCGCGGCCATGGCCGGACTCACCAGGTGCGTACGGCCACCGGCGCCTTGACGGCCTTCGAAGTTACGGTTGGAGGTGGAAGCGCAATGCTCGCCCGACTCCAGGCGATCCGGGTTCATCGCCAGGCACATCGAGCACCCCGGCTCACGCCACTCGAAACCGGCTTCGAGGAAGATCTTGTCCAACCCTTCCGCTTCTGCCTGGGCCTTCACCAGCCCTGAGCCCGGCACCACGATGGCCTGCTTGATGGTCGAGGCCACCTTGCGGCCCTTGGCAATCACTGCCGCAGCGCGCAGGTCTTCGATCCGCGAGTTGGTGCAGGAACCGATGAACACACGGTCGAGCTGAATGTCGGTAATCGCCTGGTTGGCGCTCAAACCCATGTATTTCAAGGCACGGACGATGGAGTCGCGCCTGACCAGATCCACTTCCTTGGCCGGATCGGGAACGTTTTGGTCCACCGCCAATACCATTTCAGGCGATGTGCCCCAGCTGACCTGCGGCTTGATCTGCGCGGCATCGAGCTCGACCACCGTGTCGAACTTAGCGTCGGGGTCGGACACCAGGTCTTTCCAGGCTTCGACCGCCAGATCCCATTCGGCACCTTTCGGAGCGAACGGACGGCCTTTGACATAGGCCACGGTTTTTTCATCGGCGGCCACCAGCCCGACGCGGGCACCGGCCTCGATGGACATGTTGCAGATGGTCATGCGGCCTTCGATGGACAGCTCACGAATAGCGCTGCCGGCGAACTCGATGGCATGGCCGTTGCCGCCAGCGGTGCCGATCTTGCCGATCACCGCGAGCACGATGTCCTTGGCGGTCACGCCGAACGGCAGCCTGCCCTCGACGCGCACCAGCATGTTCTTCATTTTCTTGGCGACCAGGCACTGGGTGGCGAGCACATGCTCGACCTCGGAGGTGCCAATGCCATGGGCCAGAGCGCCGAAAGCACCGTGGGTCGAGGTGTGGGAATCGCCGCAGACCACGGTCATGCCGGGCAAGGTCGCGCCCTGCTCCGGGCCGATCACGTGGACGATGCCCTGACGCACGTCATTCATTTTGAATTCGACGATGCCGTACTCGTCACAGTTATCGTCAAGGGTCTGAACCTGCAAGCGCGAGACTTGGTCAACGATCGCCTCGATGCCACCCTTGCGCTCCGGCGTGGTCGGTACGTTGTGGTCCGGGGTCGCGATGTTGGCATCGATACGCCATGGCTTGCGCCCAGCCAGGCGCAGGCCTTCGAAGGCTTGCGGCGAGGTCACCTCGTGGATGATGTGACGGTCGATGTAGATCAGCGCGGAGCCATCGTCGCGCTGCTTGACCAAATGCGAATCCCAGAGCTTGTCGTAGAGCGTTTTGCCGGCCATCAGACGGTTCCTCATCAGCTTGTTTCTATGCCCTGGGCTTGAACGGATCAATAACCCCTTGGCTTGTGAGGCTGATGCTATGAGGTTACATTAAATAACTCAAATTCATATTTTTCATACTTTGCATAACCAGTTGGAATTCGAACGGAATCGCCCATGGACCTCGCCAATCTCAATGCCTTTATCGCCATCGCCGAGACCGGTAGTTTCTCCGGAGCCGGGGAGCGCCTGCACCTGACACAGCCGGCCATCAGCAAGCGGATTGCCGGCCTGGAGCAGCAGCTCAAGGTGCGCCTGTTCGACCGCCTGGGCCGTGAAGTGGGCCTGACCGAGGCCGGCCGGGCCCTGCTGCCACGGGCTTATCAGATACTCAACGTGTTGGACGATACCCGCCGCGCCCTGACCAACCTGACCGGCGAAGTGACCGGTCGCCTGACGCTCGCCACCAGTCATCACATCGGCCTGCACCGTTTGCCGCCTTTATTGAGGGAGTTCACCCGCCGCTACCCCCAGGTCGCACTGGATATCCAGTTCCTGGATTCGGAAGTGGCCTACGAGGAAATCCTCCATGGCCGGGCGGAACTGGCCGTCATCACGCTCGCCCCTGAGCCGCACACGCTGGTTCGCGCCACGCCGGTATGGGATGACCCGCTGGATTTCGTCGTGGCCCCGGAACACGCGCTGCTGGAAAACGGCGCGGTCAGCCTGGCGGACATCGCCCTGCATCCTGCGGTGTTCCCCGGCGGCAATACGTTCACCCATCACATCGTGCAACGATTGTTCGAGGCCCAGGGCCTGACGCCGAACATCGCGATGAGTACGAATTATCTGGAAACCATAAAGATGATGGTCTCCATCGGCCTGGCCTGGAGCGTCTTGCCGCGAACCATGCTCGATGAACAGGTGGCCCGCATCCCTTTGCCGGGCATACAGCTCAGTCGCCAGCTAGGCTATATCTTGCATACCGAACGGACGCTTTCGAATGCAGCACGGGCTTTCATGGCCCTATTGGATGCACAAATCGATCTGCCAGGGACAACGGCGTAGGTTGTGCTACTCCTATAGAGCCGCACCACCTGTGCCTAACGCCCAAACCTGCTCAAGGCCTGCTATACGATGCCCAATCCCGCTGACCATCTCCCTCCCCTGCCGCGTATCCAGGCGCTTGACCCGAAACGGTCCGAGCAAAGCTGGGACAGCGCGCCGCAGTTGCTGGCCGCCCTGAACGGCGCGCGGCTGGGAGCCTGGTCGTGGGACATCGAAACCGGGCAGATCAGTTGGTCCCGCGGCACCCAGGCGTTGTTCGGCTTCGACCCGCGCCACCCGCTGCCCACCGATGTGGACTATCTGGACCTGCTGCTGCCCGAAGACCGGGCCAGGGCCGTGCGCGCCTTCCATGCGGCGGTTGCCGGTGCACCGCTGGAGCAGGCGATGCACCACCGCATCGTCTGGCCCGATGGCAGCCTGCACTGGCTGGAAATCAACGGCAGCGTGCTGCCGGACAAGCACGGCCGCCCGCGCATGATCGGGGTAATCCGCGAAATCACTCACCAGCGCCAGCGCGAACAGGCCCTGCGCAGTTCGGAAAAACGCTTTGCCACGCTGTTTCATCTGTGCCCGAACATGGTTTTGCTGACCCGCCAGGAAGACGGGTTGATCATCGAGGCCAATAAATACTTCGAAAGCCTGTTTGGCTGGCCGTTGCATGACATTATCGGCCGCACGACGCTGGAGCTGGGCCTCTGGGCGCAGCCCTCGCAACGGGCGAAACTGCTCGAAGCCATCCAGGCCAAAGGCGAAGTGGCAAGCATGGAGGTAGAACTGCGGGCCAGTAACGAGCTGATTCACACCGGTCTTCTCAGCGCGCAGAAAGTCGAGATCGAAGGCCAGCCTTACCTGCTCAGCACCTTCCTTGACACCACCGAGCGCAAACAGGCCGAACAGGCGCTCAAGGACAGCCAGGAACGCCTCGACCTGGCCCTCGATTCGGCGCAACTGGGCACCTGGGACTGGCACATTCCCAGCGGCATGCTCTACGGTTCGGCCCGGGCCGCGCAGCTCCATGGGCTGGAGCCCAAGCCTTTTCATGAGTCGTTCGACGCGTTTTTCGACGGTGTGCCTACCGAGGAACGCAACAACATGCGCAACGCCTATCGCAGCCTGCGCGAAGGCCCGGCCGGCAATTACCAACTGACCTACCGCGTGCAACTGCCGGACGGCAGCTCCCGCTACCTGGAAAGCCGCGCACGCCTCTACCGCAATGACGACGGCAGCCCCTTGCGCATGGCCGGGACGTTGCTGGACATCACCGACCAGGTCGAACGCGAACAGAGCCTGGCGGCGTCGGAAGAAAAATTCGCCACGCTGTTTCACGTCAGCCCCGATCCGATCTGCGTCACCCACCAGGACAGTGGCCGATTCATCGAGATCAATTCGAGCTTCAGCCAGACCTTCGGCTGGGACGCCAGCGACGTGATTGGCCGCAGCGCCGACGAAATAGGACTCTGGGATGCTCCAGGCAGCAGCCTGCAACGCATCGAGCGGGTGATTCGCGAGCAGTCCTTGAACAACGTCGCCATCGTCGTTCATCACAAGGACGGCCAACCGCTGACCTGCGTGATCTCCAGCCGGCAGATCAACGTTAACAATCAACCGTGCATCGTCACCACCCTGCGGGACATCACCCAACAGCAGCGCTCCGAAGCGGCGCTCAAGGCCAGTGAAGAGAAATTCGCCAAGGCGTTCCACTCAAGTCCGGATGCCATCACCATCACCGAACGCGATAGCGGTCGCTACCTGGAAGTCAACGATGGTTTCTGCCGCCTGACCGGCTACCGTGCCGATGAAGTGATCGGTCATACGGTCTACGAGGTCGGCATCTGGGCTGAAGACAAACAGCGCACCGCCCTGCTGGCTGAACTGCAACTCAAAGGCCGCGTCCACCATCAGGAAATGCTCGGGCGTAACAAACGCGGGGAAATACTCACCGTGGAGGTGTCGGTCGAGCCCATCACGCTCAACGAGACACCCTGCCTGCTGCTGACCGCCCGGGACGTAAGCCTGCTGCGCAACGCCGAGGCCCAGATTCGTCACCTGGCCTATCACGACCCACTGACCAACCTGCCCAACCGCGCCTTGCTGATGGACCGGCTGAGCCAGCAGATCGCCCTGCTCAAGCGCCACAACTTGCGTGGCGCCCTGCTGTTCCTCGACCTGGACCACTTCAAGCACATCAACGACTCTCTGGGTCATCCGGTGGGCGACACGGTGCTGAAGATCATCACCGCGCGCCTGGAGGCCAGCGTACGCCTGGAAGACACCGTGGCGCGGCTGGGCGGTGACGAATTCGTGGTGCTCCTCAGCGGCCTGGAAGGCAGCCGCGCCGTTGTCAGCGAACAGGTACAGAACCTGGCCGATACTCTGCGCGAACTGCTTTCAGAGCCGATGTCACTCGATGGCCAACGTTTGCAGGTCACCCCAAGCATCGGCATGGCGCTGATCCCCGACCATGGCTCGACTCCGGCCGATCTGCTCAAGCGCGCCGACATCGCGCTGTATCGGGCCAAGGATTCGGGACGCAACACCTCACAGATGTTCCACGCCACTATGCAGAAAGCCGCCAGCGAGCGCCTGCGCATGGAAACGGACTTGCGCCAGGCCCTGGCCCGTGGCGAGTTCAGCCTTCACTTCCAACCCCAGGTCGACGCCCGGACCAATCGCATCATTGGTGCCGAGGCCCTGGTCCGTTGGCACCATCCGGAGCTGGGCGCCCAATCGCCCAACGAATTCATCAAGGTGCTGGAAGACAGCGGCCTGATCCTGGAAGTCGGGACCTGGATCCTCGACGAAGCCTGCGACGGCTTCAAGCAACTGATCGCCAAGGGCAAGGTCGATCCGCGGCAGTTCAGCCTGTGCGTGAACATCAGCCCGCGACAGTTCCGCCAGAGCGACTTTGTCGAGCGCATCGAAAACAGCCTCGCCACCCACGGCTTGCCCTGCTCCATGCTGAAGCTGGAAGTCACCGAGGGCATCGTGATCCAGAACCTGGACGACACCATCGGCAAGATGCGCCGGCTCAAGAAGCTCGGGGTCAGCTTCGCCATGGACGACTTCGGTACGGGCTACTCATCGCTGACCTACCTCAAGCGCCTGCCGGTAGACACCTTGAAAATCGACCAGTCATTCGTACGCGATGCCACCACCGACCCCAACGACGCGGAAATCATCCGCGCCATCGTCGCCATGGCCCGCAGCCTCAACCTGGAAATGATCGCCGAGGGTGTAGAGACCTTGGAACAGTTGCACTTTCTGCAGGGGCTCGATTGCCATTTGTACCAGGGCTATTTGCATAGCCGGCCGTTGCCACTGGAGGCGTTTGAGCGGTTGTTGCCGTGAAAACGCCGCTCACCTTCGTGGCGAGGGAGCTTGCTCCCGCTGGGCTGCGCAGCGACCCTAAAACCTGCCGACGCGATGTGTCAGGCTGCCCTGTATCGAGCTTTTTTGGGGCTGCTTCGCAACCCAGCGGGAGCAAGCTCCCTCGCCACAGGGGCGCGTCGACCATGAAAAAGGGCGCCACTTCGGTGCCCTTTTTCAGTTGCGGTGCATCAGTTTTGCAGCGCGGGTTGTTGCTGCGCCCCATTGATCGGGATGCGCTTGGCTTTCGCCTCTTCCGGAATCACCCGCAACAGGTCGATGCTCAACAGACCGTTGCTCAGGCCAGCGGACTTGATCTCGATATGATCCGCCAACCGGAAGGACAGCTTGAATGCACGCTGGGCAATGCCCTGGTGCAGGTAGGTGACGCTGTCATTGCTGGCCTCGCGCTTACCGCCGCTGATGGTCAGCACACCTTTTTCCACTTGCAGGTCCAGGTCTTCTTCCCGGAAACCCGCAGCAGCCACTACGATACGGTATTCATCATCACCGTATTTTTCCACGTTGTAGGGTGGATAGCTGCTGCCCGGCTCGTTGCGCAAAGCGGTTTCGAACAGATCGTTGAAGCGGTCGAAACCTACCGAGGAACGGAACAGCGGGGCCAACGAAAATGCAGTACTCATGATTCAAATCTCCTGAAAAATCAGCAAGGTTTTTTGTCTCAGCGACCCGGATTCGGCATCGCGTAACCCCTATCTAGGGTTCGCCAAAAACTTTTCAAGAGCTTTTTCTGAAATTTTTTTCAGGCCGCTTCGGTACGTGGCACACCCAGCAAATGGCCCACCGCGTCCAGCTCGGTTTCCCGGCGCAACGCCGTAAACAACTGCACCGCCTCGGGGTAATTGCGGGTGAGCATCGCCAGCCATTGCTTCAATCGACCGGGCGCCTGGCGCGGTGTCAGCTGCTCGACCACCTGTCGCCAGAAGTCCTGGAGCATCGGTTGCAGCTCGGCCCACGACATCTCGACCACTTCCTCGCCGGCCCGGGCTGCGGCGATCTGCCGGGCCAGGTCCGGGCGGGAAACCAGACCGCGGCCGAGCATGATGTCTTCCACGCCGCTGATCTCGCGGCAACGGCGCCAATCTTCCACGCTCCAGATATCGCCGTTGGCGAATACCGGCACCTTGACCACCTCCTGGACCCGGGGAATCCATTCCCAGTGCGCCGGAGGCTTGTAGCCGTCGGTCTTGGTCCGCGCATGCACCACGATGTGCTCGGCGCCGCCTTCGGCCAGGGCCGTGGCACATACCAGCGCGCCATCGGGGCTATCGAAGCCCAGGCGCATCTTGGCCGTGACAGGAATATGGCCGGGGACCGCGCGACGCACGTGCTCGACGATCCGGTTGAGCAGTTCCGGTTCCTTGAGCAACACCGCGCCACCTCGGGATTTGTTCACCGTCTTGGCCGGGCAGCCGAAATTCAGGTCAATCACCTCGGAGCCCAATTCGCAGGCCAGCGCCGCGTTTTCCGCCAGGCACACCGGATCGGACCCCAGCAACTGCACCCGCAGCGGCACACCGGCAGCCGTCTTGGCATCGGTCAGCAGTTCAGGGGCGAGCTTGTGGAAATACGCCGGCGTGAGCAGGCGGTCGTTGACACGGATGAACTCGGTGACACACCAGTCGATACCGCCAACGCGGGTGAGGACATCCCGCAGGATGTTGTCAACCAACCCCTCCATGGGCGCCAGGGCAATTTGCATGGGAAACACACACTCAACGGAAAAACGTGCGGCAGTTTACCGGATTTTGCCCAGCGTATTGGCATTCACCAGCAAACCCTGCGGGGTTCCCAGGAATCAAATCCACCACAATCCATTGTGGGAGCGAGCCTGCTCGCGATGGCGGTGGGTCAGGCTACATCAATGTTGGATGTGCTGCCGTCATCGTCGGATCGCCGCCCGGAGCAGGCTCGCTCCCACAGAAGATTTTTGATGTTCTCAAGAATCAAGCCAGGCTCGCTCCCACAGGGGTTCAGTTCACGACAAAGCTGCCGCGGGCATGGCCGCGCCATAGCCTTCGATGAACTCCGGCGGCATGCGCTTGGGCCGGCCGCTGGACAGTTCGATGCAGACAAAGGTGGTCTGGGCCCGTAACAGGGTGGCGTTGTCGCGGGGACGGATCAGTTGGAAATGCCGGGTCATCTTCAACCGCTGGTCCCAGTCGACGATCCAGGTGGCCAGTTGCAACTCGTCGCCTTCATAGGCCGCCGCCAGGTAATCGATTTCATGCCGCACCACCGCCATGGCCCGATCCAACCGCCGGTATTCCACCAAGTCCAGGCCCAGGCGCTGAGAGTGCCGCCAGGCACAGCGTTCCAACCAACTGACGTACACCGCATTGTTGGCGTGACCCAGGCCGTCGATGTCTTCGGCGTTTACTTGAAGATCAATGATGAACGGCGTTGCCCGATCCCAGCCCATGCCCCTCTCCCGGTCGAATGTGGATCGGTGCAGTGTACCCGATCGCTGTGGGAGCCGGGCTTGCCCGCGATGGCGTCAGGACCGACTGCATCACCGCTGAATATATCGACATCACCGAGGGCAGACTTTTCAACCATTCAGGCCGATTGCCGTGCTTGCAGGCTGCGCCCGGCCAACAGCGATAACACGCCATCAATCACCCGGGGATCGGCCAGCACCCGCTGATGCCCGCCCTGTGGCAAGCGCAGCAAGCGGCTGTCGAACCAGGCCTCATGAATCAGCTGCGATTCCTTGACCGACACCGAAGTATCGTCCTCGGCATGAACGATCAGCCCCGGCACGTCCAACTGGTAATGCGCGACATCCATCTTCGACGCGGACATGCCCACATCCCTCTCCACCTGGCGAATGAACGCCGAGCGTGCCTTGGGCGGCAGCCCCATATGACGGGCAAAACCGCGCAATACACCAAGGATACGGGCGGGCGCCGCGATGCTGACCAGCGCCTCGGTGCGCAAGCCCAATTGGACCGCCAGCATCGCGCTGGCGCCGCCCATCGAGTGCCCGATCACCGCCTGCAACGGTGGCAGTTCAGCTGCGGCTTCGAGCATGGCCCTGGCAAATAACAGAACGTTCGCCTCGCGACCTGGAGAGCGACCATGGGCCGGGCCGTCCAGCGCCACGACGGTGTAGCCGGCGCCCACCAGCGCAGTGATCAACGCCGCGAACTGGGTAGGCCGCCCTTCCCAACCATGCATCAGCAAAACGGCGGGACCATGGCCCCAACGCAAGGCCGAGAGACCGAAGCGCAAGGTGACGCGCTCGGCACTCGCCAACAGGGGCAACTCCCAGTCCCGCGGCGGCAGATCCCGGGGACGCATGAACACCGTTCGCATCTTCTTCGCCACCCACTGCGGAGCCACCCGGCCCAGCGTGCCATTAACGCTACGAATCCAGCTCAACCTGTCCATCGCTCATCTCCAAGGATGCATTTGGCGCTCAGCGCACTGCCGACTTGGCCGCACGCAGCACACGATCCGACAATTCTCCCGGGCCCAGGGCTCGCGCCAGGGCCAGGCCGCCCACCATCAAGGCGATGTCGGCCAGGGCCTTGTCGGCGTCTTCGGGACTTGCCGCCAACTGCGCGGTCATCAACTCGATGTGCTCGCTGAGCACGTCCCGAAACGGATCCGGCAAACGCCCCAGCTCGCCGATCGACGCCGGGAGCGGGCAAGCGTTCTCGGTGGAATCACGATGCTTGCGCGACAGATAGAACGCCGCTATCAGGGCGCGCCGCTCTTCACCGGTCAGCTCAGCATCCATGTCGGCGATCAAGCCGCGGCGCCGGCTGAGCAATTGTTTGAACGCCTCGAGCATCAGCGCATCCTTGCTTTCGAAATGGGCGTAGAACCCGCCCACCGTCAGCCCGGCTGCGCCCATCACTTCGCCTACGCTCGGCTCGGCCGGGCCGCGCTGGATCAATGCATCGCTGGCGGCCTTGATAATGCGTTCTCGGGTTTGTGCCTTTTTATCGCTCATAGGTGCCTCCGAATATTATGAGCAGAATATTATCCGCGTAATAATTTTCTGCAAGCGAAAATTCGGACCGCCCGTCAGGATCGTCTTTTTAAAAGGGAGGATTGGCTGAATGCCAGGCAAAACAAAAGGGCCATTCAAGAATTGAATGACCCTTATAAAATCCCGCAGAGCGGGTAATCGTGGCGTCCCCTAGGGGACTCGAACCCCTGTTACCGCCGTGAAAGGGCGGTGTCCTAGGCCACTAGACGAAGGGGACACAAACCTTCTTGCTTGATCAGCGCTGAGAACTGATCGATTCAAGGCCGGTGTGGCCAGACCTTGAACCTGTCGATTGGTGGAGCTAGACGGGATCGAACCGTCGACCTCTTGCATGCCATGCAAGCGCTCTCCCAGCTGAGCTATAGCCCCGGATTTTTCGCCTCGCGGCGCAGCGACATCTTGCAACATCGCTATTGGTAAAACTGGCGTCCCCTAGGGGACTCGAACCCCTGTTACCGCCGTGAAAGGGCGGTGTCCTAGGCCACTAGACGAAGGGGACGCAAACCCTTCTATACAACTGATCAACGCTGAGTGTTGATCGCTTCAAGGCCGGTGTGGCCAGACCTTGAAGTGTAAATTGGTGGAGCTAGACGGGATCGAACCGTCGACCTCTTGCATGCCATGCAAGCGCTCTCCCAGCTGAGCTATAGCCCCTCATCGCTGAGGACGGGGCGAATCTTAAGGGCGTATCGGAAGGCTGTCAAATTTATTTTCAACAAATTTGAAAATTTTTTGCCGGGATAACAATCACTTACCGACAAACCCCGGAAAACCGGGGTATGCCCTGCCTCATCGACCGCTCAAGCGATCGCGCCCAGCAGTTTTTCCCACTCCTTGTTTTCCTTCTTCGACACGCCACCGAGCAGATCAATGGCCTGGCGCAGACGGAAACGGGTCAGGTCCGGCCCCAGAATTTCCATTGCATCGAGCACCGACACCGAGCTCGCCTGGCCGGTAATGGCGGCGAACATCAGCGGCATCGCATCGCGCAACTTCAGTTGCAGGGACTCGACCACGGCCTGGATGGTCGCGGTAATACTGTCCTTCTCCCACTGGCGCAGGCTTTCGAGCTTCCACAGGATCAGTTGCATCAACTGACGCACCTGATCGCCCGAGAGTTTCTTGGACTCGAACAGCTTCGCGTCCGGCGTCACGCCACCGGCGAAGAAAAAGCCGGCCAGCGGGGCGATCTGGCTGAAGGTCTCTACCCTGCCCTGCACATGGGGGGCGATCTTCATCATGTATTCAGGATTCAACGCCCACTTCTGCACGCGCGCGGCGAACTCTTGCACCGGCAGGTCGCGCAGCCACTGGCCGTTGAGCCACGAGAGCTTCTCGATGTCAAAGATCGGCCCGCCCAGGGAGACCCGCGACAGGTCGAAGTGCTCGACCATTTCCTGCAACGAGAACTTCTCGCGCTCGTCAGGCATCGACCAGCCCATGCGCCCCAGGTAGTTGAGCATCGCCTCGGGCATGAAGCCCATACGCTCGTAAAAGGTCACCGAGGTCGGGTTCTTGCGCTTGGACAGCTTGCTCTTGTCCGGGTTACGCAGCAATGGCATGTAGCACAGTTGCGGTTGCTCCCAGCCGAAGTACTCGTAGAGCAGGATCAGTTTCGGCGCCGATGGCAGCCACTCTTCCCCACGCAGGACGTGGGTGATGCCCATCAGGTGGTCGTCGACCACGTTGGCCAGGAAGTACGTCGGCAAGCCGTCGGTCTTCATCAGCACTTGCATATCCATGCGATCCCACGGGATCTCGACATCGCCACGCAGCAGGTCCGGCACCACGCAGACGCCTTCGCTCGGCACCTTCATGCGGATCACATGAGGCTCGCCGGCCGCCAGGCGACGGGCGACTTCTTCCTTGGACAGCAGCAGCGCACGACCGTCGTAGCGCGGGGTTTCGCCGCGGGCAATCTGCTCGGCGCGCATCTGGTCCAGCTCTTCGGCGGTGCAGAAGCACGGGAACGCATGACCCATGTCCACCAGTTGCTGGCAATACTGCTTGTAGATATCGCCGCGCTCGCTCTGCCGGTACGGGCCGTGAGGGCCGCCGACATCCGGGCCTTCGCTCCAGTCGATCCCCAGCCAGCGCAGGGCATCGAAAATCTGTTGTTCGGACTCGCGGGTCGAACGCAACTGGTCGGTGTCCTCGATCCGCAGGATGAACTCACCGCCGTGCTGCTTGGCAAAGCAATAGTTGAACAGAGCGATGTAAGCGGTGCCGACATGGGGATCGCCAGTGGGCGACGGCGCGATGCGGGTACGGACGGTGGTCATGGCATGTCTCGGAAAGAAGGTAAAAGCGAAGATCAAACAAGGGGCGAATGGTAGCAGGCGATGGTGGGCGGGCTCCAGTCAAAGGGATTTGTGCATCTGTCAGACCGCGTAGTCCTTAATCGCGAGCAGGCTCGCTCCCACACTGGATTCGTGGCGTTCACAAATCCCCTGTGGGAGCGGGCCTGCTCGCGATGAGGCCCGCAAGGGACAATGCAAACTCAGACAGTGAGCAACCGCTCCCGCAACTTGCCAATCTCGTCGCGCAACTGCGCCGCCGCTTCGAACTCCAGGTCGCGGGCCAGCTGGTACATCTTCTCTTCCAACTGACGGATGCGCTTGGTGATTTCGCTCGGCGAGCGCAGTTCGGCTTCGTAGCGGGCGCTTTCTTCGGCGGCCTTGGCCATGCCCTTGCGCTTCTTGCTGCGCGAACCCGGTACAGTGGCGCCTTCCATGATGTCGGCGACATCCTTGAACACCCCCTTGGGCGTGATGCCGTTGGCAAGGTTGAAGGCAATCTGCTTCTCTCGACGCCGCTCGGTCTCACCGATGGCCCGCTCCATGGAGCCGGTCATATTGTCGGCGTAGAGAATCGCCCGGCCATTGAGGTTACGTGCAGCCCGACCAATGGTCTGGATCAACGAGCGCTCGGAACGCAGGAAGCCTTCCTTGTCGGCATCGAGAATCGCCACCAGCGACACTTCCGGCATGTCCAGGCCTTCGCGCAGCAGGTTGATGCCCACCAGCACATCGAAGGTGCCCAGGCGCAGGTCACGGATGATCTCGACCCGCTCCACCGTGTCAATGTCCGAGTGCAGGTAGCGCACCCGCACGCCGTGGTCGGCCAGGTAGTCGGTGAGGTCTTCGGCCATGCGCTTGGTCAGCGTGGTGACCAGCACCCGCTCCTCCAATGCCACGCGCTTGGTGATTTCCGACAACAGGTCATCCACCTGGGTCAGCGCCGGCCGCACTTCGACCTGCGGATCCACCAGACCGGTCGGGCGCACGACTTGCTCGACCACCCGCCCATCATGCTCAGCCTCATAATTGCCGGGGGTGGCCGAGACAAAAATCGTCTGCGGACTGACGCTTTCCCATTCGTCGAAGCGCATCGGCCGGTTGTCCAGCGCCGATGGCAGGCGGAAGCCGTATTCCACCAGGGTTTCCTTGCGCGAACGGTCGCCTTTGTACATGGCGCCGACCTGGGGCACGCTGACGTGGGATTCGTCGATCACCAGCAGCGCATCGGCCGGCAGGTAGTCGTACAAGGTAGGCGGCGGCGCGCCCGCCGGACGACCGGACAGGTAGCGCGAGTAGTTTTCGATGCCGTTGCAGTAGCCCAGCTCCAGGATCATTTCCAGGTCGAAACGGGTCCGCTGCTCCAGGCGCTGGGCCTCCACCAGCTTGTTGTTCGAACGCAGGTACTCCAGGCGCTCCTGCAGCTCGGCCTTGATTCCCTCGATGGCGTCGAGCAGGGTTTCCCGAGGCGTGACGTAGTGGCTCTTGGGGTAGAAGGTGAAGCGTGGCAGCTTGCGGATCACCTCGCCGGTCAGCGGATCGAAGGCCGAGATGCTCTCTACTTCATCATCGAACAACTCGATGCGGATCGCTTCCAGGTCCGATTCCGCCGGGTAGATGTCGATCACGTCGCCGCGTACCCGGAAAGTGGCCCGGGCGAAATCCATGTCGTTGCGGGTGTACTGCAAATCCGCCAGGCGCCGCAACAAGGCGCGCTGGTCGAGTTTGTCGCCACGATCCACGTGCAGCACCATCTTCAGATAGGTTTCCGGACTGCCCAGGCCGTAGATGCACGATACGGTGGTGACGATGATCGCGTCCTTGCGTTCGAGCAGCGCCTTGGTCGCCGACAACCGCATCTGCTCAATGTGGTCGTTGATCGAGGCGTCCTTCTCGATGAAGGTGTCCGACGATGGCACATAGGCCTCGGGCTGGTAGTAGTCGTAATAGGAGACGAAATACTCCACCGCGTTGTTTGGAAAGAAGGCCTTGAACTCACCGTACAACTGCGCGGCCAGGGTCTTGTTCGGCGCCAGTACCAGGGTCGGGCGCTGTACCTGGGCGATCACGTTGGCGATGCTGAATGTCTTGCCCGAACCGGTCACACCGAGCAGCGTCTGGTGCGCCAGACCGGCCTCGATGCCCTCGACCATCAGGCGAATGGCTTCCGGCTGGTCGCCGGCGGGCTTGAATCGTGTGACGAGCTGGAATTCAGACATGACATAACCTCTGGGTTCACCCCGGTCGGCCAACCGACAGGAACGAGAAAGACCGAAACGACTGAAGTCGTCCGAGGAAAAAGCTGGGATGTGCACAATGTGGAGGTGATTCCCTTCGCTTTCAAGACAAACGTCCTACAAGCCTTGAAGACTTTGACGCCGCGAAGGGACTAACGGTCGAAAAAAAACCAAAATTCTTACCGTAAAAGCCGAATCGCCTGTCGCCGCGCCCGGTGATGGCCTCTATACTAGCTCCCCGTTTGTGCACCGCTCTAGTGCATCCGGCTGGAGCGTCACACGTCCCCCTCACTCCATTCAGAGCCGCGCAATAATGAGCCTGTTTTCCGCTGTCGAATTGGCACCCCGCGACCCCATCCTGGGCCTCAACGAAGCATTCAACGCCGACACCCGTACCAATAAGGTCAACCTGGGCGTAGGTGTGTACTGCAACGAAGAGGGGCGCATTCCACTCCTGCGCGCCGTGGTCGAAGCCGAGACGATTCGCGTGGCCCAGCACGTTTCCCGTGGCTACCTGCCGATCGACGGCATCGCCGCCTATGACCAGGCGGTCCAGACCCTGCTGTTTGGCAAGGACTCGCCGCTGATCGCCGCTGGCCGCATCATCACCACTCAGGCCGTAGGCGGTACCGGCGCACTGAAGATCGGCGCCGACTTCCTCAAGCAACTGCTGCCGGACGCCGTCGTCGCCATCAGCGACCCAAGCTGGGAAAACCACCGCGCCCTGTTCGAAACCGCCGGTTTCCCGGTACAGAACTACCGCTATTACGACGCCGCCACCCATGACGTGAACCGCGCCGGCCTGCTCGAAGACCTCAACGCCCTGCCCGACCGTTCCATCGTCGTGCTGCACGCCTGCTGCCACAACCCGACCGGCGTGGATCTGAGCCCGCAGGACTGGAAAAACGTGCTGGCCGTGGTCAAGGCCAAGCATCACGTTCCGTTCCTGGACATGGCCTACCAGGGCTTTGGCGACGGTATCGACGAAGACGCGGCGGCCGTGCGCCTGTTCGCCGAATCGGGCCTGACCTTCTTCGCGTCCAGCTCGTTCTCCAAGTCGTTCTCGCTGTATGGCGAGCGCGTCGGCGCCCTGTCGATCGTCAGCGAGTCGAAGGAGGAAAGCGCTCGCGTGCTGTCCCAGGTCAAACGCGTGATCCGCACCAACTACTCCAACCCGCCAACCCATGGCGCCAGCATCGTCGCCGCCGTGCTCAACAGCCCTGAGCTGCGGGCCCAGTGGGAAGCGGAACTGGCCGAAATGCGCCTGCGCATTCGCGGCATGCGCAATCAGATGGTGGACATGCTGGCCAAGGCCGCTCCGCACCGCGACTTCAGCTTCGTCGCACGCCAGCGCGGGATGTTCTCCTACTCCGGCCTGACCGTTGAACAAGTGACGCGCCTGCGCAACGAGTTCGGCATCTACGCCCTGGACACCGGCCGCATCTGCGTGGCGGCGCTGAACCAGAACAACATTGATGTGGTGACCAAGGCGATCGTCCAGGTGATCTGAGGCGCGCCGAATATCCGGAGTTCGTAAAACCCTGTGGGAGCGAGCCTGCTCGCGATTGCGGTGTATCAGTTAACATCTTCATGACTGACACACCGCAATCGCGAGCAGGCTCGCTCCCACATGGATCCGTGTTCCCACATCGGGCTTTGTGTATCCCGCTTCTGGAGCTGGGTGAAGCGGTAACAGGTAAGCAATGGATCGCCCACCGCCCTTCCAGCGCCCCAATCATCATCCAAAGCTTGACTTCTCTTTTCCAATCAGTAACATACGCGTCATTCCGCGATAGCTCAGTTGGTAGAGCAAGTGACTGTTAATCACTGGGTCCCTGGTTCGAGTCCAGGTCGTGGAGCCAGACAGCAACACATCAAGCCCCTGGAACGAGAGTTCCAGGGGCTTTTTTGTGGGCGCAATCCGGGTTGATGGCCAAATAAGCCTGTTCAATGTCGCTGCCGGAACAATAATCCGGCGCCAGAAAGGCATTATGGTCTGAATCCTGCTTTCTTTTTTCCTACAACCCAGGCTGTCACGCGGGCGTCATGACTGCGCCGCACACTGGCGCAGTCCGTCAACAACAGCTTCATAACAACAAGGACGAAGGTATGCCCACGCAAAACCCCCACCGCATCGTTGGCCTGTGCACCTCCAGCAAGGTGTACAACGCGCTGACCGAACTCAAGCACCTGGAAGGCCACCGTAGTGCCAAGTTCCTTTCCCTGCTGGCGGAAAACCTGGTGCGCAAGGGCCTGCTCAATGAGCATGAAGTGGTGCACATGCTCGATCTGGTCGTCGATTGAGCGGCATCGATTCCCACTATCGAGCCGGTTGATTTTTCCTCACCACGGGCTGAGTCGTAAGGTAACTCCATCGATTTATGGAGGTTTCCCATGCCAAAGGTTCAGATCATGTCCGTCATCGGCAGCGCCGTTCCCGCCGCTCTCAGGGAGCGAGGCCTGCTGGCCTGCTGGTATCTGGTGCAGGATGGCGTGACCATCAGCGGCCCGCTGACTTCACTGCCCGCCGCCCAGGCCATGTCGCAACGCATCGGCCCATATGTACTGAGCGCCTAGGGCAGTTTCACCCGCGGTCGGCTCTCGACGAACAATGCCCAGCAGGACAGGAATAGCGCAGCGATCAGCGGCCCGATCACAAAACCGTTCAGGCCGAACACCGCCAACCCGCCAAGTGTCGAGACCAGCACCATGTAGTCGGGCATCTTGGTGTCCTTGCCCACCAGGATCGGACGCAGAAAGTTGTCCACCAGGCCGATCACGAACACTCCGAACAGCGCCAGCACCACACCCTGCCATATCGCCCCGGACAGCAGGAAGTAAACCGCCACCGGCGCCCAGACGATGCCTGCCCCGACGGCCGGCAGCAATGAAAGAAACGCCATCAGCACGGCCCAGGGCAGCACCGTCGGGATCCCGAGTACCCAGAAGATCAGGCCGCCCAACGCACCTTGGGTAATGGCGACCAACAGGTTGCCCTTCACCGTCGCCCGCACTACCCGGTTGAATTTCAATTGCAAGCGACGCTTCTGGTGCTCGGCCAGGGGCACGGCCTCGCGCACTTTGCGCACCAGTTCCGGGCCGTCGCGCAGAAAGAAAAACAACAGGTAAAGCATCACGAAGAAACTGACCAGGAACTGGAACGTCCCCTGGCCGAAGCTGAACGCCTGGGTCGCAAAGAACTCGCTGCCCTGCATCGCGCTCTTGACGATCTTGTCGCGCAAGCCACTCAGGTTACCCAGACCGAAGCGGTCCAGCAGGTGTTGGAAGTAGGGAGGCAGCGCGTCCTTGAACCGTGCGAGGTAATCGGCGATGTCCAGCTCCCCGCTTTCCAGGCTCTTGTACAGCGCCGCCCCCTCCTGCACCAACAGCATGCCGATGACAATCACCGGCAGGATCGCGATGACCACGCAGATGCTCAGGGTCAGCAGCGATGTGATGTTGCGCTGCCAGCCGAACCTCAGTTGCAGGCGACGCTGCATCGGCGCGAAGACGATACCCAGGATCACTGCCCAGAATACCGCGCCGTAGAACGGCACCAGGATCCAGACGAAGGCAACGGTAACCAGGACCAGCAGCAGCATCTGGGCCCGGTTTTGCAACATTTTTCGATTCATCAGCTTTCCATGTCCAAAGGCGGGATACACGTTAGTCCTCCCGGGCACGCCGGAGTGCCGTCGCGTTTGCCCGCTGGCATTGATCCAGGTCAATACCGCTTGGCGGCCCATGGCCTAGGCTGCGCGCTTTTTGCGACCCGACGCCACCATGCCCCTCGTAGCCCCCGAACTGCTCGCCCCCGCCGGCACCCTGAAAAACATGCGCTATGCCTTCGCCTACGGTGCCGACGCGGTCTATGCCGGCCAGCCGCGCTACAGCTTGCGGGTACGCAACAATGAATTCGACCACGCCAACCTGGCCCTCGGCATCCGCGAGGCCCAGGCCATGGGCAAGCGGTTCTACGTGGTTATCAATATCGCCCCGCACAACGCCAAGTTGCGCACCTTTCTCAAGGACCTGGCGCCGGTGATCGCCATGGCGCCGGACGCGCTGATCATGTCCGATCCGGGGTTGATCATGCTGGTCCGCCGACACTACCCGCAGATGCCGATCCACCTGTCGGTGCAGGCCAATACCGTGAATTGGGCAAGTGTCGAATTCTGGCAGCAACTGGGCCTGAGCCGGATCATCCTGTCGCGCGAGCTGTCGCTGGAGGAAATCGCCGAGATCCGCCAACAGGTGCCGGCCATGGAGCTGGAAGTCTTCGTCCACGGCGCGCTGTGCATGGCCTATTCCGGGCGCTGCTTGCTATCCGGCTACCTGAACCGGCGCGACGCCAACCAAGGCAGCTGCACCAACGCCTGCCGCTGGAAGTACTCGGCGCAACCGGCGGTGGAAAACGCCGCGGGCGACATCGTGCAGACCTGCCGGCCCGAACCGACCCTCGGCCTCGGAGCGCCTACCCAGCAGTTATTCCTGCTGCATGAAGCCAACCGTCCCGAAGAAGCCATGCCGGCCTTCGAAGACGAACACGGCACCTACATCATGAATGCCAAGGACTTGCGGGCCGTGCAGCATGTCGAGCGGCTGACGCACATGGGCGTGCATTCGCTGAAGATCGAAGGCCGGACCAAATCGCACTTCTACTGCGCTCGCACCACCCAGGTGTACCGCCGGGCCATCGATGACGCGATGGCCGGTCGAGCGTTCGACCGCAGCCTGATGATCGATCTGGAATCCCTGGCCCAGCGCGGCTACACCGAAGGTTTCCTACGGCGCCATGTGCATGACGAATACCAGAACTACCAGCACGGCAGCTCGGTGTCGGAGCGCCAGCAATTCGTCGGCGAGCTGACCGGCGAACGCCGCGAGCGCCTGGCCGAGGTGCGGGTCAAGAACCGCTTCGAAGTGGGCGATCACCTGGAATTGATGACGCCCAAGGGCAACTTCCACTTCGACCTGCACCAGTTGCAGGACGCCAATGGTCACGGCATCGACGTGGCGCCGGGAGATGGGCATGTGGTGTATGTGCCGATCCCGGATGCGGTGGATCTGCGGTTCGGGTTGTTGATGCGGGATGTGCGCCAGGGGTAGGCAACGCCTCCCCTTGTAGGAGCGAGCCTGCTCGCGATAGCGGTTGCACACTCAACGCCTTTGTTGCCTGAACCACCGCTATCGCGAGCAAGCTCGCTCCCACAGGGGGCCCGCGCAGCCTGTGGATCGCGGCAAAAACTGCCGAAGGCTGCGATCCTCCGCTTCCGATAGGGCCCGGTTGCCCAGGCGATACATCTGGATCGAAGAGAGAAAGATCGCAGCCTTCGGCAGCTCCTGCCGCACTGTCTGGGTCAGATGCGGAACTGCCCCACCAGCTTGCCCAGGCGCTGGCCCAGTTCGTTCAGGCTGCGGGAGGTCTGGGCGCCGAGTTGGGTTTCATCGGCAACACTGTCCACCGCCACGGCGATCTGGTGCACGCTGCGGTTGATTTCCTCGGCCACGGCGGTCTGTTCTTCAGCGGCGCTGGCGATCTGGGCGTTCATCGAGTTGATGGTGCCGATCAGCTGCGCCATGGCGTCCAGGGACGCACCCGCCTCGTTGGCACGCACCGAAGTCCCGTCGCCAGCCTCGCTGGAGCGGCGCATCGCTTCCACGGCGGCATGGGTACCTGACTGCAGGCGGTCAATCATGCCCTGGATTTCCTGGGTGCTCTGCTGGGTCCGACTGGCCAGCGCCCGCACTTCATCGGCCACCACCGCGAAACCACGTCCCGCCTCCCCGGCCCGCGCGGCCTCGATGGCCGCGTTGAGCGCCAGCAGGTTGGTCTGCTCGGCAATCGAACGAATCACCCCAAGCACGCTGACGATCGAGGCCACGTCCTGTTGCAGGCTGTCCAGGGACACGCCGCTGCTGCGGATGTCATTCACCAACGCGTGGATCTGCTGGATGCTGCCGGCCACCACGCGCTTGGCGGACTGGCCTTCTTCATCGGTCTGCTGGGCCGCGACCGCAGCACCCTGGGCACTGCGGGCGACTTCCTGGGCCGCCGAGGACATCTCGTTGATCGCCGTGGCGACCTGATCGGTTTCGTGGCGCTGGCGCTCCATGGCCTGTTCGGAACGCTGGGCCTGTTCGGAGACTTGCGTCACCAGCCCGGTCAGTTGCGAGGTCATGTCGGTGATCTGGCGCACCAGGCCATGGATCTTGTCGACGAAGCGGTTGAACGAGCCGGCCAGCTGACCGAGTTCGTCCTGGCTGGTGATCGCCAGACGCCGGGTCAAGTCGCCCTCGCCCGCCGCGATGTCATCCAGGTTGTCTTTCATCAGGTGCAGCGGCCGCAGGATGGTGTTGGCCAATAGCAGACCCACCACCGCAATCACCAGCAACACCACGGCCGCGATCCCGACGATGCTCAATATCACGCCTTGCACACGCTCATGAACCTTGGCTTCCACCAAGGCCACCTGGGCTTCGATGCCGTCCAGGTTGACCGAACTGCCCACCGCCATATCCCACTTGGCCAGGTACTCGGTGTAGCCGAGCTTGGGCACCAGTTCCTGGCTGTTGGGCAATGGCGAGCTGTATTCCAGATAGTGCGTCCCGTCCTTGGCGACTTTCACCAGGTCACGGTTGACGTAGACACCGTTCGGGTCGCGGTTGTCCTTGAAGCTCTTGCCCACGCCGTCCGGGCTGTTGGCCTTGAACAGGCGCACGGTTTCGGAATCGTAGCCGAAGAAGTAGCCGTCCTTGCCGTAACTGACATTGGACAACAGCTTGATCGCCTCGGCCCGCGCCGCGTTATCGCCAGGGGCGGCAGCATCGTAGAGAGGCTTGATAGCCGTGAGCCCGACCGCCACGTAGTTCTGCAGCGTGGCCTTGGCGTCGGCGAGCAGCCGCTCGCGGGTCTGCTTGACCTCGTTACCGGCCTGCTCCTTCAAGATGAAAGCCGTGGTCAGGCTGATGATCATAGCGGACAGCAATACGGGCAGTATCGCCAGGGACAAGACTTTAGCCTTCAGGCTCATGCGCATGCTGATCACTCTTGTTGGTTTTGTGGCGTGGTTAGACGGGTTAACGGCACGCCGGGGCAAAACTGTAGGACAAGGTGAAGACTTGGCCGGAGGCTTGAAGGCCCTATCGCGAGCAGGCTCGCTCCCACAGGGGACCGGGTGAATTCGACAACCCGGTCAAACTGTGGGAGCGAGCCTGCTCGCGATGAAGGCGACACGGTCTCTGGTTACAGCACCATTGCCGCCACCCAACCAAACGCCAGCAGCGGCATGTTGTAGTGGATGAAGGTCGGGACCACGGTGTCCCAGATGTGATGATGCTGGCCGTCGATGTTCAGGCCGGAGGTCGGGCCCAGGGTCGAGTCCGAGGCGGGCGAGCCGGCGTCGCCCAGGGCACCGGCGGTGCCGACAATGCAGACGATCGCCAGCGGGCTGAAGCCCAGTTGCAGGCACAGCGGCACGAAGATCGTTGCCAGGATCGGCACCGTGGAGAACGATGAACCGATGCCCATGGTCACCAGCAGCCCCACCAGCAACATCAGCAACGCGCCGATGCCCTTATTGTGGCCGATCCACCCCGCCGAGGCCTCCACCAGGCTCTGGACTTCACCGGTGGCTTTCATCACTTCGGCGAAACCCGAGGCGGCGATCATGATGAAGCCGATCATCGCCATCATCTTCATGCCTTCGGTGAACAGGTCATCCGTCTCGCGCCAGCGCACTACCCCCGACAACGAGAAGATCAGGAACCCGACCAGTGCGCCGATGATCATCGAGTCCACCAGCAGCTGTACCGCGAACGCCGCTGCCACGGCCAGTCCGGCGACCATCAGGCTCAGCGGGTTGTAGCGTACGGCCACTTGCTCGACACGGGCGATTTTCTTCAGGTCGTAGACGCGTTTCCTGCGATAGCTGAAAAACGACAGCAGCAGGCCGAACACCATGCCCAACGCGGGGATGCCCATGGCGTGGGTGACGTTGATGCCGCTGACGTCCACGCCGCTGCGGGCGATGTTGGCCAAGAGGATTTCGTTGAGAAAAATGTTGCCGAAGCCCACCGGCAGGAACATGTAGGGGGTGATCAAGCCGAAGGTCATGACGCAGGCAATCAGCCGGCGGTCCAATTGCAGCTTGGCCAGCACGTAGAGCAACGGCGGCACCAACAGCGGAATGAAGGCGATGTGGATCGGCAGCACGTTCTGGGAGGCGACCGCGACCGTGCCCAGCAGGCCGATCAGCACCCATTTGACGCCGGAACCGCCGGCGGCGTCCTGACGGTCAACCAAGGCCAGGGCTTTGTCGGCCAGGGCATGGGCCATGCCGGACTTGGCAATCGCCACGGCGAAGGCGCCTAGCAACGCATAGGACAACGCCACCGTCGCCCCGCCCCCCAGGCCGGCGTTGAACGCCTTGAGCGTTGCCTCGATCCCGAGGCCCCCGAGCAGACCACCGACCAACGCGCCAATGATCAGCGCGATTACCACATGCACGCGGGACAGGCTGAGCACCAGCATGACGCCAACCGCGGCAATTACTGCATTTATCATCGTTACCTCAAAGCACAGCGATGGAAAGCCACCGGACAAAAAAGGCGCGACTTTGCAGCAAGCGGCTGCAAGCTGCAAGCGCCATGCGGCGGGTTCCAGGGTTCGCAATACTTGCAGACGCTACAGTCCCCTGTGGGAGCGAGCTTGCTCGCGATAGCGGCGTATCAGCTTGCATAGAAGGCGACTGAAGCGACGCCATCGCGAGCAAGCTCGCTCCCACAGGGGATTTGTGGTGGTTGAAGGTACGTCAACGCCTCGGCAGTTCGATCAGCACCTTGAGCCCGCCCCACTCGCTGTCGAGCAAGGCCAGGGTGCCGCCCCAGGTGTCGACGATGTCCCGCACGATCCCCAGGCCAAGGCCATGTCCGTCGGTCTGTTCATCCAGGCGCGTGCCGCGGCTGAACACTTGGTCGCGGCGGTTTTCGGGGATGCCCGGGCCGTCGTCTTCGACGGCCAGGCAGAATCCACCGGTCGTCTCGTTCACGGTCAGGCGCACTTCGGCGTCGGCCCATTTGCACGCGTTGTCCAGCAGGTTGCCGAGCAATTCCAGCAGATCTTCGCGATCCCAAGGCAAGTGCAGGCCCGACGGGGCGACGTAGCTCAGTTGCAGGTGCTCGCCATGGATCATGTTCAGTGTCGCCAGCAGCCCCGGTAGCTCGGCGTCGCAGTCCAGGTGTGCGCCTGGCAAGGCATCACCGGATAATCGCGCACGATTGAGTTCACGGTTCAGTCGTTGCCGGACCTGCTCCAGCTGATCGAGCAGCAACTTGCGCAACTCGGGATGCGAATCGAGTTTCTCGTTCGACGCCAGGCTTTGCAGCACCGCCAGTGGCGTTTTCAGGGCATGCCCCAGGTTCCCCAGGGCGTTGCGCGAACGCTTGAGGCTGTCCTCGGTGTGGGCCAGCAGATGATTGATCTGCGCCACCAGCGGCTCCAGCTCCCGTGGCACTTGCTCGTCGAGTTGCGAGCGCTGCCCGCGTTGCAACTGCGCGATCTGCTCCCGGGCCCGGTCCAGCGGGCGCAAGGCGCGACGCACGGTAATCCGTTGCAGCAACAGAATCAGCAACAGCCCCGCCAGCCCCAGGCCAAGGCCGATCTGCTGCATCCGCCGGAAACTGTCGCGCACCGGCGTGTAGTCCTGGGCCACGCTGATGGAAATCGCCTGGCCCAAGCGCCGATAGTCGGTACGCAGCACCAGCAGTTTCTGCCCCTCGGGGCCCAGTTGCAGGTTGCTGTGCAGACCAGGATGGTCGAGCCGAGGCAGTTCCTGGTCCCAGAGAGAACGGGAACGCCAGTGTGCGTCGGCGAAATCTATACGGAAGTAATGCCCGGAAAACGGCCGCTGATAGGCCGGCGACAAACGCCGCTCATCCAGTTGCAGGCCTTGCGGGCCACGCACCAGGGCCACCAGCAGGTTCTCGCTGTCATTGCGCAACCCGGCTTCCAGGTAACGCTGCAAACCCAATTCGAACAGCCACAGGCTGGTCTGGGCCAGGATCAGGCCGACCACCACCATGACCCCGATCAGCCCCAGGCTCAGGCGTCGCTGGATGGACCTCACGGCATGATTCTCACTGTAGAGCTCTCACTGTAGCGTCCTCACTGCGCCTGCCCGCCGAACAGGTAACCCTGGCCGCGACGGGTTTCGATCACGCTGCGCCCCAGCTTGCGCCGCAGGTGATTGACGTGGACTTCCAGCACGTTGGAGTCGCGCTCGGTCTCGCCGTCATACAAATGCTCGGCGAGGTGGCTCTTGGAAAGAATCTGCTCGGGGTGAAGCATGAAGTAGCGCAACAGCCGGAACTCGGCGGCGGTCAACTGGATGTCGGTGCCATCACGAACCACGCATTGGCGGCCCTCATCCAGATGCAGCCCGGCTGCCTGCAATGTCGGCTGGTTGACCTGACCATGGGAGCGGCGCAACAGCGCCTGTATCCGCAGTTGCAGCTCTTCGGGGTGAAACGGTTTGGTCAGATAATCGTCGGCGCCGGCCTTGAGGCCTTCAATGCGCTCGGCCCAGGACCCGCGTGCAGTGAGGATCAGCACCGGCGTCGCCAGACCGCCCGCACGCCATTGCGCCAGCACCTCCAGCCCCGGTACGCCCGGTAGGCCCAGGTCGAGAATGATCAGGTCGTAGGGCTCGCTGCTGCCCTGGTACACCGCATCGCGCCCGTCGGCGAGCCAGTCGACGGCGTATCCCTGCCGGGTCAGCCCGGCCATCAATTCGTCGGCCAGGGGGACGTGGTCTTCCACCAGAAGCAGGCGCATCAGTCTTCCTTATCCTTGAGTAAACGGCCGGTCTTGGCCTCCAGGTCCAGCTCGCGCACGACGCCGTCGGTGTCCAGCAACTCGACCTCGTAAATATAGACGCCGTGCTTTTCTTCCAACTCAGCCTCCAGCAGCTTGGCGCCGGGGTGAAGGTCCAGCGCCTGCTGCAGCAATTGCTCAAGCGGCAGGATCACGCCTTGCTGACGCAACTGCAGGGCTTCGTCCTGGTCCAGGTCGCGGGCCACCACCACCGAACAGAACGTCAGCAGCGCCAACGCCCATCGGCTGCGGGCGCGTAAATTAAGCTTCATTACGTATCCTGATGATTCTTGAGTACCTTGCCGGTAACGGCGTCCAATTCCAGATCCCAGTCGATACCCTCGGTATCGCGCAGCTCAACCTGGTAAATGTACTTGCCGTACTCTTCTTCCAGTTCGGCATCGGTGAGCGTGGCGCCCGGGTGTTCGGCCAGGGCGGCAGCGTCGAGTTTTTCAAAGGTCAGGATGGTACCAGCGTCTTGCAACTTGCGGGACTCGTCGGCGTTGAGGTCGCGCGCGTGGACCAGACCGGTGCTTACAGCCATGAGCGTCGCGAAGAAAACGGCAGTCAAGCGGTTCATGGGGTGTCTCCTTTTTATAATCTTCAGCGATGCACTGTATCGGTGCGAACTTAACTGAAACTGAATTGCCATCATTGAACCCAAGTCAATGTGTATTCCCCTGTGGGAGCGAGCCTGCTCGCGATAGCGGTGCGTCAGTCGAATGAATGCTGGCTGATACTGCGCTATCGCGAGCAGGCTCGCTCCCACAGGGGCTTGAGTCGCTATAATCCTTTGCTTGCTTACGTCACGAGACCGGTATGACCGCCATCCACATCAAGTTCCCCGCCCTCACCCTCAAGGCCGGCCCCCGTGCGTTCGCGCGTATTCGCCGGGCCGGCTTGAACGCTGCCGATGTCGGCATCCTGCCGGGCGCCGCCGGCGGGCCCAAGGCATTGGGCATCCAGGGCCTGGACCTGGCGCTGTTCGGTGAATGGCTGCCTGCCGCGCCCCGGCAGCGTTCGCTGATCGGTGCTTCGGTGGGTTCCTGGCGCTTCGCCAGCGCCTGCTTGCCGGACGCAGCCGAGGGCATCCGCCGCCTGGGCACCTTGTACAACGAACAAAGCTTCGCCAAGGGCGTGACGATGGCCGGGGTCACGCAAAGCTCGCAGCGCATGCTCGATGACTTGCTCGAAGGCCGCGACAGCTCGATCCTCGAGACCCCGCATTACCGGCTCAATATCATGGTGGTCAAGAGTCACGGTCCGCTGGCCCTCGACCACCGTGGGCGACTGGCCTTGGGCCTGTCGTCGGTGATTGCCGACAACCTGCGCGGCCGGGCCCGGCTGTCGCGGCATTTCGAGCGGCTGATCATCCACGATCCGCGCCAGGCCCCGCCGCTGCATCCGTTGAACGACTTCCCGTCGCGCTTCGTGCCGTTGCAAGCCGACAACCTGCGCCAGGCCTTGTTGGCGTCCGGCTCGATCCCGATGGTGATGGAAGGCGTACGCGACCTGCCGGGCGCCGGCGCCGGTACGTACCGCGACGGTGGCCTGCTGGACTATCACCTCGACCTGCCCTACAGCGGCGAGGACATCGTGCTGTATCCGCACTTCACCGACCGGGTGATTCCCGGCTGGTTCGACAAAGGCCTGCCCTGGCGCAAGGGCAACGTCGAACGCTTGCAGGACGTGCTGTTGCTGGCACCGTCGCGCGAATACCTGGCGCGCCTGCCCTACGGCAAACTGCCGGACCGTAACGACTTCAAGCGCTTCATGGGGGACGACCCGAGCCGCCGCAAATACTGGCGCACGGCGATGGACGAGAGCCGGCGCCTCGGTGACGAGTTCCTGGAACTGGCAGCCAAGGGTGGCCTGGGCGAGCGTTTGCTGACCCTTTAGTCAGCACGCTCGCGCACCGCGGGGATCAAACTGATAAACTGCGCCGCCTGCCTCGCGACCGTTACCTTAAAGAGCCCGAACCTGTGGAAATCTTCAAAGAATTTACCTTCGAATCCGCCCACCGCCTGCCCCACGTGCCGGACGGCCACAAGTGCGGGCGCCTGCACGGTCACTCGTTCAAGGTGGCGATCCACCTGAGCGGCGACATCGACCCGCACACCGGCTGGATCCGCGATTTCTCGGAGATCAAGGCGATTTTCAAGCCACTCTACGAGCGCCTGGACCACAACTACCTCAACGACATCCCCGGCCTGGAAAACCCCACCAGCGAAGTCCTCGCCAAGTGGATCTGGAACGAGTTGAAGCCGTTGCTGCCGGAACTCAGCGCCATTCGTATCCATGAAACCTGCACCAGTGGTTGCATCTATCACGGTGAATAAAACCCGCGCTGCTCCTGTGGCGAGGGAGCAAGCTCCCTCGCCACAACTGTGCGCTCCTGCCACCGTGCATTGGCCTATGCTCTACACCCTGAACCCTTCTCGGTGGAGCATCGACCATGACCGACTGGCTGCTGGATCAGGTATACGATTTCAACGGGCATTCCATTCGCTACGTCATCCGGGGTGACGGGCCGCCGCTGGTGTTTGTTCACGGGACGCCCTTCTCGTCCTATGTGTGGCACCGGATCGCCCCGCTCTTCTTTTCCACTCACCGGGTGCATTATTTCGACCTGTTGGGCTACGGCCAGTCCGCACAACCCGACACCGACGTGTCCCTCGGCGTGCAGAACTCGTTGTTCGCGCAGTTGCTGGCGCACTGGGGCCTGGACTGCCCGGATGTGGTGGCCCATGACTTCGGCGGCGCCACCGCGCTGCGCACGCACCTGCTCAATGCCAAGAACTACCGCAGCCTGACTCTGATCGACCCGGTCGCGTTGTCACCCTGGGGGTCGCCTTTCGTGCAGCACGTCCGTCAACATGAAATGGCCTTCAGCGGCCTGCCCGATTACATCCAGCGGGCCATCGTACCGGCCTATATCCGCGGCGCGATCGAACGGGACATCCCGGACGAAGAGTTGGCGCCCTACGTCCAGCCCTGGCTTGGCGAGACAGGTCAAGCCGCGTTCTATCGGCAGATTGCGCAGATGGACGAGCGCTACACCCGCGAAGTCGAGGGGTTGTACCCCAACGTGCGTTGCCCGACGCAGATCCTCTGGGGCGAGAACGACCAGTGGATCCCCATCGAACGCGGCCGGGCCCTGCAACGGTTGATTCCGGGCGCACGGTTCCTGCCCATTCCCAACGCCGGGCATCTGGTCCAGGAGGATGCACCGGAAGCGATCGTCGCGGCGGTATTGCGGTTTGTGGGCGTCGGTGCGCACGCCCAGGGATCCGGAACCCGGGGCTGACCCTTGCGAGCGAGTGTCGTAACGGCGCAGAGGGCACTCGCCACTCACTGACGTATGTGCTATTGATCGGCGCAATGGGAGCTCGCTCCGCTGACGTGCCACCCCAAGACCTCTGAAAGGGACTCGCCTGATGCACATCATCAACGCCCGCCTGCGCAACCGCGAAGGCTTGCATGAGCTGCACCTGGAAAACGGCCTGATCGCCAGCATCGCCCGCCAGACCGAGGCCCCGAGCCTCGGTCCGCAGGATCTCGATGCCGGCGGCAACCTGGTGGTGCCGCCCTTCGTCGAGCCGCACATCCACCTGGACGCCACCCTCACCGCCGGCGAGCCGCGCTGGAACATGAGCGGCACGCTGTTCGAAGGCATCGAGTGCTGGGGCGAACGCAAGGCTACCATCACTCTGGAGGACACCCAGACCCGCGCCCGCAAGACCCTCCAGGCCCTGGCCGCCCACGGCATCCAGCATGTGCGCACCCATGTCGACGTGACCGATCCCGAGCTCACCGCACTCAAGGCAATGCTCGAAGTGCGCGAGCAAAGTCGCCATCTGGTGGACATGCAGATCGTCGCGTTTCCCCAGGAAGGCATCGAGTCGTATCGCAACGGCCGCGAATTGATGGAGGAAGCGATCCGCATGGGTGCCGACGTGGTGGGCGGCATCCCGCATTTCGAGTACACCCGTGACCAGGGCGTCAGCTCGGTTAAGTTCCTCATGGACCTGGCCGAACGTACCGGCTGCCTGGTGGATGTGCATTGCGACGAAACCGACGATCCGCACTCGCGCTTTCTCGAAGTGCTCGCCGAAGAAGCCCGCAGCCGCGACATGGGCGCACGCGTCACTGCCAGCCACACAACCGCGATGGGTTCCTACGACAACGCTTACTGCGCCAAGCTGTTCCGCCTGCTCGGGCATTCGGGCATCAGCTTCGTGTCCTGCCCGACCGAAAGCATTCACCTGCAAGGGCGCTTCGACAACTTCCCCAAACGCCGTGGCGTCACTCGGGTCAATGAACTGCTCGAGGCCGGGATGAACGTCTGCTTCGGCCAGGATTCCATCGTCGACCCGTGGTATCCCCTGGGCAACGGCAACATCCTGCGAGTGCTGGAAGCCGGGCTGCATATCTGCCACATGCTCGGCTATCGCAACCTGCAAAGCGCCCTCGACCTGGTCACCGACAACAGCGCCAAGGCCCTGGCCCTGGGCGAACGTTATGGGCTGGAGCCCGGACGTCCGGCAAACCTGCTGATCCTGTCGGCGGACAGCGATTACGAAATGATCCGCAGCCAGGGGTTGCCGCTGTATTCGATTCGCAATGGCGAGGTGCTGATGAAGCGGCAGATGTCGGTGGTGGAATTCGGCGCGCAGTTGGACTGACCCCTGATGCCGTCCCGTGGGAGCGAGCTTGCTCGCGATGGCGGCCTATCAATTAATACTGGGGTGACTGATCCGGCGCTATCGCGAGCAAGCTCGCTCCCACAGGGGTTCAGCGTCGTACATCAGATTGATGACCACTGAAGATCCACTGTGGGAGCGAGCCTGCTCGCGATGAGGCCATCAGCCTCACCACTCCCTCAAGGTATGGCCCTGGCCGCCCCAAACAGACTCACCCGCACCAATTCTCCACTCTCTTCCTGCAACAGAATCGGCGCCGTGCCGCCCGGCATCACTACGCTGACCGGCCCCGCTTTCACCCAGCCCACCCGCCACGCGGCGCAGGCCACGGCGCTGGCACTGGTGCCCGAGGAAGCGGTGGGCCCTTCGCCGCGCTCGAACACCCGGGCCGCCAGTTGCTTTTCGTCTTCGCGCCAGCCCCATTGCAGGTTCACCCCCAGCGGACAGGGAACCCCGTCGCCTCCGGGCGCGGCGAACGCGATGCGGGTCAGCTCCTGCAAGAGTGGCGCAGCGCCCATCTGCGCATTGGCCGGCAACGCCTCGGCATGCTCAACCAGCGTCACGCAGTGCGGATTGCCCAGGTTGACGAACTGACTGTAGCCCCAGGCCGGGTCCAACTCACAGAGCGCAGGTACTCGACTGAGGTCTCGTTGATCGAAGGCCACACTGTCCACCCCTTGGGCACCCACCGCCTGCGGCCCGAACAGTGGCTGCCCCAGGTCCAGCCAGAAGCCTTGCAGGCCCTCGAACTCAGCGGCCCGCACCGAAGTCTGCAACGGTGAAAAGCCTTGGCGCTTGTCATGATGAACCTGTAGCACACATTCACCATCGTCCGGCATCAAGCCTTGCTCTCGCAGCGCCTGGGAGAAAATCGTCAGACCGTTGCCGCTGCGTTCGGCCAGCGTGCCGTCGGTGTTGACGATCAACACATCGAAAGGTGGTTCCTCCTGGAAGGGTCCGATCAACAGACCATCGCTGCGATGGTCCTTGGCTCCCACCGGTTGCTCGCCCGGCGCCCAGGCACAGAACGCCTG
Source organism: Pseudomonas sp. SMV71 (assembly GCF_052042015.1). NCBI lineage: Bacteria > Pseudomonadati > Pseudomonadota > Gammaproteobacteria > Pseudomonadales > Pseudomonadaceae > Pseudomonas > Pseudomonas sp. SMV71. The sequence continues at coordinate 22,641 of NZ_JBKGGU010000004.1, read as the reverse complement.
TATCGCCGCCGCGGCCCAAATTTCTCGTACCTGCGCGGCAAGGGTCGCCGTCGGCGGCAAGGCCACACCGCAAGCCCGCACCTGTTGAGGGGAAACCACCCCGTAGAGATTGCCGCGTGCATCATAGAACTGCGTCATGAATCGGGTCCGGAAGCTGCCAGATGAGCCGCCACTTTAAGGGCCCAAGCACCAGAAACACACCTCATACACGCAAAAACAGCGGTCGTAACCTGTCAGTTCCGACAGGTGCGCACCGACCGGAAGAACCCGTATTTTGGCTCTTCCAATCCCAGGCACAAGGACGCCCCCATGCCCCGCAAAGCCTCTTCCAGCCCCATGGCCGAGCTCTACAGCGAAGGCCGCAAACATTTCATCGAACTGGTGCCAGACGGTGGCGCGCGCCTCGATGCCCTGTTCCACACCGCGCCGGCGCTCGGCGAACTGGCGGTGGGCGTGGTGTACGGTCATCTGCAGAGTCGCCCCGGCCTCGATCCACGCTTGCGAGAAGGCGCAACGCTGGCCGCCATCGTTGCGGCCGGCATGGTCGGGCCGCCCCTGAGCGTACATTTCAGGACCGGGCTGGCGTCCGGCCTCGCACCGGGGGAAATCGTCGAACTGGTGGTACAAGCCTCGGCCTTCACCGGTTTCCCCAGGGCCGTTTCCACCGCCGATCAGCTCAACCGGTTGTTCGCGGAGATTGGCCTGGCTTCACCGCCGCCGCCCACCCCACGCGAGGTCGCCCTGACCTTTTGCGATAACGTGCGCAAAGGCCGGCCACCGATACCGGTGGATCCCGCCGTCAAGCGTGCGTTGCGCCGGGCCAAGCACTTGTCGGCCCATGCCACGTCGGCGCGAAGGGTGATCGTCGAATGCATCGATGAGCCCGCATCCCTGGCCGCCCTTCTCGCTCTGGATATCGAGGCGGACCAGGTGGCGCGCATCCAATTGTTCGAGGGACGCTAAAGCCCCGGGATGCAAGGAGGACAAGGCGGCGTTCTGGCACCTTGGGGTCGCGGCGCGGTCAGTGGATATGCAAGCATAGGCCGCTACCCGCCTCACCGAACCGCACGAAACCAAGGACGTTGCATGACCGCCATTACGCCCCCGCCAACCTTTGTCCCCGGACGCCTGGAACAGATGTCCACCCGCATTGCCTATCTCATCGCTGGTGTCGGCATTGCCGCCTGGGCGCCATTGGTGCCGTATGCCAAGGTGCGGGCGAACCTGGACGAGGGCACCCTCGGATTGCTGTTGTTGTGCCTGGGGGTCGGGTCGATTCTGGCGATGCCGATTTCCGGCGCACTGGCGACGCGGTTCGGCTGCCGGCGGGTGCTCAGCGGCGGCACGATTCTGATCTGCCTGGCGCTGCCTTTGCTGGCAACGATGACGACGCTTCCCTGGCTGGTGGCGGCGCTGTTCGTGTTCGGCGCCGGGCTCGGCACCGTGGATTCGACGGTGAACTTGCAAGCAGTGATCGTCGAACGGGCCAGTGGCAAGACCATGATGTCGGGCTTCCACGGCATGTTCAGCCTCGGTGGCATCATCGGCGCGGCCGGTGTCAGCGCCCTGCTTGGCCTGGGCCTGTCGCCGCTGGGGTCGACGCTGGTGGTCAACGCGCTGTTGCTGGTGGCGCTGTTCAAGGCCGCCCCGCATCTGCTGCCCTATGGCAGCGAAAGCTCGGGACCGGCGTTTGCCATTCCCCACGGCGTGGTGCTGTTTATCGGCATTCTGTGTTTTATCGTGTTCCTGGCCGAAGGCGCCGTGCTGGATTGGAGCGCGGTGTTTCTGGCCAGCGAACGTGGCGTGGAGACCGCCTACGCCGGGCTGGGGTATGCCGCGTTCGCGCTGACCATGACGGTGGGCCGGCTGACAGGCGACTCCGTAGTGCGTCGCCTGGGCCCCAAACGCATCATCATCTACGGCGGGACCCTCGCAGCGACGGGGTTCCTGCTGGCGACCCTGGCACCGATGTGGCAGGCGGCGCTGCTGGGGTATGCGTTGGTGGGGGCCGGTTGCTCGAACATCGTGCCGGTGCTGTACACCGCGGTCGGCAAGCAGACGCTGATGCCTGAGGCCATCGCCGTGCCGGCCATCACCACCATCGGGTATGCCGGCATCCTGGCCGGCCCGGCACTGATCGGGTTCGTGGCCCATGGCAGCAGCCTGAGTATTGCCTTCGGGTTGCTGGCGATATCGCTGGTGGCGGTCGCGGCCAGCGGGAAAGTGCTCAAGGTCTGAACCCTGCGCACTCCCCCTGTGGCGAGGGAGCTTGCTCCCGCTGGGTCGCGAAGCGGCCCCAAAACCTGCTGGATCGCGACCACAGGTTCACAACTGCTTCGCAGCCGAGCGGGAGCAAGCTCCCTCGCCATGGGGTTTGTATTTCTTTTTCAGAGTTATGGCTCCTCCCCAGCGTCGTTCTCCGGGGTTACGGTGCAACTTCCGTCAGAACCCCACACTTGCCTGCACAAAGAATGTACGCGGCGCCCCTACATAGATACCCGAATTGTTGTCGCTCGAACGGGTGTAGTACTGGTGATCGAACAGGTTTTTCACCCCGGCGCCGATTTTCAGGTTCGACAATTGCTCACCGAAGTCATAGCCGCCGCGTACGTTCCACAACACGTAGCCGGGCATGTCGCCGTACTGCCCGTCGGCGGTGCCGTCGGTGATGTAGTCGCCACTGAAGCTGCCATCGGCGTTCACGCTGTTGCCGGGTGAGCGTTGCTTGGACTGGGCGAAGGCGTCGAGGTTGTAGGTCCAGCGGTTGACCTCGTAGCGCAGGCCCAGGTTAGCCACCTGGCGCGAGTAGAACGGCAGGTCCCGCCCCTTGAAGCTGGGGATCTGGCCTTCATAGGTCGCACGGGTGTAGGTGAACCCGGCACTGGCAGTCAAGCCTTCCAGGCGTGGGTCCAGCGCAGCCATGTCGTAATGCACCGAGGCTTCCAGGCCCTGGTGCTTGGTGGCGCCCATGTTGGTCCAGCCCACGTCGTTGCTGATGTACTGCAATTCATCGTCGAAGTCGATGTAGAACAGCGTCACTTCACCGCCCCACACGTCATCGTTGTACCGCGTGCCGATCTCGTAGGTCTTGGCCTTCTCAGGGCTCAGGCCGTTGGCGGTGTTGTTGCCGTCGCCGCCCTGGCCGAGCTGGAAGTATTGCAGGCTGCCGAATGAGGTCTCGTAGTTGGCGAACAGTTTCCAGGCATCGGACAGGTGATACATCACGCTCAGGGCCGGCAGCGGTTCGTTGCTGTCGATGCTGCGACGTTTCTCCTGCACAGGACGTCCAGTGGTATCGAGCACCGGGCGGTCGTGCCATTCTGTGCTGATGCTTTCGAAGCGCAGGCCAGGGGTAATGGTCCATTTGCCCACGTCGATCTTGTCATCGATGTAGACCGCGTGGGCTTCCGTGCCACCGGTGCGGTCCTGATAGACGTGCCCGTCGGACCCCGGCCGCACCACCGGCTGGTTGTCCCGCAACGCCAGGCGGCTGGCCTCTTCGTGCATGCCTTCCTTGAGGTAGCGATAACCGACGCTGGCCTCTTGGGTCGTCGGGCCCAGGTCGAACACATGGGAGACCCGCGGCTCGATGCCGAAGGTGTAATAGGTGCGCGGGTAGGACACCAGGTTGCGTTGGTCCCGCGAAGCAATGGTGCTGCCGCGGTAGCTGTCGGAGTAATAGGTCAGCACTTCGGCCTGGGTGCGCTCGTCGATCTGGCGCAGCCACTTAAACGACACATCCTTGCGCCGGCCGCTGAAATTGTCCCAGTCGCGGTCGGACTGGAACGGATCGGCATCGTACTGATTTTGTTTCAGCCCGCCGGGCATGTCGGCCTTGGCGTCGTAGTAATGGAAATTCAGCGAAAAATCGTCCACCTCGGTCGGCGCCCAATGGGTCTTGAGGATGACGTCGTCGATGTCGTTGTCGTTGTTGCTCTTGCGATAACCGTTGCCGTTGACGCCGGAATATAGCAGCGCCACGCCCAGGCCGTTATCGGCGGTCCCTCCGAGGAAGGCCGTGTCGATGTGTTTCCAGCCACCGTGCTGGGAGGTTTCCAGGGTCGAGCCGATTTCACCGGTGGCTTTTTCCGGAATCGCCCGGGTCACGAAGTTGATCACCCCGCCGACGTTCTGCGGCCCGTAGCGCACGGAACCGGCACCGCGCACCACGTCGATGCTGTCCAGGTTGCCCGAAGAGATCGGCGCCATGGACAGCTGGGGCTGACCATAAGGGGCGAAGGCTGCCGGTACGCCATCGATCAACACCGTGGAACGCGGCGACAGGCGCGAAGTGAGACCGCGCACGCCAACGTTCAGGGAGATGTCGCTGCCACCGGTGCCGTTGGCGTCCTGCACCTGCACGCCGGGCACGCGCCGCAGCACGTCGCCGACGTTCATCGCGCCCTGCTCCTGCATCGCTTCGCGGCGGATCACCGTCCGCGCGCCGGGATGATTCTGTACCACCTCGGCGTTGGCGTCGCCGAGCCAGTCACCGACCACCTGGATTTCGGTTGCGCCCAACTCTATCGGGCCAGCGCTGGACGCCGTTGGCGCCGACACCACGGTGACCGAACCCTCATCGATCTGGTATTGCAGGCCGCTGCCCTGAAGCAACTGACGCAAAGCCGCTTCGGCAGACAGGGTGCCGTCCACCGCCGGCGCTTGCTTGCCGGCCACCAGCTCGGGACTGAAAAATACCTGCAACGAGGTCTGCTGCCCCAGCTGGCTCAGGGCCTGGCCCAACGGCTGCGCCTGGATGTGGATGGAGGTCGCGCCCTGGTCGGCATAAACCGGGGCCGTCGCCGTGCTGACGGCCAGGGTCAGGGCCAGTGGCAACCAGGTTGCGGCGGTACGGTTGTTGTTTTTGGCGGGGGTTTTCACGTCGAACCTTGTCCTGTTGATCGCAAGAATACGCGTCTGTTAATGCAAACCAGTTGCAGTTGGACAAGAAGACGAAGAACTCGGAAAAAACCTGAATCTATCGCGCAATTATTTCCTGGCTGCCGTCATCCAGGGTACGAACGGCCACCGGGAGTATGTTCGGCAAGGCCTTGAGCAGTGCATCGGTGTTACCCACGCTGAACACGCTGGTCAGACGCAGGCTGCCCACCGCCGGGCTGCCGACGCGCAAGGGTTTGGCGCGATAACGGGAAACCTCTTCGGCCACCTCACGCAACGGCGCATCGTTGAACACCAGTTTGCCGTTGCGCCAGGCCGTGAGTTCATCGGCGTTGATCGCATAAGGGACGGCGACCTTGCCTTGGGCATCGATCTGGGTACCCAGCCCGGCCGTGAGTTTGACCGGCACGTCGCGGCCCTGGACCTTGACGCTGCCCTGCTCCACCGCCACCCGGGTTTTATTGGCGTCCCGGCGTACGTCGAAGCGTGTCCCGGTCACCGTCACCTGGCCGTTGCCGGCATCCACGGTGAACGGCCGGCCGGCGTCATGCTCGACACGGAACAACGCCTCGCCTTGCGCCAGTTCCACCCGGCGTTGACGGTGGGCGAACTGCACTCGCACCCGGCTGCTGCTGTTAAGGTCGATGACTGAGCCGTCCGGCAAGGCAATGTGCCGACGCTCGCCGAGCGCCGTGGCGAACTCAGCGCTGTAGTCGGCGGGCGAACCCAAGCCACTGAACAGCCCCAGGCCGACCGCCACCGTCAGGACACCGGCTGCCACCGCGTAGCGCAGCAGCGGACGGCGCTTGGGACGTTGGACCGGCGGTTCGCAGAGGGCTTGCAGACGTTCCCTGGGCAACAGGTCCGTGGCGCTCCAGATGCCTTGCAGCAACTGGATTTCATCGCGGTGGTTGGGATGTTCGTCCAGCCAGGCCTCGAAACGCTGGCGCTCATCGGCCCCCATGGCAGGCGCTTGCAGGCGTACGAACCACTGCGCGGCGTCATCGCGAACCCTGTCCTGCCCGCACGGGCATGCACGGCTGTCCATCATGGAAGGTCCTGTGGTTCGGGTGAAAAGTAGGCGCAGATCATGAGTCGGGTCCGTCCAGCCGATCACGCAGATGCCGCAGGGTGCGGATCATATACTTTTCCACCATGTTTTTTGACAGGCCCAGGCGCTCGGCGATTTCCGCCTGGGTCAGGCCTTCGATCTTCTGCCAGACAAACACCGTACGGCAATTGGCCGGCAGCTCGGCAAGCGCCCGTTCGATGGAGTCCGCCAGCTGGATCGCGTGCATGAAGTGCTCCGGGTCGCCCGACAGCGACTGACGATGGTCAAGGACCGCCTCCTCCATGGCTCCCCGTCGATCTTCGCGCCGATAACTGTCTACTGCAATATTACGTGCCGTCTGATGAAGATAGGCCCGCGGCTGCTGGACCGCCGCCGAATCGGACTCGAGCACCCGCACGAAGGTGTCATGGGCCAGGTCCTCGGCCTGTTCACGACTGCGCAGGCGACGGGTCCAGGTGCCGATCAACTCTTCGTAATGCTCGAAAAAGCCGGGCCTGCGGGGCAACTTAGGGGTCATCGCGGTGTGCTGCTGGGACGGGGCGGGAATAGTAATCTTTCCCATTAAGGGGAAGCAAACCTATTGCGGTGGCGATGCCAAAAGGATGCAGGAGGGAAAAAGCCGACCTCAGGGGCGGCAACGCTGTTTTGTGGGAGCGGGCTTGCTCCGGGCGGCGATCCGACGATAGCGTAGTGTCAGCCGCCTTGATTCTGACAGGCCTACCGCATTCGCGAGCAAGCCCGCTCCCACATTGGATATCTGTCGTATTCAGATCCGGAGGTTCATGCAACCCCCTGTGGGAGCGAGCCTGCTCGCGATAGCGGTCGTGTCAGTCAACATCAACATTGCTGATCCAACGCTATCGTCGGATCTCCGCCCGGAGCAAGCTCGCTCCCACAGTTTTTTGGGTGGCGGTTAAACGGAACCTGGATACCAGACTATCGTGGAGGGCTCCCCGTGCCCCACCTCAACAGGTGAAACAATCAAGCCTCCGGCATCTTCCGAAAGCCCACCGCCAAACGGTTCCAGCCGTTGATGGCGTTGATGGCCACGGTGAGGTCGACCATTTCCTTGGGGGTGAAATGCTGGTTCAGCAGTTCGTAGTCGGCGTCCGGGGCGTGTGTGTCGCTCAGGCGGGTCAGGGCTTCGGTCCAGGCCAGTGCGGCGCGCTCGCGGCCGGTGAAGAACGGCGCTTCACGCCAGGCAGTCACGGCGTACAGGCGGCGTTCGGTCTCGCCATCCTTACGGGCATCGGCGGTGTGCATGTCGATGCAGAAGGCACAGCCGTTGATCTGCGAAGAACGCAGCTTGACCAGCTCCAGCAGGGATTTTTCCAAACCCAGTTTCGAGACGGCGGTTTCCAGTGCCAGCATGGCTTTGAAGGCGTCAGGGGAAGCGGTGTAGAAATCGATACGCGGTTGCATGGTGAACTCCAGAACAATGTGGTGTGGCGCTACGTTAGCGCTGCGCTGGCGCACTACAAATAGCCAATTGTTGGGAAGTTCGGGTAGCCAATGGACCCATCGGTGCGGGTTTTGCGCAGGGGCCATGAACCCAAAAGGGCTGGCAAATATCGCCCCTGTGGCGAGGGAGCTTGCTCCCGCTCGACTGCGCAGCAGGCGCAAAGATTTTGGGGTCGCTACGCAACCCAGCGGGAGCAAGCTCCCTCGCCACAGGGGGTCGGATTCGACCTCGGAAGTTGCTCAAGCCCGGCTACGCAGCCATTGCAGGAAGCGCTTCTTGGCCACCGGTTTGGGCGCTTCGCGGGTGAGGTTCTGGGCCAGGTGCATGCGGAAATCCAACAGGTTTTTCATCGCGTCGTTGATATCGCGACGGGCATCCAGGCAGGGTTTGAGGTAGCTGTTTTCGATGCGATAAAGGGTGCAGAAGGTCTTGGCGGAAAAGTCCGCCAGGGTGGCCTGGTCGGCGACGATGCCCGCTTCGCCAATCACCTCGCCCGGTCCCATGCGCCCACCTTCCAGTACCTGGCCATTGCGCACCATCGTGACGCTGACCACCCCCGACTCAATGATGAACAGATGATCGCTGACCTCCCCGGCCGGCAGGATCATTTCCCCAGCGCGGAAGGTCTGCAGGGTCATGTTCTGGCTGAAGGTCTCTTTCTCTTCCTGGCGCAGGGTGGAAAAGATGCTCGAGCTTTCCAGCAGCGCCCGAGGCCGCGAAAAGGCACTGGCCGACGCGCTTTCAGTAGTGGACAACAGGCTGATGCCTGACGCCCGCAGATGCCGGAATGCCAGGTCGAACAGCTGATTGCGCACGTCACGTTTCTGACTCATCGACGCCACGAAGCCACTGATTTCGTATTGCGCCCCGTCACTGCCGGAGCTTTTGAGCGTCACGCAGGGCGCCGGGCTGGCCAGCAGGCTCCGGCAGCCGATCATCGCCCGCTCCAACGCTTCGATGACTCTCTGCGGCCGGGCGTGCGGGCTGACCTGGACGCTGATGGACAAGCCGTGCACATCGCTGGGTCGGCTGAAGTTGACGATCTTGGCCTTGGCCGCCAGGGAGTTGGGAATGACCGCCATGCTGCCCTGGGAGGTCTGCAAGCGCGTGGCCCGCCAGTCGATGTCGGTGACCCGGCCTTCCGTGCCGTCGATGGAAATCCAGTCATCGAGTTGATAGGGCTTGGTGGTGTTGAGCACGATCCCCGAGAACACGTCGCTCAGGGTGCTTTGCAACGCCAGGCCGACGATGATCGCCATCGCTCCGGAGGTCGCCAGCACGCCCTTGACCGGCAGATCCAGCACATACGCCAGCGCCGCGATGACGGCGATGAGGAAGATCACCGCACCGAGCAGGTCTTGCAACAGCCGCCCGGTGTGGCCGACCCGTTGCATCATCGCCGCGCCGATCATCACCGTCAGGGTACGTGCGGCGAACAGCCACCAGGCGATCTGCAAGCCAGTGGCGGCCAGGTGCCGCGGCACGTCGTCGGGCCACTGCGCCGGCACCATCGGGTTCAGCCCCTCGTTGAACAGCAACATGCTGAACAGCGAGAAAATCACCAACCGCCCACCGATTTTCCAATAGGTCCGGCTGGCACTGACCAGCCGCCACATCAGCAGGTCGAGCACAAGCAGCACCAGGGCACAGAGCAACGGGTGGTCGGAGATCAGGGACAGCATCGGGACAGCTCCAGGAAGATCATCGACGGCTAGAGTGGCACAAGTTGAAGATACTGTAGATACACCATAAAACAGTGTGAGCGAGCCTGCTCGCGATGGCGGTGCGACAGTCGCCTTATCTTTGACTGTCATGCCGCCATCGCGAGCAAGCTCGCTCCCACATTTATTTCGGCGTGGCTGGTTTCAGCCTTCCATCCGCCCAAAGCGACCCGAATGGAAATCGCTGAACGCCTGGTGAATCTCCTGCTCGCTGTTCATCACGAACGGGCCATGGCCGACGATGGGTTCGTCAATCGGCTCGCCGCTGAGCAGCAGCACCGCCGCGTCGTTGTTGGCTTGCAGACTCAACTGGTCGCCCGCTCGCTCGAACAGTGCCAGTTGTCCGGCCTCGACACGTTCGCGGTCATTGACCTGGACCGAACCTCGCAGCACCACCAAAGCGGTGTTGTGGCCCTCATGCAGGTCGAGGGTGAGGTTTTTCCCGGCATTCAGGCGGATGTCCCAGACGTCGATCGGGGTGAAGGTCTTTGCCGGGCCGTGCTGCCCGTCGAAGTCACCGGCGATCAATCGCAGGCTGCCGGCATCGTCCTTGAGGGCGATGTTCGGAATGTCAGCCTTGAGCAGCGTCTGGTAGCCCGCCGGGGCCATCTTGTCCTTGGCGGGCAGGTTGACCCACAGCTGGACCATTTCCATGAACCCACCCTGCCGGGCGAAGGCTTCGGAGTGAAACTCTTCATGGATGATGCCCGAGGCGGCAGTCATCCACTGCACGTCGCCCGGGCCGATCGTACCGCCGCTGCCAGTGGAATCACGGTGCTCCAGTTCGCCCTGGTAGACGATGGTCACGGTTTCGAAACCACGATGGGGATGTTGGCCGACGCCGCGACGCTCAGGAGTCGGTGTGAATTCGCTAGGGGCCGCGTGGTCCAGCAGCAGGAACGGACTGATGTGCTTGCCCAGGTTGTCGTAGGAAAACAGCGTGCGGACTGGAAAGCCATCGCCCACCCAATGAGGCCGCGGGCTGGTGTAGAGGCCGATGATGTTTTTCATGCTGTGTCTCCAGATCAGGGTAGCGATGCCATGGACACAGCTTAAAACCGGCGTCTTTAACGCACTAGATCGCAAAAACCGGTCTTAGCGTTCTATTTGCAGAACGCCCGTTCCCCACTCTACTGTGGGAGCGAGCCTGCTCGCGATAGCGGTGGGTCATCTTGCATGAGTGTTGAAAGTGCCGACGCTATCGCGAGCAAGCTCGCTCCCACAGCGGGATTTCTGGTGAATGGAAAAATCTGTGAACATCCGTCCCATCGGCCTACAGATGATTACGCCTGGCAAACTCCGACAGCCCCACCAGTGACTTCAAACCGAGCTTCTCCAGCAAACGGGTCTTGTAGGTGCTGACGGTCTTCGGGCTCAGGAACAGGCTTTCGGCGATGTCTTTGCCGCGCATGCCCATCGACAGCATGCGCAGGATCGACAGCTCGCGGGTAGACAGGCTTTCCAGCGCCTGTTGTTCGGTGCGCTGCTGGAAATCGAGCCTGACCGACATCTGGGGAAAATAGGCATAGCCGGACTTCAACGCATGGATCGCCTTGATCAGCTCCTTCAGGTCGCTTTTCTTGGTCACAAATCCCCGGGCGCCGGCCGAGATGCAACGGTTGCAGAAGTGTTGCGCATCCTGGGAAGTGAACACCAGCACGCCGCAGTCAGGAAATTGCTCCATGATCCAGACCAGCAGGTCCAGGCCGTCGAAACCGTTCATCACCAAGTCCAGAATCACCAGATCCGGCGCGCCTTCCTTGATTAAGGTCCTGGCGTCGGCCGCGCCACTGGCGTCGCGCACGCGGGTGAACCCTTCGTTCTGGCAGATGAGTCGCAATGCGCCTCGTATGACAGGGTGGTCATCCACGATCAATACGTCTTTCAAGGCAATTCCCCCGGTCGGTATCCATGGCACCGATGCCACGACGGCAGCGGACTCTTGCACAAATGTCCGGTCCGGCCACCTGTCAGGTCTGACAGTTCGGACCAACGGTGCGGCTCAGCTTCCATAAGCCTGCCGGAGCACTCTCGCCAGCGGTGCTTGCGACGCGTCGACCTGCACATCGACCCGCGCCATCAGCCCACGCAATGACGCCAGGTCCGGCAGCGGGGCCAGGCTCCAGTGCATGCTCGACCGACGCCCGACAGGCACTGGTCGCACACCGGTCGCGGGCGCGTTATAGACCCATCCGTGACGAACCTGTGGGTTATAGATAACAAAATCGTGCAAGTCCAACGCCCCGCTCGCCATCCCGGCGTTGATCACCACCAGGTCGAATGGCTCGCTGCCATACTCCACCAGCGTCAACAATTCCTGCAGGTGACTCACGGGGACAATCCGGAAATAGCCCAGTTGATTGAACAGGCGCTCCAGCACCACTCGATGGGTATGTTGTGGGTCGGCAATCAGGATACGTAGTGCTTTGTTAGGCATCGGGGTATTCCAGTAGCAACGCAACGGGTAGGAAACTGGGGCGTCAGGCTAGAGGAAGGTTTTGAGAGGCGCTGTAGGACAAGTCCGAAAAAGCAGAAGGAAAAGAGTAATCCCGATCAAACGAGAGAAATCGTGTGGATGACCTGATCCTGTGGCGAGGGAACTTGCTCCCGCTCGATCGATGGGCTGGCGCTTCAGTGCGAGGCGTTCACAGACTTGGGCCTGCTGCGCAGTCCAGCGGGAGCAAGCTCCCTCGCCACAGGAGTTTGGGTGTTCTTGAGTCATTGTCCATCGGCCATGGTTTCCAGACGCTCTGCCAACTGCTCCATCGCCTGCTGCACATCCTCCACCGCCTGGCCGAGCGATACCCCTTCGGCTCCGCGACAGGCATTTTCGAGTGCTTCGCAGGCATTGACCAGGCGCCGCGCCTGGATGATCCGGGCGCCGCCCTTGATCCGGTGCGCCAGGTCCGCCAGGCCGGGCATGTTGTGCTGGCTGAACAGGTGCCGCAGCCGGTCGGCATCTGCGGCATTGCTGCGCACCAGCTCCTGCAACAATTGCTGGATGGCGTCGGTGTCGCCACCGGTCAGTTGTTCCAGGCTGCTCAGGTCGATATCGGCGCTGCCTGTCGCTTCAACGGCATCCGGCACGACGGAAGCCAGGCGCGCGCTCAGTTGCTTGAGGCTGATGGGCTTGAACAGGCAATCGTCCATACCGGCCTCGGCGCAACGCTGCTTTTCCTCAGGTTGGGCATTGGCGGTAAAGCCCAGGATCAGCCCCGGTGGCAGGCCCTGGGCGCGCTCTTCGGCGCGAATGGCCCGGGCCAGTTCGTAGCCGCTCATCAACGGCATGTTGCAATCGGTGATGACCACATCGAAGTGCTCGCCGCGCCAGGTGTGCAGAGCTTCGACACCGTCCTGCGCATCCTGGACCCGGTGCCCCAGGTAATTGAGTTGCTGCGCCAGCAACAGGCGGTTGGCCGGGTAATCATCCACCACCAGAATGTTCAACGGCCGCAGCGGTGCGGGCGCCTCGTCCTCGGTTGGCGGCGGGTCTGCCGGCGTATCTGCCAAGGTGTCGAGCGTCGGCAGGCTGAGGCGGACTTCAACCTGGGTGCCCTGCCCCGGCACGCTGCTCAATGTCAGGCTGCCGCCCATCATTTCGCACAAGGTGCGGCTGATCACCAGCCCCAGCCCGGAGCCGCTGCGGGCCGACTGGCCGGCATGGCTGGCCTGGGTGAAAGGACTGAACAGGCGCCGCTGGTCTTGCGGCGAAATCCCGCTGCCTGTGTCCTCGATCCTCAGGCAGATACCTAGCTGTCCCTCCACCGCGCCCGGTTCGCCACGCACGCTCAGGCGCACCAGGCCCTGGTCGGTGAACTTGATCGCGTTGCCCAGAAGGTTCGATACCACCTGCTTGAAGCGCAATGGGTCGATCAACACGTCGCGCCGAATTGACGCGTCCAGATCCAGTTGCAGATGCAAATGTTTCTGCCAGGCCAGGCCTTCGAAAATGCGTGCCACCGACTCGACCAATTCGTGCAGATTGGCCCGCTCCGGGGTCAGCGACAGTTTTCCCGATTCGATGCGGGCGATGTCGAGGATGTCGCCGATCAGGTCCAGCATGCCCCGGGCGGCGCCCGAGGCGACTTCAATGGCGAAACGGTCGACCACGCCCCGGTCGGCTTTTTTCAGCGCCAGTTCCAGCATGCCGATCACCGCGTTCATCGGCGTGCGGATCTCATGGCTCATGGTCGCCACAAAGGTGGTCTTGGCCCGGTTGGCCTGCTCGGCGTTCTCTTTTGCCGCCCGCAGTTGCGCCAGCAGACGCCGAAGGTACAGGCCCCACCCCAGCGTCACCAGCAGCAGCAACGCGGCGATGGCGAACCCCTGGACGATGGTCGTGCGGTTGCGCAGCCAGTAGCTGTCGTCGATCACCACCTCACTGCGCCAGCGGTTGGTCAGCTCGTCCATTTCTTCGGGGGAGATGCTCAACAGTGCCTTGTCCAGGATCGAATACAGCTCCACCGAACCGCGGGGGGTCGCCAAGGCGATGCGCGCCGGCAAAGTGCCGACGGTACTGGTGATTTGCAATCGGTCGCGGTACTGCCGAGAGATCATGTAGCGCGCGCTGATCAGCGAATTGATCGCGCCGTCCACCGTGCCCGCGGCGACCATGGCCATGGCCTCGGGGACGTTTTCGGCGGGCACCCGTTGTACCTCGGGAAAATGTTCTTGCAGGTATTGCTGCAGTACGTTGCCGCGCACCAGCGCCAGGCGCTTGCCGGCCATCTGGTTCAGCGTCAGTGGGGCCTGGGCATTGGGTGGCGCCACCAGCACGAACGGGTTGGTCAGGTACGGGCGGGTAAAGCGCAGCGCGTCTTCATCGTCCGATTCGGTGCTGACGGTGATGGCCGCCAGCATATCGGCCTGGCCGCTCTTGACCTGCTCGATCAGGTCGTACACCGACTTGCCCCGCTGGATGTCGAACTTCAGGCCGGTGCGCAAACCGATCCTGGCCAGCACATCGGCGCTGATGCCGCGGAACTGGCCTTGCTGGTCGATGAATGTCAGGGGCAGGAAGTTTTCGTCGATCACCACCCGGATTCGCGGATGGGTATCCAGCCAGCGTTGCTCGTTGACGCTGAACTGCAACGCTTGCTGTCCCGGCATGCTCGCCCCGCCCGCACTCCAGCGGCGCAGGATGTCCATGCGTTCGCCGGCGGGAATGGCTTGCAGCGCGGCGTTGACGATGCGCAGCAAACGCAGGTTGTCGCGGCGCAGGGCAAAAGCGAAGGGTTGGACCTCCATGCGCGAGAAGTCCGCCAGTTGCACGTTGTTCAGGTAGTTCTTGCTGATCAGGTAATTGGCGCTGATCGAGTCCCCGAGGTATACGTCGGCCTGCCCGAACGCCACAGCGCCGATGGCGTTGAGGGTCGAGGGGTACAACTGCAAGGTGGCCTCGGGATAAAAAGCCTTCACCGTGTCCGGGGGCAGGTAGTGATAGAGCATCGCCACTCGCTTGCCCGCCAGGTCCGAGGGCAAGTCCTGGCTGTCGTCAATACGCGCCACCAGGGTGGGCAGGTCATCGGCGTAGGCTTGGGACATGCTCAGGTCCGGCTCTGCGGCTTCGAAACCGTTGGCGGTGTCGAGCAAGTCGATCTCGCCGCTGCGCAGGGCCTCGAGCGATTCGGCACGGGATCGATAGCGCTGCACCTGTACTGAGACGTGCAGCAGTTGACCGAGCAATTGCGCGTAGTCGGCGGTCAGGCCTTCATAGTCGCGGCCATTGCCAGTGATGCTGAACGGTGCGTAGTCCGGCGCCGAGGTGCCCAGCACAAGCGTGCCCTTTTGCCGCAGCCAGGCCCAGTCAGCGGCGCCCAGTGACGCCGCATAGTCATCCACATGGGAACGCCCGAGCACCTGCAAAGTCTCGGGGGCTCCGGCCACCGGCGGCGACATGCTCAATGAGCCCAGCAACAGCACCGCCAGGCCTGCGCATAAAGACAGCTTCATCGGGTTCAAGTGTTGCGCTTGGCGTAATCGGCCCGGAACACCACCGACTGCATTCAGCCAGGGCAACCGGCGGATGGGTTCAAACTGCCAATGCGAGGGAACAGCGAACCGTCAAAGCCTGCCGAACCGTGGCAGGCGTGAGATGAGTGTAGGAAATTTCTGAGGAATTGCCTGAAGAACTCACGGGGGCTCGGGGTTGAATAAAAAACTGTATTCACACCGGCCCCATTGTGGGAGGTGATCGCAAGATAGATGTTCGGCGCAAAACCAGTGTGGGAGCGAGCTTGCTCGCGATAGCAGTGTGTCTGTTTGCATTGATGCTGAATGTGATGCCGTCATCGCGAGCAAGCTCGCTCCCACAGGGGACCGCAGATGGCCGCAGGACTGGTGTTCGGCCCAGACCAGTGTGGGAGCGAGCTTGCTCGCGATAGCAGTGGATCAGCTTGCATTGATGCAAGATGTACCGCCGTCATCGTCGGATCGCCGCCCGGAGCAGGCTCGCTCCCACAGGATCCGGGTGGGTCAGGACATTCGGGCTCTACACCGCAGCCAACAACTGGTCACGCACCGTACGCCCCTGGCCGCGGAGCTTGCCGTGCTCATACAGCGAGCCGGCGATTTCATCGGCGCGTACCGGCAGGATCGACAGCAGCGTATCGCTCAGGCCGTGGCTGGCCTGGCAGAAGCCCTGCATGTAGATCGCGGCCTTGCAGCGCTCGTCGGTGATCAGCTTGTAGTGACGGTCCACTTCGAAATCCCCCAGGTACTGGGCGAGCGGTTCCAGCAGGGTACGGTGCATGTGCCGCTCGTAACCGGTGGCCAGCACCACCGCATCGTAGCGGCGCACCGTCAACTCGCCGGTGGCGTTGTTGCGCACGGCCAATTCGACGCCGGCTTCGGTGGCCGTGGCCTTCTCCACCGTGGTCAGGGTACGGAACGCATGGCGGGCGATGCCGGAGACTTTCTGGCGGTAGAAAATCCCGTAGATGCGTTCGATCAAGTCAATGTCCACCACCGAATAATTGGTGTTGTGGTACTCGTTGATCAAGCGCTCGCGCTCGCCGTGGGGTTGCTGGAACACCAGGTCGGTGAACTCCGGCGAGAACACTTCGTTGACGAAGGGGCTGTCGTCCGCCGGCTTGAGGGCCGAACCGCGCAGGATCATGTCGACTTGCACCGAAGGGAAACTGTCGTTGAGGTCGATGAACGCCTCTGCCGCGCTTTGCCCACCGCCGATGATCGCGATGTTCATCGGTTGCCCGTTCACACACGGCTGGGTCGCCATGCGCTCCAGGTATTGGGAGTGGTGGAACACCCGAGCGTCATCCTTCAGCGCCTTGAACGCCTCGGGAATGCGTGGCGTGCCGCCGGCACTGACCACCACCGAACGGGCGGTGCGCACGAATTCTTCGCCCTGGCTGTCGCGGGAAATCACCCGCAGGGTTTCCACCTGCTGGTTATGCAGGACCGGCTCGATGCGCAGCACTTCTTCGCCATAGCGGCTCTGCTCGGCGAACTGCGCGGCGACCCAGCGCAGGTAGTCGTTGAACTCCATACGGCACGGGTAGAAGGTGCCCAGGTTGATGAAATCCACCAGGCGGCCGTGGTGCTTGAGGTAATTGACGAACGAGTATGGGCTGGTGGGATTGCGTAGGGTCACCAGGTCCTTGAGGAACGAAATCTGCAGTTCGCTCTGGGTCACCAGGGTGTTGCCGTGCCAGCGATAGTCGGCCTGCTTGTCGAGGAACAGCACATCCAGTTCGCCCTGCACGGGCCCTCGTTCTTGCAGCGCGATGGCCAGCGCCAGGTTCGAGGGGCCGAAGCCGATGCCGATCAAGTCGTGAACGATGGGCGCTGCAATTGCCTGTGTCATGTCCAGTGTCCTCTGGAAAAGCCCCTCAACAGGGCGCGAAAAGCCTGGGTGACCTACCGACGCCGTGGCGGTAGGTGCCCGGGGCGGTCAGTCGTCTGTTGAGAGGAACGAGGACAGTGAAAAAAAATTTACCGCCGTGGGACCGGCGGGAGATAAATCAGCATGCGTCCCACTGTCGCACGCGAACGCGGCAATGTTTCATGGCGTTGACGATGTGTTTTTCCACCAGCGCTCGGGAAATGCCCAGCCGCTCGGCGATCTGCGGGTGGGACAGGCCTTCGAGCTTGCGCAACAGAAAGCTCTCGCGGCACAGCGGCGGCAATTCGGCCAGGGCCCGCTGCAGCATGTCCAGGCGCTGGCCATGATCGAGGCTGGTGTGGGGCGACGGCGTGAAGAAGCGCTCTTCGTTATCCAGCACGTCCAGGGATTCGACCTGGCGCAGGGTATTGCGTCGATGCCCGTCGATCACCAGGTTCAGCGCCGTGCGGTATAAAAAGGCCCGCGGCTGTTCGATGGGCGTGTCGCTGGCGCGCTCCAGCACCCGCACATAGGCGTCATGCACCACATCCTCGGCCGCCTGGCGGTTGCCGAGCCTGGCGTTGAGGAAACACACCAGTTCGCGATAGTAGTTTTCCAACCTGACTCCCGTGCGCAGTGCCTGCGACCGCTATCCCTGTGCCCCTCGGCGTGCCTGGATTCGGCAGTGGCACGATGGTGGCAGCATCAATCGCGTAATTTATAGTAATTCTCATATAGATTTAAAGCTTTCCTTTATCTCAGCGTTCGCCCCGCAATAAATGGCGCGACACAAAGCCCCTGTGGCGAGGGAGCTTGCTCCCGCTGGGGCGCGAAGCGGCCCTCATCTGCAGCTCCATCTCGACAGCGCTAACGGCGGCGCCTGCCTTGGGCCTGCTGCGCAGTCCAGCGGGAGCAAGCTCCCTCGCCACAGGGGCCACCCTGTTCCTGGGTAGCGATCCTGCTACCAAGTGTTTCAACCAGTAAATTCCCGCCCAAAGCGCTCGTTTACCAGAACAGCCTCCCGTCCCAGACACGCGTGCGACGGGCTCGATACCACCGGCCGGAACCCTGCATGAAACCTCCCCGCCCTACCCGACGCGCCTGGCTCATGACCTTCGCCCTGCTTCCGGCTGTCGCCTTCGCGGCCTGGCAAGCCGTGGCCCCCAACCGCGAAGCGCCGGCCACCGCGCTCGTCACCCGCGGCGATATCGAAAACAGCGTGACGGCCCTGGGCACCCTGCAACCGCGACGCTATGTCGACGTCGGGGCTCAGGCGTCCGGGCAGATCCAGAAGATCCACGTCGAAGCCGGCGACGAGGTGCGCGAGGGCCAGTTACTGGTGGAGATCGACCCTTCCACCCAAAAGGCCAGGCTCGACGCCGGACGCTTCTCCATCGAAAACCTCAAGGCGCAGTTGCAGGAGCAAAGGGCCCAGCACGACCTGGCGCAGCAGAAATTCCAGCGCCAGCAACAACTCAAGGCCGGCGGCGCCACCCGCGAAGAGGACGTGCAGACCGCCCGCGCCGAGGTCCGGGCGACCCAGGCACGCATCGACATGTTCCAGGCCCAGATCCGCCAGGCCCAGGCCAACCTGCGCAGCGACGAGGCCGAGTTGGGCTACACGCGGATCTACGCGCCGATGAGCGGCACCGTGGTCGCGGTCGGCGCCCGAGAAGGCCAGACCCTCAACGCCCAGCAACAAACGCCGCTGATCCTGCGCATCGCAAAGTTGACGCCGATGACCGTCTGGGCCGAAGTTTCGGAAGCGGACATCGGCCACGTCAAACCCGGGATGAACGCCTATTTCACCACCCTGGCCGGCGGCACCCGGCGCTGGAGCAGCACCGTGCGCCAGATTCTCCCGGTGCCGCCGCGCCCGCTGGAGGCCAGTCAGGGCGGCAATCCCAACGGCGGTCGCAGCGGCAGCGAACGGGTGGTGCTCTATACGGTGTTGCTCGACGTCGACAACGCCGACCGCGCCTTGATGACGGACATGACCGCCCAGGTCTTCTTCGTCGCCGCCCAGGCCAAGGATGTGCTGAGCGTGCCCAGCGCCGCATTGCAGGAAGCCACCGGCCAGGTCCGGGTGCTGGCCGACAACGGCGAGGTCCAGCCACGGGCCGTTCGCACCGGCGTCAGCGACCGTTTGCGCACCCAGGTGCTCGATGGCCTGAGCGAGGGCGAGCGGGTGCTGATCGGTCCGGCCGCCGGAAACGGAGGCTGAATGAACACACCGCTGATCGAACTGCGCGACATCCGCAAGGCCTATGGCGGCGGCGACAGCCCTCGGGTCGAAGTGCTGCGCGGCATCGACCTGTCGATCCACGCCGGCGAGTTCCTGGCGATCGTCGGCGCGTCCGGCTCCGGCAAATCCACGCTGATGAACATCCTCGGTTGCCTCGACCGCCCCACCAGTGGCGAGTACCGTTTTGCCGGCGAAGACGTCGCTCGCCTGGGCAGCGACGAACTGGCCTGGTTGCGCCGCGAAGCCTTCGGGTTCGTGTTCCAGGGTTATCACCTGATTCCTTCCGGCACCGCCCAGGAAAACGTCGAAATGCCGGCGATCTACGCCGGCACCTCGGCGGCCGAGCGCCACGCCCGGGCCAGCGCCCTGCTCGCACGCCTGGGCCTGGCGAGCCGGACCGGTAACCGACCGCATCAATTGTCCGGCGGGCAACAGCAACGGGTGTCGATCGCCCGGGCCTTGATGAACGGCGGCCACATCATCCTCGCCGACGAACCCACCGGTGCCCTCGACAGCCAGAGCGGCATCGAGGTTATGGCGCTGCTCGATGAACTGGCGAGCCAGGGCCACGTGGTGATCCTGATCACCCACGACCGCGAGGTGGCGGCCCGGGCCAAGCGCATCATCGAGATCCGCGACGGGCTGATCATCAGCGACAGCGCCGTGGCCGATGCGCAACCCTCGGCGGTCAATCCGTCAGCCTTGCAAGCGGTGGACCTGCGCCAGCGCCTGAGCGCCGGCAGCGAACACAACGGTGCCTGGAAAGGCGAGCTGCTCGACGCCGTGCAAGCGGCGTGGCGATTGATGTGGATCAACCGCTTCCGCACCGCCCTGACCCTGCTGGGCATCGTCATCGGCGTGGCTTCCGTAGTGGTGATGCTGGCGGTGGGCGAAGGCAGCAAGCGCCAGGTCATGGCCCAGATGGGCGCCTTCGGCTCCAACATCATCTACCTCAACGGCACCGCGCCCAACCCGCGCGCGGCCAAGGGCATTATCAGCGAACAGGACCTGGCGGCCCTCGCCGCCCTGCCCGAGGTGCAGCAGATCATGCCGGTCAACGGTGCCGAAGCCAGCGTGCGCTTCGGCAACCTTGACCACACCAGCTACGTGGGCGGCAACGACACCCAGTTCCCGGCCATTTTCAATTGGCCGGTGGTCCAGGGCAGCTACTTCAGCGACGCCGACGAACGCAGTGCCGCAGCGGTGGCGGTGATCGGCCACAAGGTCCGGCAGAAGCTGCTCAAGGACGTCGCCGACCCCATCGGCCGCTACGTGCTGATCGAAAACGTGCCCTTCCAAGTGGTCGGCGTGCTGGCCGAGAAGGGCGCGAGTTCCGGCGATTCGGACGCCGACAACCGCATCGCCGTGCCCTACTCCGCCGCCAGCGTACGGCTGTTCGGCAGCCGTCATCCCGAGTACGTGGTGATCGCCGCCCGGGACGCGGGCAAGGTCCGGCAGGCCGAGCAAGCCGTCTCCCGCACGCTGTTGCGCCTGCACAACGGCAAGCAGGATTTCGAACTGACCAACAACGCCGCGATGATCCAGGCCGAAGCGCGGACCCAGGGCACGCTGTCGCTGATGCTCGGCGCCATCGCGGCGATCTCGCTGCTGGTGGGCGGCATTGGCGTGATGAACATCATGCTCATGACCGTACGCGAACGGACCCGGGAAATCGGCATCCGCATGGCCACCGGCGCCCGCCAGCGCGACATCCTGCGCCAGTTCCTCACCGAAGCGGTGATGCTCTCGGTGGTCGGCGGACTGGCCGGCATCGGCCTGGCGCTGCTGGTGGGCGGTGCGCTGCTGCTGGGCAAGATCGCCGTGGCGTTCGAATGGCTGGCGGTGTTCGGTGCCTTCGGCTGCGCCCTGGTCACCGGCGTGGTCTTCGGTTTCATGCCGGCCCGCAAGGCGGCTCGCCTCGACCCGGTCGCGGCCCTCACCAGTGAATGAATCGCACCCTATGAAAGCGCACCTGACCCTTCTGGCCGCGAGCCTTATGCTGGCGGCCTGTGGCTCGCCGCTGCCGAAACCGGACAGCGGCATCGAGCCGCCGCCGGCCTGGCAAAATGTCGAAACGCCAGGCGCTCGCACTGACAACCAGCAATGGTGGACGCACTTTGGCAGCCCGCAGTTGAACCGGCTGATCGAACAAGCGCGCCTGGACAGCCATGACCTGGCCGCCGCCATGGCCCGGGTTCGCCAGGCCCAGGCCAGCGCGGTGATCGCCGGTGCGCCACTGTTGCCGGAGATCAAGGCCGGGCTCAACGGCAATCGACAAGAGTTGCTGCGGGGCAAAGGCTACAGCCAACTGGACGTGAGTCGGGAAAGCCGCACCATCGATTACTACGACGCGAACCTCAGCGCCACCTATGAACTGGATTTCTGGGGCGGCAAACGGGCGGCGCGGGACAGTGCATTGAGCAGCCTGTCGGCCAGCCAGTTCGACCGGGCGACGGTGGAGCTGACGTTGCTCAGCGGGGTTGCCAACAGCTATACCCAGGCGTTGTCCCTGGGCGAACAGCAACGCATCGCCGAATTGAACCTCGCCAACGCCCAAAGCGTGCTCAACCTGGTTCAGACCCGCTACGACGCCGGCAGCGCCACGGCGTTGGAACTGTCCCAGCAGAAAAGCCTGGTGGCGGCCCAGCAACGCCGGTTGCCCCAAGTGCAGCAACAAGCCCGGGAAGCACACATCACTTTGGCGACGCTGCTGGGGCAGCCGGTGCAATCGCTCAACCTCGCCGATGAACAGTTCGACCGCGTGCACTGGCCCGCCATCGAGGCCGGCGTGCCCAGTGAACTGCTGCGTCGCCGCCCGGACATCGCCGCCGCCGAAGCGCGCCTGACGGCGGCCGAGGCCGACATCCGCGTGGCCCGCGCCGCCCTGCTGCCCTCCGTCACCCTCGGTCTGAGCCTGGGCACCGGCGCCGACATCGCCGACCAGTTGCTGCGCAACAACGTCTACAACCTCACCGCCGGCCTGACCGCACCGATCTTCAACAACGGCCGCCTGAGAGCTGAACGGGACAAGGCCCGCGCCCGCCAGGAAGAACTGCTGGAGCTGTACCGCGCCGCCATCATCAACGGCTTCGCCGACGTCGAAAAAGCCCTGAGCAGCATCCGCGGAATCGACCAGCAACGGCGGTGGCAGACCGAAGAACTGCAACAAGCCCAGAACGCCTTCGACATCGCTCAAAGCCGCTACCAGGCCGGCGCCGAAGACCTGCTCACCGTGCTCGAAACCCAACGCACGCTTTATGCGGCGCAGGATATGAATGTGCAACTGCGCCTGGCACGGGTCCAGGCGAGCGTGGCGTTGTACAAGGCGTTGGGTGGGGGTTGGCAAGTCAACTAAGCCGCCCTTCCCGCACTGATGCGGATCCGGACTAACCCCCGTGG